>JAEEQC010000066.1 GCA_016285135.1 Lachnospiraceae bacterium
GAATCTTCGAAACACGGATATGTTTCACTCGCGCTCCCCAGATTCGCTAATATCATCACATCATATACATAACATAAAATCCTGAACAGACGGAACTCTGGTAATCGCAGCATTAGAGAAAGCAAAGCAGGAGATTTGAAGGCATGAGATTCGAAGAAAAGAACGGAGCACTTTTATGTTACCGCGGCGGTGAAATGCTCGAGATCAGGGTATGGGGCAGGGATTCCCTGCGTGTCAGGGCAACCATGCAGCGAGACTTTACGGGCAGGGACCGGGCACTCACCGAACAGCCCGGAGAGTCCGAGCCGACCATCTTTTTCTCCGAAGAAGAGATCAAAAACGTTGACGGCTCCGTAACGAAGCAGCCCCTTGCCACGATCACCAACGGCAGACTTAAGGCTGTTGTCAACTTCGCGGGCATCATCACATTTTTTAGGGACGACAGACTCATACTGCGTGAATACTTCCGCTTCTACGGCGGTACGATCTCGAAAGAGAGCAGGTGCCTCAAGATCGTGAACCGCGAGTGGAAGGGTATTATCGGCGGGAGCGAGTTCTCTCTTAATGTTAAATTTGAAGCAAACGACGGAGAGAAGATCTTCGGAATGGGACAGTACCAGCAGGATTGCATGGAGCTTAAGGGCTGTGTTCTTGAGCTTGCGCAGCGCAACTCGCAGGCTTCGGTGCCTTTCGCGCTTTCGTCGCTCGGATACGGCTTCCTTTGGAACAATCCCGCTGTCGGCAAGGTTACCTTCGGAAAGAACTACACCGAGTGGATCGCATCAGCCACAAAGGAGATGGATTACTGGATCACAGTTGCCGACACCCCGAAGAAGATACTTGAAAACTACACGGCTGTTACAGGCAGAGCCGGTGAATTCCCCGAAGACCTGATGGGACTGTGGCAGTGTAAGCTCAGATACCGTACGCAGGAAGAAGTTCTTGAGGTTGCCAGAAAGTACAAGGCTGAAGGCATCAAGATCGACCAGATCGTTATCGATTTCTTCCACTGGACGCTTCAGGGCGAGTGGAAATTCGATCCGAAGTACTGGCCCGACCCGAAAGCCATGATCGATGAGCTTCACTCCATGGGGATCAGGGTCATCGTTTCGGTATGGCCCTCCGTCGACAGAAGAAGTGAGAATTTCTACCCCATGACCGAGGCGGGACTCCTTATGAGGACCGAGCGTGGATCGGTGCAGACATATGATTTCCAGGGCGACTGCGTCGAGATCGACCCCTTCAATCCGGAAACTGCCGAGTATGTCTGGAACATCTGTAAAAAGAATTATTACGATCTCGGGATCGATTCGTTCTGGCTTGACAACTCCGAGCCGGATCTGACCGTTTATGATTATGATCACTACCGTTACTGCGATGGCCCGGCGCTTGAGCTGAGCAACATGTATCCACAGATGTACAGCCGCATCTTTTATGATGCGATGAAGAAAGAGTCGGACAAGCCTGTTGTAAACCTTTTGAGGTGTGCATGGGCGGGTTCGCAGAAATACGGCAATGTTGTCTGGTCGGGTGATGTGCCTTCAACCTTTGAGGCTTTCAGAGATCAGATCTGCGGAGGTCTCAATATCGGAATAGCGGGTATCCCGTGGTGGACGACCGATATCGGCGGCTTTATGACCGATGACGTGAGTGACCCCGAGTTCAGGCAGCTTCTCATCCGCTGGTACCAGTTCGCTGTTTATTCGGCTGTGCTCAGGATGCACGGCGACCGTGGGCCTTACACAATACCGAGGCTTGACGACAGGGAGCGCGGCGGAGGCTACATGAACACCGGGCAGCCCAACGAGCTTTGGAGCTACGGCGAAGAAAACTATCGCATTATGAAGAAATACCTCGATATCAGACTCGGGATGCATGACTACATCAAGTCGCTTTACGAGGAGGCAAGCACTAACGGCTCACCGCTCATACGGCCGATGTTCTACGAATTCCCCGAAGACGAAAAGTGCTGGGATATATCGGATCAGTACATGTTCGGCCCGAAGTATCTTGTGGCTCCGATCCTTCATTACGATCAGTTTGAGCGAGAGGTCTACCTGCCGGCAGGTAAGTGGAAGCTTGTTCACACCGGTTCAGGTGACGAAAGTGAGAACGCTTATGAGGGCGAAAGAAAAGCAAGCGAGAGTGTTTTTGAGGGTGGAAGGACCATAAGCGTTAAAGCGCCTCTTGAATACATGCCGGTATTTGAAATAATAAAATAAAGCAAGCTTCCGGAAGATCCGGGAACTTCAAACGATGGCAGATCATATGGTTCTTTACATCAAAATATGCTACAATAAAAGTCGGTTTTCCCCGGCATAATAAAAGTCGGGAAAACCGGCTTTATTATTATGTCGGGCAGAAGACTGTCTGCTTGTCGATCCAAAGGGGTTTTGATCATGAAGAGTTTCAGGGAAAATATATGGCAGGAAGGCGAGTACACCTACAGGGCGGCGTACGGTTTCACTCCCAACATCAGGGCGTACCTTCATGAGGACGGAGCAGAGCATGACTGTATGATCATCGTTCCCGGAGGCGGGTACTGTATGGTCGTTTCTCACGAAGCCGAGATTCCTGCGATGGAGTTTTTTGACAGAGGGATGAATGTCTTTATTCTTACATACACGGCCGACATTACGATGTCGGTACCGCTCCTTTATCAGCCGATGAACGATGCGGCCAGGGCTCTCAGGTTTATCAGGAGCAGAGCGGAAATCTACGGCATTTACGGAAAGAAGATCTTTATGTGCGGCTTCTCGGCAGGTGCGCATGTCTGCGGAAGCCTGGCGGTTCACCACGGGGATGTTAAGGATCCCAATCCCGCCTATGACCAGATCTCTGCCAGACCTGACGGCGTGATCCTTTCGTATCCCGTGATCACATTGGGAGAGTTTACCCACATCTACTCGGCACAGGCGCTCATCGGACGCGACCTGCCCGAGGACCTTAAGGAGTACTTCTCGCTGGAAAAGCATGTGACCGAAGACACGCCTCCCTGCTTCCTGTGGCAGACAAGGGACGACAATCTTGTCCCCGTTGAAAACAGCTATCTGTTTGCAAAAGCATTAAGAGAAAAAGGGATATATTACGCACATTATGTTTTCCCGACCGGCTTCCACGGACTGTCTGTTCCCAATGAGGCGTTCTTTAAGGGCGAATTCTCCGATTCGACGATGGAGCAGCTTGAGAATGCTATCGAAGCCGTAAAAGCCGGCAAGGGGATCAATGTTTCTCCTGAAAGAGTTGCGGAGCTGAAGGCCCAGTTCCCCGATCCCGTCACCGAAGAAGCGAGAGCGGACGAAGGCCTTAGTGATGAGACGTCGGGTGATACGTCTCAAAACGGGGAAGAAATGCCGCTCAGCCCGGCTGACAAGGTAAAGATGTACGAGGACGTGGCGATGTGGCCCGATCTCGCGATGACCTGGATGTCTCGCATCTGATCACTGCTTGATCGTAACATCGAGCTGACGGAACGGGATCGAGATGCCCTGTGCATCGAAGGCCTTTTTGATGTTTTCGGTCAGATCGAAATAAACAGTCCAATAATCCTCTCCCTTGGTCCATACCCTCACGGTGTAATCAAGGGAGCTTTCTTTATGTGCGAACAGACGGACGAAAGGTTCGGGATCCTTAAGAACGAGCTCATGAGCGTTAACCGTTTCAAGTATGACGCTCTTGACCTTCTCGATATCGTCGCTATAGGAAGCGCTGATCATGAGATCGACACGCCTTAAGGGCATCGTCGAATAGTCCGTGACGTTTGAACCTGTGAGTGTTCCGTTGGGGATAACCACCACCTTGTTGTCGACGGTGAGCAGCTTTGTGTACATAACCGTTATCTCCTGAACGACACCTGCGCAGGATGCACCTTCGATGTAGTCACCGACCTTGAACGGTTTGAAGAGCAGTATCATGATACCGCCCGCGAGATTGGAGAGCGAACCCTGAAGGGCAAGTCCGACAGCCACACCGGCCGAAGCGAACACGGTCATGAAAGATGTGGTCGGGATACCCCAGATGATAGCAGTGCTGGAGATCACGGCAGCATAGAGTATTACTGTGAGTGCACTGCGCAAAAAGGTCCTGACGCTCGGTTCGATCTTCTGAACCCTTTTGCTTTTGTCGATGATCTTGACGATCTTTTTTGAGATCTTGATCCCGATAAAGAGAAGTGCGAGACCTCCGAGAAAACTCAGGAGTATGTCCGTTCCTTTTTCAGAAAGAAATCCGAGAAAGTCCTCTGTAAAGAATCCGCCCGACGAAGCTTCGGTTGCCGCTTCGTTAGCAACAGTGCCCGCAATTCCTTCTACAATTTCGTTTGCCATGCTAAACCCTCCTCTTGATGAAATAAAAAGCTGTAAAAACGGCATACCGGCCGTTTCCTGATCTGTAGTTTATTATAGATTCTTTTTTTGCGCATTTCAATTACACATTATTAGATGTTCACTCTTGTTCTTTTTTATACAACTGACAAATGCTTTGCTTTGCAGTGTGAAAAGACTTCTTGCGCGGCGGATCTGGGTCTGTTTTTTCGGAGACTCCGGACTGAGGGGGTAAAAAGGACTTGTGAAAGAGAGACATGAACATTATACTGTATCAGGGAAATAATGAAGCAAAAGGGAGCTTTTTTAATGGCAAACAATATGAAAAACCGCATTATCGCGCTTCTTTTGACGATCGTGGCAGTCCTTTGCTGCGCCTGCTCTTCGGAGGAGACCGCTGCTCCTGTGGAACCCGTGACGGATGAAGAAACGGTCGAAGATACAAAGCATGAGGAGATTACGATCCTGTTTACCGGCAATCTCATGGGAGAAGCCAAAACAGAAGCGGATCTGAAAGCGGTATCGGAACGTGCGGAAGAGCTTAAAAAGTCAGACATACTTGTGGATATCGTTGACTGCGGAAACCATGTGAGTGCGGACGGGTCGGCTTCTTTGGAGACGGCTCTGGGGACGTTAAAGGCCATGCGTTCGGCAGGATACAGTCATGTCGTTCTTAACGGTCATGAGTTTGATTTCGGGATCGACGGTATCAGGCAGATGCTCGCTGCAGAGGGACCCCGCAGCATGTCCTGCAATTTCCGTTACAGCGGTTTCTCGGATGACATCACAAAGGAAGTGGCCCGATTTGATGTGACCGAGATCGGAAGTGTCAGGATCGGTTATGTGGCCGTTACGGACATAGCGGTGCAGAACAGCCACAGCGATTTCTTTATTGAGGACGGACGTATCGCCTACAGTTTCTGCGGCAGATCGAGCTCATTCCTCGCAGATACGATTCAGAACAGTATCAACGCCTGCAAAAGCGAAGGTGCCGATATAGTCGTGGTCATCTCCGGACTTCGCTCGGGTGAGACCGCCAACATTGTAGACCTGGCACAGCAGACCACGGATGCGGATGCTTTTATCTGCTCCTACGAAGGCGAAACCGAGCCGATGGACAGTGTAGTCCTTAACGGTCGGAGCAAGGAAGTGCCGATAGGAGTAGTTAAGGGCGGTTTGGGTACATACGGTGAACTGCGAGTATCACCGGAGGGAAAGATCACATTTGCGTTCAAATGACAGAAAGGCTTTAAAAGTGATTGACATATGCAGATATGATGAGAGCTTTTCGGACGAAGTAAAGAAGCGCTTTCGTTCGCTTTGGGAAGAGATCGTCGGTCACGGCGACGTGATGGCGGGCACCATAAGCGTTGCGCTCGAAAAAGGACATCCCGTGGGAGTATGCTTCCTTATGGCTACCTCGACTTATCAGAGCGCCGACCTGCAGCATCCGGGATATCTGAACATGGAGTATCAGGCCGTTTCGGGTGAGGACGAGATTGAGATCTGCGCGCTCCTTATCGACACGCTGATCGAGGATTACAGGCGGATCTGTGAAGAAGAGCCGGACAAGAGGATCATCCTCAGGACGTTTGCTTCGCCTTCGTCGACGGAATATATGAGCTTCCTGGCGTCGTTCGGCTTCAGGGCGCAGTACTTTATGTACCGCATGCGCAAGGATCTGACGGAGGTCGTCCCGGAGGACGGTGACGGAAGCTTTTCTTTTGAGATCAAAAACAGAAAAGGCGTCTCAGAGCGGATCGATGTCAAAGCGGTCAGAATAGGCTCTGACGGTTCGGCTGACGGACTTGAAGGATACTTTGAGGCCAACGGGAGCGTGTTCGGTGTTCCGGACAGCGAGAATGAGCTGATCTACAGGCTCAGAGAACAGAACGGGATCCAGTTCATCGCGGGAGTGAAGGGCAGGGTCGTTGCGGCGGTTTCAACCTGGGAGAACGGACCTCTGAGCGTTTCGACCGAGAACATCTTCTGTATCGAAGAGTACCGCAGGCTCGGTGTCACGGAAGAGCTCTTAAGAGGAGTGTGTGCATTCCTCGCGGGGAAAGGCTACAAAGAGGCGACGCTTTTTGTGTACGGTGTGAACACCTACGCGGTCGGGCTTTACACAAAGCTCGGCTACAATATCTTCGGAGGCACGATGCACATGCTCTTTGAGGACGGGTACGTGCCGGAGCTGATATAATAATAACGTGAAGTAATGTTTTGTCACAGAGGAAACGCCGAGTGCTTTCCCGCTGTGGCACTGACAAAGAAAAAGAATACCCGGTAAAACCGGGAAGAAAAGAGTTTAAAAATGAGCTTGGGAAAGAGATTTACTTACATCGGGATCGGCCTTATGGCGGCAGCGGTTCTTTTTACGATCATGGTCGCAGGGATAGACGTCAGGCCGATCGGACCGAATGAATCGTCAGTCGGCTTGGCAGGTCTTAACATAGCATTCGCGGAAGCGTTCTTTTCGGACGTTCCGGGAGTGTACACGATCAATCGTGTGCTTTACGGGATCTCGGAGTTCGGCGGCATACTGGCTATCGTGACGGCGGTTTGCTTTGCGGTACTCGGGGTTTACCAGCTCATCAAGAGAAAGAAGATCTTCAGGGTTGACTACTGCGTGCTCAGTATGGGTGTTCTCTATGTGATCGTAGGGATACTTTATGTTGTTTTCGATAAGTTTGCTGTCAATATGCGACCGGTGCTGGAGGCGGACGGAACACTTGAGTCTTCCTTCCCTTCTTCGCACACGCTTCTTGCGGTATGCATCTTTGTTCCCGCAATCTTTGCGATCGGCAGGGTGATCGAAGACAGGAGGATCTCCTTCGTACTTTCGACGATACTGGCGTTCCTTGCGGTGGTCGTTGTGATCTGCAGGCTGTTCTGCGGAGTTCACTGGCTTACCGACATGATCGGAGGAGCTCTTTACAGCGCTGCGCTTGTGTGTGTTTATATCGGAGCCAACCTGATATACGAACTTAAGTAAGAGAGGACATGGATGAACAAAAACGATAAAGAAAAAAAGATCATGCACCCATCGTGTGACGGGTGCATGTACTATGAATATGATGACGAATACGGCGAGTATTACTGCGTCGAAAGCTTTATCGACGAGGACGATTACGCGCGCATGGCCGGTGACTCACGAACGGGATGTCCGTACTACCGTGCCGGAAACGAGTACACCATAGTCAGAAAACAAATCTGACTATCTCATAGTCAGAAAGCAGATCTGACCGAAAATTTAACCGTGTACTTTATCTCTTGCTTCCTGAAGCTGCGTCTTATCTATATGACCGTTCGCGATCGTCTGGTCAACCCAGAGCCTGAGAGAACGTACCGAAAGCGAGATGTCATCAAGATGTTTTTCGATCAGGGCAAATTCATCATACTCTTCTTCGGTGATCTCACCGTCCACTGAGATGTTGATGAGTTTGTCCTTTTCTTTATCAAAATGATTAAGAGACGAGATTATCTCAAGGACGATCTGCGAGAGATCCTTGAGTCTGACCTCGGGAACGTTTTTCATGCCGATCGGGCATTCGTGAGAGCAGAAATAATTGCACAGACCGGGAGCCTTGTATGCTTCGGCCATCGCGAGGATCTCGTCGGGATGAGGGAGCGATTTCTCACTCTCAATCTTCTCAATCCTGTCTGCGGACATGAATACCATGAGATCCGAGGCTTTTTCCCTCGTCAGCTCCAGATTCTCACGACTTACCTGATAAATGTTTTTGTTTTCTTTGACAGATCTTTTTCCCATAGCTTGACCCCTTTTTCTTCCTTATTTCGTTAGAAGCGGTTTTTTAACCGCTTCTGATTCCTCGCCCAATACATGACTATGTATCAGGCTCTACTTTATTTCGCGGAAAACGCAAAATATGAGCCGTTAATTTTCGTTGTGAGTAAAATAAACACAGCATAAGTATTCTACTATATATCATCTGTTGATTTCAACCCAAAACAAAAACTCGACATGACGAAGCCTCTTTGATAAGATGGAGGAGCGGAACCGAAAAAACACATGATGGGAGGAGGTGCCGGCTTGGCTAATTTTACAAAAAATGCCATAAAGCAGACATTTGTCACTTTGCTCGAAGAAAAGCCTTATAACGAGATCACGGTCAAGGAGATCGTTTCGAGATGCGGGATAAACAGGAATTCGTTTTATTATCATTACCAGGACCTTCCCACACTTCTCGAGGAACTGATAAAGGAAAGCCTCGACAAAATCATAGAAGAGTATCCTTCTTTTTCTTCTCTCGAAGACAGCCTGCTTGCGGTAGTTGCTTTTGCGGAAAGTTATAAAAGCGCGATACTTCATATCTTCAGATCGGTAGACCGTGGAATATATGAGCATTATCTTTGGGAAGCCTGTGATTATGCGATAACAAAGTACTGCGAGACGGTTTTCGGAGAAGTTCAGGTTAACGAAAACGACAGAAGGATCATTTTTCAGTATTATAAATGCGAGTGCTTCGGACAGGTCATGGCCTGGATGGAAAACGGAATGAAAGATGACATCAGAGTATCATTTAAACGCTTATGTGAGTTGAAACGCGGTCATGCGGAAGAGATGATCTCGAGGTGCGAGAAATGACAAAATGAAATACAATCCCTGTCTCTTACTGTAACGCGAGGGAGAACAATTAAATATCGATAATAAAAACAAAGCACCCTGTTTACCTTATTGGGCAGACAGGGTGTTTTTTGCTGCAAATTTAGACAGATGCCCCACGCGTGTCGCATTTTCAGACACGTGCACGGAATGTGACCGTTTATAAAAACACAATGCGGGATTATTACTGTATTCGAAAAAGAAATCAAACAACAATCACTTCCAAGAGGAGGTCTTAACGTGAAACTATCAAGATTTATCGTAAGATTCCGTATTCCGATACTGATAATAACGGTACTTCTCATGGTGCCTTCGGTGCTCGGTTATGCGGCAACAAGAGTTAATTATGACATGCTTGATTACCTTCCGGAAAACATGGATACGGTAAAAGGGCAGAAGGAACTCATGGATGAGTTCGGAAAAGGAGCGTTCTCTTTCATAATCGTTGAGGATATGGCTCCGAATGATGTTGCCAAACTTAAGGCGAAGATAGAAAAGGTTGATCATGTGGAGAGTGTTGTATGGTACGACACATTTGCAGATCTGTCGGTTCCGATGGAGATGCTCCCTGAAAAGTTATACCGCGCATTTAACACGGATAATTCCACAATGATGGCAGTCTTCTTTGACAGCTCGACATCCGCTGATATAACAATGGATGCGATCAAAGAGATCAGGGCTCTCGCAGGAAAACAATGCTTTGTCTCGGGTATGTCGGCGCTTGTTACCGATCTGAGAGAACTCTGCGAAAGAGAAGAGCCTATCTATGTCGGCATCGCGGTTGTACTTGCACTTCTTGCAATGATGCTCTTGCTCGACAACTGGATCATTCCTTTCGTTTTCCTTGCTTCGATCGGAATGATGATACTTCTCAATCTCGGAACGAATTATTTTCTCGGTGAGATCTCGTACATTACGAAAGCTTTGTCCGCAGTTCTCCAGCTTGCGGTGACAATGGACTATTCGATATTCCTTTGGCACAGCTACAACGAATCGCTTAAAACCTGTGAAGACAGAAAAGAAGCAATGGCCATTGCTGTACATAACACTTTTACAAGTGTTCTCGGAAGTTCGATCACAACAGTTGCCGGTTTTATCGCGCTTTGCTTTATGTCGTTCACGATGGGACGCGATCTCGGAATCGTAATGGCGAAGGGAGTTATCCTCGGTGTCATCGGATGTGTTACGGTTCTTCCCGCACTTATCCTTGTGTTTGACAAGGTGCTTGCAAAAACCGGTCATCGCTCGATAATTCCCCATATGGACGGATTTGTGGGCGGACTCTTGAAGCTCTTCCCTGTTTTTATTGCTGTTTTTGCAGTGCTTATGGTTCCCGCATACTACGGATACAGCAAAACTAACGACGAAGTATATTACGATATGGGAGATTCGCTTCCGAAAGACATGGAATATGTTATTGCGAACAGCAAGCTGAGCGAAGACTTTGATATCGCGTCAACGCACATGTTACTTGTGGACAGCAGCGTTCCCGACAGCGATGTCCGCTCAATGATAAAAGAAATGGAAGACGTTGACGGCGTAAGATATGTTCTCGGGCTTGAATCGGTTCTCGGATCAAAGGTCCCCGAAGAGATCCTTCCTAAGTCGGTAAGATCGTTGCTTAAAGGAGATAAATGGCAGATGCTCCTTATCAACTCCGAGTACAGGGTTGCGAGTGATGAAGTCAACCGTGAGATCGACAGTCTCGGTCAGATTCTAAAAAAATATGACAAGAACGGAATGCTCATCGGTGAAGCTCCCTGTATGAAGGATATGATCGAGACTACAGATCATGATTTCAGGGTTGTAAATATTATATCGATCGCTGCTATCTTCCTGATAATCGCTCTTGTTGAAAAGAGCGTCATCCTTCCGTTCGTACTTATAGCTGTAATAGAGCTCGCTATCTTCATCAATCTCGGATTGCCTCACTATTTCGGAGAGAGCCTGCCTTTCATTGCACCTATCTGTATAAGCACGATACAGCTCGGAGCAACGGTTGATTATGCGATACTCATGACTACACGTTACAAGACGGAGAGGATCGGCGGAGCGAACAAAAAGAACGCGGTTCATACGGCGCTTGCTACTTCGATCCCTTCGATCATAGTATCGGGAATGGGACTTTTTGCGGCAACCTTCGGAGTTGCGGTTTACTCTGATATCGACATTATCAGTTCGATGTGTATGCTTCTTGCCCGCGGTGCGGTCATAAGCATGTTGATGGTAATCTTCATCCTTCCGGCACTGCTTATGCTTTTCGACAGGGTAGTTTGTAAGACAACCGTCGGAATGACGCACATAAGCGGCAATAAGGAACAAAAAGCATCATATAACGAACGTACGGTTTGATAACACAAGGAGGTTCTTATCATGAAGAAGAATAAAGCAAAAATCACAGTTGTAACACTGGCAGCAGTTATACTCTTACTCGGAGCCGGCACAGCTGTTTATGCATTCGCCGAAAACAGGTCCGAAACCGGAAAGCTTGACCCGACGGGAACTGTTGTGAATGCGGAAAAAAACGCAAATAACAAAAAGGAAGACATTACGGTAACAGCAGGAAGTGAAGGCATTTTGACATCCGCTCTTACCGGAACTGTCGGTGAAAGTAAAACGGTTTATGTAATATCAGGTGCTGATGGAACCG
>JAEEQC010000067.1 GCA_016285135.1 Lachnospiraceae bacterium
GTAACGATGCGGCTGTCAAGCAGCGCCAGCCACTCAGAGTTATGTACGTTAAGGGCGCTCAGCACGTTTCGGAGCTTTATCAGGATATCATCAAGGACGAGCTCAATGTAAAAGAGATCATCTTTACAAATGATACATCCTCATTTGCGGGCTACGTATTTAAGCCGAACTTCAAGACATTAGGAAAGCGTTTCGGAAGCAGGATCAATGCACTTAAAGAGACGCTTGCCAACCTTCCCGATGCAGCTGCCGCATATGCAGAGCTTCAGAAGGACGGCAAGGTGACCGTTGCGTTCGACGGTGCCGACGAAGTTCTTGCTGCGGACGACCTCGTTGTCGAGACCGTCAAGAAGGAAGGCTTCGTGACATGCGAGGACAACGGACTCTGCGTTGTACTCGATACCAATCTTGATGAGGCACTCATCGAGGAAGGCTTCGTGCGCGAGATCATCAGCAAGGTTCAGACCATGCGTAAGGAAGCGGGCTTCGAGGTTATGGACCGCATCAAGGTCTACCTGAAGGGCAGCGCAGAGCTCGAGCGCATCGCGACCGCCAACAAGGACATGATCGGAAGTGTCTGCCTCGCAGACGAGATCATCACCGGAAGCACAGCCGGCTACACTAAGGACTGGAACCTCAACGGAGAGGACGCAAGTCTTGGAGTAGAGAAAATCTGATAATATTAGGGACAGAATGCTGTGAAAAACGGCATTCTGTCTTATAATTATGTGTGTTTTGAGTATGGACACTAAATGCTGCGAAAAAGGTATCCGGTCATATGATCATGTGTTTTGAATATGGACGTTAAATGTTGCGCAAACAGCAGTCTGACTTACAATTTAGTGTTTTAGGTGCGGCGACATAATGGTATAATAGTACTTTGGAAACCGAAAGTAAAAACAGACAATAATAGGGAAAGCCATACAGAAAGGAAATGCGATATGGAAATAAAAAAGAGAGAGTTCCGCGAGAGTGTTGAAAACTACCTCATGACGCTTTACAGGAAGGAAGTTAAGGACGCATCGCGTCAGCAGATCTTCCAGAGCGTGTGCTATGCCATCAAGGAGCACATCGTTGATGACTGGGTTGCGTCACATAAGCTTGTAGAGAAGAAGGATGCGAAGACTGTTTATTACATGTCCATGGAGTTTTTGATGGGCAGGGCGCTCGGAAACATCCTTATAAACATGAAGGCTGACAAGGTTGTGAGCGAGGTCCTCGACGAGCTTGGGTTCGACCTCAACTCGATCGAAGACGAAGAGCCCGATCCCGCACTCGGCAACGGTGGTCTCGGACGTCTCGCCGCATGCTTCCTTGATTCGCTTGCCACACTCGGATACCCCGCAGTCGGCTGCGGTATCCGCTACAAATACGGTATGTTCAAGCAGAAGATTGAGAACGGCTACCAGGTCGAGGTTCCCGATAACTGGCTTAAGGACGGCAATCCCTTCGAGATGCGCGACGCAGAGAATGCCAAGATCGTCAAGTTCGGCGGATATGTGCGCATGGTCAAGAACGAGCAGGGTCGTGAGTGCTTTGTTCAGGAAGGCTGCAATACGGTTCTCGCGGTTCCTTATGACCTCCCCGTTGTGGGCTACGACAATCACTTCGTTAATACACTCCGTATCTGGGATGCGAGCGCGGTGAACGATTTCCAGCTTGATTCCTTTGATAAGGGCGACTACCACAAGGCAGTCGAGCAGGAGAACCTTGCGAAGACCATCTGCGAGGTGCTTTACCCGAATGACAATCACTACGCAGGCAAGGAGCTTCGTCTCAAGCAGCAGTACTTCTTCGTTTCGGCGAGCGTTCAGCTGGCTGTTTCGCAGTACATGGCTCAGCACAGTGACATCAAGAAGCTTCCCGACCATGTTGTTTTCCAGATGAACGATACTCATCCCTCGGTTACTGTTGCCGAGCTCATGAGGATCCTTATGGACGACTACTTCCTTTCGTGGGATGATGCGTGGGAGATCACGACACATGCCTGTGCGTACACCAACCACACCATCATGTCGGAGGCTCTCGAGAAGTGGCCGCTTGAGCTCTTCTCACGTCTCCTTCCCCGTATATATCAGATCGTTGAGGAGATCAACCACAGGTTTATCAACGACATCCAGGCTAAGTACCCGGGCGACTACAAGATGATCGAGAAGATGGCCATCGTTTATGACGGTCAGGTCAGAATGGCCAACCTCGCTATCGTCGGCGGATTCTCGGTCAACGGCGTTGCACGTCTCCACACCGAGATCCTCAAGACCGAGAGCCTTAAGGAGTTTGCAACATACTTCCCGGGCAAGTTCAACAACAAGACAAACGGTATCACACAGCGTCGTTTCCTTCTCCATGGCAATCCCCTCCTCGCAGAGTGGGTTACCGAGAAAGTCGGTCCCGACTGGATCACCGACCTTTCCAAGATCGTGAAGCTCGCTATGTACGCGGACGACAAGAAGGCTCAGCACGAGTTCATGAACATCAAGTTCCGCAACAAAGAGCGTCTTGCCGAGTACATCAAGGAGCATAACAATGTCATCGTTGATCCTCATTCGATCTTTGATGTTCAGGTAAAGCGACTTCATGAATATAAGCGTCAGCTCCTCAATATCATGCACGTCATGTACCTCTATAATGAGCTCAAGAGCCATCCCGACATGGCTTTCACGCCCAGAACATTCATCTTCGGTGCGAAGGCATCGGCCGGCTACAGACGCGCGAAGGCGATCATCAAGCTCATCAACAGCGTTGCGGATGTCATCAACAACGACCCGACCATCGGTGGCAAGCTCAAGGTTGTCTTCATCGAGAACTACCGCGTTTCGAATGCCGAGATGATCTTCGCCGCATCGGATGTTTCCGAGCAGATCTCGACGGCTTCCAAAGAGGCTTCGGGTACCGGTAACATGAAGTTTATGCTTAACGGTGCCATCACCATCGGTACGATGGACGGTGCGAACGTTGAGATCGTTGAGGAGGTCGGCGCAGAGAACGCAGTGATCTTCGGACTCTCCGCACAGGAGGTCATCAACTACGAGAACAACGGCGGCTACAATCCGCGCGAGATCTACAACACAGACACCGAGATCCGCAACGTCATGACGCAGATGATCAACGGCTTCTACAGCCCTCAGAACACCGAGCTCTTCAGGGAGATCTACAACTCGCTTCTTGACAGCAACGGTCAAGAGCGCGCTGACCAGTACTTTATCCTTAAAGACTTCCGCTCCTACGCAGAGGCTCAGAAGCGCATCGAGGAGATGTACAACGACGAAGAGCGCTGGGCTAAGTCCGCGATCCTTAACACGGCTCACTGCGGTAAGTTCTCGTCTGACCGCACCATTGAAGAGTATGTTGCAGATATTTGGCATTTGACAAGTGTTACAAGATAACCCACTATGGTCCATTGGGGACGGGGGTTGTGGTTCATCACAATACTACATAGTGAATTACATCTTACGTCTCCTGCACGAACCATTTTTTGAGAGGCGCGGAGACTAAGTATTTCATTAATCTAAATAGCAGCTCGTGCAACACAGTTTATACTGAGCCGCATACGGAGGAGCCGTATCAGTTCACGAAGCTGCCATACACCATCGGGCTCGAGGCACGGATGCCGAGAGAGGAAGATATGAGCCAGGGATGGTGAATATCGACCGGTCCGAAGGCCATAAAGGCATTTTTAGCAGCTTCGCATGAACTGTCGGCGACGTAGTCCGCGGCCTCAGTGTAAATTGTGTTGTACGAGCTGCGTATTAAATATACTGGAGGAAACAGAAATGGGGAAATATTTCGGAACAGACGGCTTCAGAGGACATGCAAACGAGAATCTTCGCGTGGAGCATGCCTTTCAGATAGGCCGCTACATCGGCTGGTACTTCGGTGCCAGAGAGGGGAAGAAGGCTAAGGTTGTCATCGGCAAGGACACGAGACGTTCGAGCTACATGTTCGAGTACGCGATCGTTGCAGGTCTCACGGCCAGCGGTGCTGATGCGTACCTCATGCACGTTACGACCACTCCCTGCGTTTCATACGTGGTAAGGAGCGAGGCGTTCGACTGCGGCGTTATGATCTCCGCAAGCCACAATCCCTATAATGACAACGGCATCAAGCTTATCAACGGCGAAGGCTACAAGATGGACGCCGAGATCGAGGAGCTTGTTGAGAAGTATATCGACGGCGAGAGAGGAGATCTTCCCCTCGCGGTTGATGACAAGATCGGCAGAACAGTCGATTATTCAAAGGGAAGACAGCGCTATATCGAGTACCTTGTGGCTGTTGCGCTTGAGTCCTTCGGTGCGACTGCGCTCGGCATGAGCAGCTCGGGCAAGCAGGCGGACCTCGCGGGACTCAAGATCGGTCTTGATCTCGCCAACGGCTCAGCAACGGCAGTTGCGAAGAGTGTTTTTGAGACGCTGGGCGCCAATATAACCGTTATCAGCGACACTCCCGACGGAACCAACATCAACACTGCGTGCGGTTCAACTCACCTCGAGAAGCTCAAGGATCTCGTTAAGGAGAAGAGACTCGATGTCGGATTCGCATACGACGGCGATGCCGACAGGTGCCTTTGCATCGACGAGCTTGGCCGCGAGGTTACGGGCGACGAGATCATGTACATGTGCGGCGCGCTGATGAAGGAGCGCGGCGAGCTTTCGGGCAATAAGGTCGTTACAACGGTTATGTCCAATATCGGACTTTACAAGGCTCTCGACGAGCTCGGTATCGGCTACGAGAAGACTTCGGTCGGCGACAAGTACGTCAGCGAGAACATGCAGAAGAACGGCTACGCGATCGGCGGCGAGAATTCCGGTCATATAATCTTTTCGAGACACGCCGTTACGGGCGACGGAATCCTCACTAGCATCAAGATAATCTCCGTTATCCTTGCGCGCGGCAAAAAGGTTTCCGAGATTGCTGCGGGCATGAAGATCTACCCTCAGGTTCTCAAGAACGTCCGCGTTACGGACAAGAAGCTTGCGATGGGTGACGCGGATGTCAAGGCAGCTATCGCGGCAGCAGAGGAACGTCTCGGCGGTGACGGACGCGTGCTCGTCCGCGAGTCGGGAACCGAGCCCCTCGTTCGCGTCATGGCCGAAGCCGGAACCGAAGAGATCTGCGCAAAAGAAGTCGAATCGATCATCAAGGTGATCAAGCAGAAGGGATACGAAGCGTAACTGTAAAAACTGTGGGTCAGCTTTGCTGACCCAATTTTTTAGAGGGAACATGAAGAAGCTTGGAATCATCGGCGGCATGGGGCCGCTTGCAACCGCGCGTTTATTTGAACTGATCGTTGAAATGACGAAGAGCGACAGCGACGCGGGACACATCAGAACGCTTATAGACTGCAATCCGGGAATTCCCGACCGCACCCGCGCAATCCTTGACGGCGGGGAAAGTCCGGTGCCTGAGATTGTAAAGACTGCGGAAGGGCTTATTGATTCCGGGGCAGAGGTACTCTTGCTGGCATGCAATACGTCACACTATTATTTTGAAGAAATAGAAGCTGCGCTACAGAAATTCGCTGTAAATCCGACCGATAAAAATGACGGTATTGGTGAGAACACGCAAAGCGTGGAAGAAATGGGCGGCTCGGAGAAGAACATGGATCGTGAGGAGGAATCGAAAGGCACAGAAAAGAATTCAAACGGTGAAGAAGTAACAACAGGCGGCGTTAAGCTCATAAATCTCATAGAGGAAACCGGAAATGTACTGCGTGAGAAGGGTCTGACACGTGTCGGAGTGCTTGCAACCCGCGGTGCCGTGGAAGGAAAGGTTTTCGAAAAGTACCTCGAGCCCATGGGTATAAGCGTTATAACGCCTGACAAAAAGGGTCAAGACTCAGTAAACTCTGTTATATACGACGCGGTTAAGGCAGGGCGCGATCTGAGCGAAGAACTCGCCGGAGAGTTTTGTGAAACATGCCGCAATCTTATTGCCCGCGGCGCACAGGCTCTGATCCTCGGTTGCACTGAGATTCCCCTAGCCATGGACGCGGCCGGGCTGTGGGATAAGCTTGATGACATAGTGTTCGTGGACACGATCCGTGTTCTGGCACAGGCCGGGATACGGGAGGCACGGGGGAAGGTGTGATATCAGGTACAGAATTGTTGCACAATTTTTGTTGTTAAGTGCAAAATCTGCACATAAGTACGACGATATACATGCAATATTTGCACACACGTATTGACAAAAATGTGCAAATGTTGCATAATTACATATGTAAGAGTATGCAATTGATTGTAGCTTAGAGGTATATTATGGTATCGTTAAAGACACTACGTCAGAAAAATGGTTTATCCCAAAGAGAGGCAGCCAAGAAAACAGGAGTATCTTTGCGCTCGTATATAGACTATGAAAATGATGAAAGCAAAGTTGATACGATTAAATACAGGTATCTGGTAAATACTTTAAAGGACATAGTATTGGTTGATGAGGAACATGGCCTTTTGACCACAGAAACAATTATAAAAATCTGTGAAGAAGTGTTTCGCAATAAGGGTGTTGATTTTTGTTATTTGTTCGGGTCGTATGCCAAAGGAACAGCGAGGGAAAACAGTGATGTAGATCTTTTGATCTGTACGGGGCTTTCGGGATTAAAGTATTTTGGAATAGCGGAAGACTTAAGGGAGGCTCTCCAAAAGAAAGTCGACCTTCTTGACTACAGGCAATTGTTGAACAACGAGGAATTACTTAAAGAAGTATTAAAGACAGGGGTAAAAATATATGGATAATACTAAAGGTGACCTATACTATTCTCAAAAGATTGAAACCGACCTTGCCTTTATTATCGAACACATGAAAAACGTGGATCAGGAAAGACTTTATAAGGACGAAGTCTTACTTGATTCTATGCTTTTTAGAATGATACAGATTTCTGAAAATGCGAGGAAACTGACACAAGACTATAAGGACGAGCATAATGAAATACCGTGGCCTGAGTTGTATGGCCTTCGGAATCGTATAGTTCATGATTATGGAAATGTTGATCTTTCGATAGTGTATCAGACCTTGAAAGAAGATATACCTGTAGTTTTGGACAGAATAAGAGGAAAAGAGTGATCGTGGGGACACAGATGAGAAAGAATCTTCTTGAATATTTATATGATAATATAGATGAAAAGCGCGACCGCGTGGCCTTCAGCGACATAAACGGATCGCTCACGTTTGGGGAGCTGTATGATATCAGCCGCAGGATAGGCACAAAGCTTTCAAGAGTAGGGGTGTATCGCGAGCCTGTTGCGATTTATATGGACAGGTGCCCCGCGATGATAGCCGCATTCCTCGGAGTTCTTGCGGGCGGATGTTATTATGTTCCGCTCGATACGGCGGCGCCGGCGGCCAGAGTCAGGTCTGTGATCGAAACCTCGGGCGCACGCGTGATGATCTGCGGGAAGGAGAATCTGGAAGAGTCCGCAGAACTCGGGTTCGGGGGGCAGACGCTCATCTATGAAGAGTTATCAGGCTTTTTTGATATAGATGACGCCGCACTTGCACGCATATTTGACGCACAGATCGATACGGATCCCGCGTACATAGTCTTCACTTCGGGATCTACGGGGACACCGAAAGGTGTGGTCGCTTGCCACAGAAGCGTGATCGATTACATCGAGCATCTGTCGGAGATACTTGAGGTCGACGAGAGTACGGTGTTTGGAAACCAGTCACCTTTCTACTTTGACGCATGTCTCAAGGAGATCTACCCGACACTCAAGTTCGGCGCATCGGCGTGGATAGTGCCGCGCGAGTACTTCATGTTTACCGTGAAGCTCGTGGAGTTCCTCAATGAGCACAAGATCAACACGATCTGCTGGGTCGGCTCTGCGCTCCGCATGGTTTCGGCGCTTGGGACGTTTAAAACAGTCAGGCCTCAGTACCTGCGTACGGTTGCTTTCGGAAGCGAGGTCTTCCCTCCTAAGGAGCTTCGCGCGTGGAAGGAAGCGACACCCGAAGGCACGAAATATATTAACCTCTACGGACCCACTGAAGGGACCGGAATGTGCTGCTTCTACCGCGTTGACAGGGAATTTGAGGACGGTGAGGCAATCCCGATAGGTCGTCCTTTCCCGAACAGCGAGATCCTGCTGCTCTCGGATGACGGCAGGGAGGTCGCAGACGGTGAGACAGGCGAGATCTATGTGAGGGGAACATGCGTGACGCTCGGGTACTTCAACAACCCCGGGAAAACCGGAGAGTCGTTCGTGCAGAATCCCCTGAATAACGCCTATCCCGAAATCCTTTACAAAACAGGCGATCTCGCACGCAAAAACGAGCAAGGAGAGCTCGTGTTCGTTTCACGTAAGGACTACCAGATAAAGCATATGGGCCACCGCATCGAGCTCGGAGAGATAGAGAGCGTCGCGGGCGGCATAAGCGGTGTTGAAATCGTTGCATGTGTTTATGACAGCAAGGCGGACAAGATAATCATGGTCTATAAAGGCGAGGCTGAAGAGGCGGCGGTCGGCGATCATCTCAAGGAGACGCTCCCGCGCTACATGCTCCCGGGACGTATCGTGCGCGTTGTACGGATGCCCTTCACCCCCGGCGGCAAGATCGACAGAAAGGGCCTCGCGGAGACATATACCAAGTGAAATGGTCCCTCGGGGACGGGGGTTTGGGGTCATATACATTGCTACATAGTAAAAACCCGAAACACAACAAAACAGTTAAAAATTGAATGTACATAAGGAGCAATATCATGGAAGAATATCTTGACACAATAAAACAGATCATAGCGGATCTTCACCCGGAGCTTGACGACGAGGACCGCGACGGGTTAGTTGCAGACGGGATCCTTGATTCGTACGACATAATCACCATCATCACTCAGCTCGCTGATGAGTTCGACGCTGTGATCACGGCGGACAAGATCACGCCCGAGAACTTTGACAGCGCGCGGTCTATCGCGGAGCTCGTTGACGAGATACTTAATGCTTAATTCGGATTAGTGGGAAAGGGTCTCCCGGACGAGTTACTTAATCTCCGAAAAAAGTTTGCCGGATAATCCGCATATCTGTAAAAGCCTCAAGGCGTGTGACATAAACGTTGAGAGAACCTCGTGCAGTGTGCGGGATAAACATTATCAACGAATTTCGGAAACAGTCACATAAGAGTTAATGAATAATTGAGAGGTGAAAGAATGGTGAAGAAAGAGAACTTCGAATTTAAAAAATCATTTTTTATCCTGCTTGCCGTGGCAGCAGCTCTGCTTATCATCTTCCTTGCACCCGCGTGTGAGGCGTCCGCGAAGGAATTCGAGGAATGCTACCACTGCGACGGGCTCGGAAAGATGCACTGCTCCAACTGCTACAACAGAGGTGCGGTGGAGTGTGACGGGTGCTTCGGCGCAGGCCACCTCGTGTGTGTCAGGTGCGGCGGCGACGGCAAGGAAAACTGCCCCTCCTGTGGAGGTGACGGGATCACCAGGAACGAAGACGGCGAACTGCCGCCCGAAGGGTCGGAGATAATCCCCTGCGGCAATTGCGGCGGTCTGGGATATCACCCCTGTATCACCTGCCATGAATCGGGCCGGATTGACTGCACAGGCTGCGACGGATCAGGGTACTCCCCCTGCAGGTGCTTCCCGTGCAACGAAAATGGCGGCGACTACACATGCCCTTTCTGCAAAGGAACCGGGTTCTGTCAGGTCGGCTTTGGCATGACCGCGGACTGGAATGACGGCAAGACCAACATCCCCAAGGACGGCGAGCTTGTCTGGTACGACGGCAACAAGCACACATACAGGTACCACAAGACTCCCACGGGCGACCAGGCGAAGCGCATCGCCACGCTCCTCGAGAGTGCGAAGAAAGAGGCGCTTTCGGAGCTTGAGAAAGAATACAAAAAGTACAGCGAGAAGTATTACACAAAAAAGGAATATAAGAAGCTCACCAAGATCTATAACAAAGCGGTGAAAAAGATCAACGCCGCGAGCGACAGGGGCGTGGTCGTGGACACCCGGTACGCCGCAAAGCTCGACATGACGGACCTCAAGCCTTCGGTCCTCAGAAAGTATATCGAAAAACTTGCGCTCAAGATGCGCGAAGAATCCTGTGTGCGCGAGATCGCGGCCGAAAGGAAAGATCCGGCGCTTCGCTATGAGATCGAAAAGAACACTCACGATGAGCTTGTTAAGCTCTACAAGGCTAAGACCAAGAAGAAGGCAAAGAAGATCGCTAACGCTTATATAGCAACTCTTAAGAAATCCGATACACTTTGATCGGTGGCGGCCCCGGCAGGCCGCCCGCATTAACGGAATAAAATCAAAGCAAAACGAATAAGGAACAGTAGGACATGCTTTTTACCTCATATGCATTCATAGGGTTTCTGTGCGCGGGCCTGATCATTTACAGACTCGCGCCTGTTAAAGCGCGCCCTTACATCCTTCTGGCTCTGAGCTATTATTTCTATGCGCACGCCGGTGTTTGGTGCGTTGTCTTCATCGTTTCAACAAGCATAGTGGCATACATTGTGACCGTAAAAATGGACAAACAGGCGATCGCGCGCAAGCGGTACCTCGCTGAGATGAAGGAAGTCCTTTCACGCGAAGAAGCGAGAGAGTACAAAGCAAGGGATAAGCGTTCGCGCCGAAGAGTCCTGATCGTTGGCCTCGTCCTCACACTCGGACTCCTCGCGGTAGTCAAGTACACCGATTTCACGATCACAAACATCAACTCCCTGCTCGACCTCGTGGGAAGCGGCAGCAGGATCCCCCTGGCGGGTATTTTAATGCCTATGGGCATCTCGTTCTACATCTTCAGCACCGTCGGATACATGGTAGACGTATATAGGGAAGCCGTAGAGCCGACTCACAACCCGTTCCATACCGCGCTGTTTATCTCGTTTTTCCCGCAGCTCGTACAGGGACCCATAAGCCGCTTCGGCGACATCAAGGAAGACCTGTTTAACCCGAAGCCCCTTAAGGCCGACTCGCTAAAGCTCGGTGCGATGCGCGTGCTCTGGGGATTCGCAAAAAAGCTCATCATCGCCGACAGGGCACTCATCGCGGTCAAAGAGATCACCGGTGATCCCGGTAAATATTCGGGAGCTTTTGTGGTGGCAGGTATGGCGTTATATGCGCTTGAGCTTTATGCGGATTTCACCGGCGGCATCGATATAACCATAGGTGCGGCGCAGATGTTCGGCGTCGGGGTCAAGGAGAACTTCGTGCGGCCCTACTTCTCGAAGAATGTGGCCGAGTACTGGCGCAGGTGGCACATTACGATGGGAACGTGGTTCGCCGATTATGTGTTTTATCCGATGTCTTCCTGCAAACTGATCAGAAATATTTCGGGAGCCCTGAGAAAGTCGCGCCTTCCGCGTCGCGCGGCGCAGAGAATCCCTGTTTATATCACGTCGGCGGTCGTCTGGTTTGCGACCGGTCTCTGGCACGGCGCAAGCTGGAACTTCATCCTCTGGGGCATGCTCAATTTTGCTGTCATCATGATCTCGCAGGAACTTGAGCCGCTTTATGCGCGGTTCCATGCTAAGTTCGACCGAAGGTTAACGCTTCGCAGAGGAGAGGGGAAGGGCTTCAAGATCGGATTTGAGAAACTG
>JAEEQC010000068.1 GCA_016285135.1 Lachnospiraceae bacterium
CTCGTTCATCGTGCTGATGACCTTGGCCGAAAGGTTGTACGCGCTCTGGTATCTGACGAGCGACATCGACTCCTCGTCCATGTCGACACCCGATACCGAAAGTCTCTGGTTTGAGATCGCTGTGAGCACGTCTGCCTGGTTCTCATTGAAGGAAAGGGCCTTCTTTGAATCAACACCGAGCTCTGCGATAAGTGACTGCAGGAATCCCGAAGGTGTGCCCTGCTTGAACATCTTTGTGTCGTTCTTGAGAGCGATCATATCGAGTGCGAGGTCGTTGTTACTCTCGCCGTTCACGACGTCCCTTGCTGTGGCAATCTTGCGCGGATCCTTATAAACGTCATCGGTGACGCAGATCCCTGCGGCTGTCATGAAGTAATAGCTTCCGTAGTTCTTGTCCTGCTCTTCGACTGCGTAGGCACCGGTCTGGCTGCTGATAATGATGCCAAGGTCCTCATCGTCCTCAGAATACTCGAAGACGTAGTTCTCGCCGGATACGATGTTGCGGGTATTGAAATAATCCATACCGGGTTCGTTGTCAAGGTCGCGGCCTTCCTTGTGAAGGTCGTTGTAGCGGCGGGTGAACACTCTGGTAAACTCGTTGAGCTGCTGCATGTAATATGCAAGGCCCTTGTAGTTGATAGACTGTCCTACCGATGTCTCGGCTTCATCAACGTCCTTTGTGACGGGATCGTCGAGAGCGAATTCATAAACGTAGTTGCCGTCCTCGTCGAGTGTAACATTGAAACCGTTGTATTTGTACTCGCGGTTGCCGACCGTGATGATACCGGTGGGCGCGATGTGGAGCTGCTCTACTTTATTGACGCTTGTGTCTGTGACTGTGATGAACTCGTCACCGTAGCTGGCCGTGCACTTGCCGTGGAAGTACTGCTGGTTGTTGCCGTCACGCATCTCGTAGAGCGCCTGGATACGGCCTCCGTTATGAAGCGCGTCGAATGTCTGCGTGCTGTCCCAGACGATGTCATAGAGTCCGTCAAGATCCGACTGATAATGCTTATCTTCTCTGGGAACGATCGTGAGCGAATGTGCTTCGAACGTGTCTACAAGTGTAGTCTCACCGATCTTCACCGTGAAGCTTGTAACACCTGCTTCCTCGGTTCCGACTCTCTTCTCGAGAACGGAGATATTTACGATGTTCGAAAGCTCGTCAATAAGGAGGTTTCTCTGGTCTCTGACATCGTTGGCAACTCCTCCGTTGACCTCAAGCGTGTTGATCTGCTTGGTGAGGCCTGCGATCTGGGTTGCGTAGGAGTTGACCGAGTCAACCATAGTCTTGATCTCGAAGTTGACGTTCTCCTGAAGCTGTGTGAGGCTTGTCTGGAGAGAGTTGATATACTCACAGAAGTTCTGTGCGAAGCTGTTGGCCTGTGTGCGGGCCGTAAGGTTCGCAGGATCCTTCGAAAGCTCTTCGAGCGCGTTGTTGAACTTGTTAAAGTTGCTGTTGAAGCCTTCGAGCTGAACTTCGTTGAAATAGTTCTCGATGGACTGCATGTAGTATTCCTGAGCTGCGTAGTAACCGGAAAGAGTGTTGTTGCTGCGGTACTTCGTGTCGTAGTACGCATCACGCTGCTGCTCGATCGACTGGATCTCAACACCCGTACCGATCATACCGTAGGAGCCGTTGGCACGGAGAGGAACACCTGCCGTCTGCTTAACGAGCTGGCGGGAATAGCCCTCAGTCTCGGTATTACTGATGTTGTGGGCCGTTGTGTTGATCCCGACCGATGCGCCATATAGTCCGGTGGTTCCGATCGTTAATCCGAAAAATGTATTGGGCATGTGTTACTCCTTTCCGGTTTAAGCAAGCTTCATGATCAGGTGCTCGAGCATCGAGTCGATAACCGTTATGTACCTTGCCGACGCGTTGTAGGCGTGCTGATATCTGATGAGGTATGTGAGCTCTTCATCGGACGAAACAGCCGTTTTTGCAAGTCTTCTGTCGTCAACCGCATTGACCATTGCTTCCTGGTTGTCGGCGAGGATGTTGAACTCGTCACCCTTTGTTGCGATCTCACCGATGAACTGTGTGTAGTAATTCGTAACGTTATTATATGTAAGAGTGTTGGGCGAAAGTGTTGCGAAAGGCTCCTGCCATCTACTGAGGAGGCGCTTGATCATGTCCATGTCGTAGTCGCCTGTACCATTCGCATTTATAACGGGGAGCTTTGACTTGTTCTCGACGATCCTGTCATTTACTTCGATCTCGCCGAGAGTGTAGAGCGAGTAGTTGTCGTCCGCATTCTCTTTATTGTAGATCCTGACATTTTCAAGCACCGTTCCGTCCGCAAGAGTGATGTCCTGGGGATCCATGTACCTTCTGACTGTCTTTCTCGAGAAGAGCTCTTCGCCGGGTGTTGAGCTTTCGTCAACTCCCACAGGTGCGTGCTCTTCGTCGAAGATCCTGATCTTTGTGTCTTCCTCGTATGTGTAGGACGATCCGTCGTCAAGTGTGATCGTTGTTCCTGCCGCGATCGTAACTTCCTTATCGGGGCAGAGGGTGTCGTTGATGATGGTGACAACACCGTGAACGAGCTGATCGAACTGTGCCTGTGTACGCATCATGATCGATGACTCAATCTTCAGGTTGTACTCCTTGGTTGCTTCTTCGTAGAGGTCAAGTGCGAGGTTGTACTCTTCGGTATCAACGTCGCCTTCCTCATCCGTAAAGTCTTCGATCTTGGGCTCTATCGGGATGTCGGTATACTTGCCGATCCTGGTTCCGCGTGCCTGCAGGCAGCCCTTAAGGGTTCCGATGTCCGAATTGGCCGCCGTGCTCGGTACCTGTGACCAGTCAAACACTTCGGCTCCGCCGAGATGAGGCCATACGGGGATGAGGATATCGGCAGCCTCATCAAGAGGGATCTCGATGCCCTGCTTCTCGTAATACTGTGCCATCGTGAGGTAATCCATGCGATAAACGAAGTCCTCGGTAACGAAGGATCCGCCTTCGATCGCTACTGTAACACGACCGTCGATCTGCTCTTTGTAATCGATCTTTACCATGGTGCCGAGCTCATCGAGGAGCTTGTTTCTCTGGTCGCGGTAGTCATTGGCGTTCTCTACTTCACTGCTCTCGTAGAAAACTATCTTCTTATTAAGATCAAAGATCTCTCTTCCGATCTCATTGATACGGGTGATCTTCTCTCTGATGTTGGTATTGAGGTTGAGCTGAAATTCCTTGAGCTGCTTATAGATCTTGTCCGATCTCTCGACAAAATTGATGCCTGTTTCAACGAATGTTGCCTGTGCAACTCGGCTGTCGGGTTCCTTTGAAAGCTCCTGGAGCGAAACCCAGAAGTCTTTGAGGGTATCCTGGAAAGCAACTCCCTGAAGCTCGCCGAAGAGGTCCTCGATCTCCTTGACCGCATCACGCTGTGCTTCGTAGTAGCCCTGTCTGCCCGCTTCCTGTCTGTATGCTTTATCCAAAAAAACATCGCGCACCTGACGAACCTGTGCGGGGTCAACACCGAGTCCCAC
Source organism: Lachnospiraceae bacterium (assembly GCA_016285135.1). Classification (GTDB taxonomy): domain Bacteria; phylum Bacillota; class Clostridia; order Lachnospirales; family Lachnospiraceae; genus RUG11977. Next base: position 3,496 of record JAEEQC010000068.1, read on the forward strand.
CTGCATAGGCGAAACCGATGTCTGACCTATGAGGATGTAAGGAGATGAGTCATAGACCATCTGCTGCCTTACATAGCCCTCAGTGTCCACATTGGCCAAATTGTGCGCGACTACATTGAGTCCGTATTGTCCTGCTTTAAGCCCCGAAGTGCCGACAGATAAATCTCCGAATAAAGACATAAGCTTCTCCTGTCGAGGCCTCGAGCCTTATTGCTTCGCGTCGAACATCCCTGTTCCTCTTGAAGTGGCTTGATCCTCACACGCTCCACGCGTATAGTTGCTTACCCCGGGCGACATCCTTGTGCTTTGAATGAGATTTATGTTGAAATCGATCATTTCCAGGGATTGTTCTATCAGTAACTTGTTTCGGTCGTTAATTGTAACCAGTGTTTTGAGAGTCCGTTCGAGTTCATCGTGGATCCTGCAGAGAGCATCTCTCTCGGCCGGCTGCTTCTTCATGATCTCAATGAGTGTCTTCATATTAAGACTCTCGGGATCACGGGAAAGCACTGTCCCGATATTTTTAATGACCTCATCCCTTTTGTGCTCGAGAGCGTTGATCTTTTCGATCGCGAGCTGCTCTTTGTCTGTAATCTCCTGAAGGGCATTGAGGTCATTGTCAATGATAACCCTCGTTTTGCGCGAGGCTATCGGTATCAGCTCCTTATAAAGGTCGTTCTCTGACGACATTATGTTCACGAGCTCGTTTATCAGTCCTGCCACGATAAAATCTCCTGAAAAAATCAGATGTCAAAGCTCTCGAGGAGCTTGTTTGCAAGATCTTCATCACTAACGGAATATGTTCCGTTTGCAAGCGCTGCCTTGATGGCTGCTACACGATCCTCACGAACATCCGGAGCTGCTGCAACCGCTGCCTTGGCAACCTGCATGTCTCTGCCGACCCTTGAGATCTCAAGACTGTCAGAGAACGAAAGTCCGCCGGCCTGTCCGGTTTTCTTGGTAGCCTTTGAGCTGTAAAGCTGGCTCACCTGGTTCATAGCATCGATTCTCATATAGTTCACACCTTTCTTTTTGCTAACTCTCTGACATATTTATCGGCCGTGCAGAAAGAAAACTTTATATCTTTTTCAAAAAAACTTTACGAAACCGAACATAGGGTGGTCCCCAAGGGACCACCACCAACCCCCGTCCCCAAGGGACCACCCTATGTCATTACTTTTCTGTCTTTCCCGTGAGTCCGAGATCTTCCTTTATCTTGGAGGTAGAGATGCCTTCGGTTCTGGGGAGGTAGACAACCTCACAGTACTCTTTAAGGAAGTCAAACTTGCCTGCCCAGTCGTCACCCATGACGAACACGTCGATGTTGTTGTTGACCACGTCATCGATCTTCTGCTCCCATGTGTACTCGGGAAGGACCTCGTCCACGTACTTGATCGCCTCAAGGATCTTCTTGCGGTCCTCAAAGCTGTAATACGCCTTCTTGCCCTTGATGGCGTTGAACTCGTCGGATGAAACCACTACCACAAGGTAGTCTCCGAGCTCTCTCGCACGACGCAGAAGATTTATATGTCCGACATGTAAAAGGTCATATGTGCCGTATGTAATTACTTTTTTCATCTTATCGTCCTTTCATACTGTACATAAATGTACTTCTTCTCAGTATTATTACGATTCACCGATTTTTACTTATTCTTTCCTGTGTTTTCACGATGCTCGTATTAACCTATTCTTCTCTTTGTTTTACGGTATTCCGTATCAACTTATTCTTCCTGTTATTATTCCGTTACTTCGAAATATTACTCATCCGTCACTTAATATAGGTAACCTTGGTTCCTTTACCGCCTCTTGCCCTGCAGCGCAGCTTCGAGCAGTCGACCGTCTTGCCGCCCACCTGAGCCCTGTCGGTGCCCTGGTGAATAACAGCTGCGCCTTCGACTGTGTCGCCCGAGCCGAGCGTGATGCTTCTCACACCCCTGCCGGTCTTCTTGAGCTCCGGTACTTCGGCAAGCGGGAAGATGGCTCCCAATCCCTTCTTGGTAACGACAAGCACTCTGGCCGAAGGATCGACTGCCTCAGAGGCTCCTATAAGCGAGATCGAAACTACCTTGTCACCGTCGGCGAGCTTGGTCGAAGCCATCTGAAGTCTCGCGGTATCAAATTCGATACCGGAGGTAAGTTTGATCGCTCCGTTCGCTGTTGTAAAGAGGAGCAGGCCGTCAAACAGCTCTTCGAACGAGCAGTAGAGCACGGCTTCCTCTTCGTCGATCTTGCAGAGGTTGTGGATGAGTGTGCCTTTCTCCTTGAGTCTCGCACGGGGGATCTTCTCCGCCTTGACGCGGTTGAGGTTTCCCTCGTCCGTGAAGATGCACAGCACGCCGTCGCTCTTCATGTGCACTGTATGTACGTACTCCGCGAGCTGTTCGGGAGTAGCCTTCTGATAAGTAGCTTCGTCGATGCACTTGGTGTAGCCGAATCTGTCGATAAGTACGGCCAGCTCTTCGATCTTGACCTCTTCGACGTACTCGCCCGCAACGATCTCGTCGATCTTTGTTCTTCTGGGGTATCCGAGCTCCTTCTTGATAGTCTTAAGTCTCTCGCGGATCACGTTTCTTAACGCGCTCTCGCTTGAGAGTATCTCTTCATAAGAAGCGATCTTTCCCTGCAGGTCCTCATGCTCGTCGATCAGCTTCTGCATCTCGAGTCCGATGAGCCTTGAAAGAGGCATCGCAAGGATCGCGTTCGCCTGCTTCATGGTGAAATCAAGCTTAAATGCCATCATACGCGACTTTTCGGACTTGAAGGCTATATCCGTAACATCGCCTCGTGTCAGGCAGTCTTTGGCCTGCTTGACGCTCTTACTGCCCCTGAGGATCTCGATGATGAGGTCGATTATGTCGGTCGCGCGCAGCAGTCCCGAAACGATCTCTTCCCTGTCTTTCGCCTTTTCAAGGAGGTCCTTGTGCTCAAGGATCGTAAGCTCCTTCCGGAAAGCGATAAACTCCGAGATCATGCCCTTCAGATCGAATACGATGGGCTGTTTCTCTTTAACCGCAAGAAGGTTGATGCTGTATGTATCCTCAAGCGGAGTCTTCTTAAAGAGTCCGTTGAGGAGGTTCTCGGCGTTCCTGTCCTTCTTGACTTCGATGACGATACGGATACCTTCCTTGGAGGATTCGTCCCTCACGTCGTAGATCTCCTCGAAGACCTTGTCACGCATAAGCGTTGAAAGCGCCTCTACAAGCTTTACCTTGTTCCCCGACATGGTGTAGGGGATCTCTGTAACGACTATATTGGTGCGTCCGTTCTCGCCTTTCTCCATGTGAGTGAGCGCACGTACGCGGATCTTGCCTTCGCCCGTCTCGTAGATCGCAGGGATATCGCCTGCGTTCATCACGATCCCGCCTGTCGGGAAATCGGGGCCTTTTATGTGTTTTAAAAGCTCTCTGTTAGTGATCTCGGGCTTGTCGAGGAGCGCAACGCACGCGTCGATCACTTCGCCCGGGTTGTGCGGCGGGATGTTGGTCGCCATACCTACGGCGATACCCGTCGTTCCGTTGATAAGGAGGTTCGGGATGTGAGCCGGGAGGACTGTGGGTTCCTTTTCGTTCTCATCAAAGTTCGGCATGAAAGGAACGATCCCGCGCTCGAGGCCTTCGAGCATCCTCATGGCGCCCGCCGAAAGTCTGGCCTCCGTGTAACGCATGGCAGCCGCACCGTCACCGTCGATCGAACCGAAGTTGCCGTGGCCGTCAACAAGCGGAACGTTGAGGGAATAATCCTGTGCCATGTGAACAAGTGCTTCGTATATCGAGCTGTCTCCGTGGGGGTGATATTTACCCATCGTATCGCCGACGATCCTCGCACTCTTTCTGTGCGGCTTGTCAGGCGCGAGTCCCAGCTCGTTCATCGCGTAGAGGATCCTTCTCTGTACCGGCTTTAAACCGTCCCTCACGTCGGGGATGGCACGCGAGATGATGACACTCAGGGCATAATCCCTGAAAGAGGTCCTCATCTCCTCCGCGAAATCAAGCTGTACAAATTGCTCCTGTCTCGTGCTCATATGTCACTCCATTCAAGTAATATCAAGATTTGCATCCCCCGCTTCGCTCATGATGAACTCGCGGCGGGGAGGTACATTGCTTCCCATGAGAAGCGATGTGATCTCGTCTGCTTCGACTCCGTCACTGATGTTGACCTGTGCGAGGACTCTCTGTGCGGGATCGAGTGTCGTCTCCCAAAGCTGCTCGGCATCCATCTCGCCGAGACCTTTGTATCGCTGTAGCGACACGATCTTCTTGCCCGACTCCCTGAAGCGTTCAAGCGCCGCGTCGTTAAAAAGGTACTCGGACTGCTTCTTTGCTTTGCCCGCCTTGACCGTCTCGTACTCCACTCTGTAAAGCGGAGGAAGTCCGCGGTAGACCTTTCCTTCGTAGATCAGCTGCGGCATGAACCTGTAGAAGAAGGTGAGCAGCAGTGTGCTGATATGCGCTCCGTCCACATCGGCATCCGTAAGGATGATGATCTTGTCGTAGCGCAGCTTGCTGATGTCGAATTCGTCACCGATACCGCATCCGAATGATGCGATCATCGACTTTATCTCATTGTTGAGGAGGATCTTTTCAAGAGTCGCCTTCTCAACGTTTATGATCTTGCCTCGGAGGGGAAGTACCGCCTGGGTGCGTCTGTCGCGCGCGGTCTTGACCGTGCCGCCCGCGGAATCTCCCTCGACGATATAAACCTCGCACTCCTCTGCCTTCTTTGATGTGCACGCCGCGAGCTTACTGCGCGTGTCCACTTCGCTGAGTTGCTTGATTGCCGCGTTCTTGGCCTTGTCGCTTGCCTTGCGCACGTTGTACGAACGCATGGAGTTGTCAAGGATCGCGCGGAGCACCTCCACGTTCTTGTCGAAATAACGTGTGACCTCGCTCACGAACACATCCTCAACGGCGCCCTTTGCGTCGTTGTTGCCGAGCTTGGTCTTGGTCTGACCCTCGAACTGGGGATCCGGATGCTTGATCGATACGATAGCCACGATACCGTTTCGGATGTCGCGTCCGTCAAAGTTGTCATCCTTCTCCTTGAGCACTCCGAGCTCCCTCGCGTACTGATTGAGCACTCTCGTAAGACCCGACTTAAAGCCCGTAACGAGCGTTCCGCCGTCAACAACGTTGATACAGTTACAGTAGGCATTTATCTGCTCGGAGAATCCGTCGGTGTACATAAACGAAACCTCGACCTCGATATCTCCGCTCTTGCCCTCGATGTAGATCGGATCCTTCATGATGGTGTTCTGATCGCGGCAGATGTAGCGTATAAAGCTTCGGATACCCTCATGCTCAAGGAATGTCTCGCTGTAGCCCGACCTCTTGTCGGTGAACGTGAGCTTCAGCCCCTTGTTAAGGAACGCCGTCTCTTTTAGCTTCTTGGCAATAACATCATCCTTAAACTCAACCGTCTCAAAGATCGTGGGATCGGGGTAGAAAGTAACCTTTGTACCGGTATCGCTCTTTGCGGCGCGACCGGCTATCGGCAGGAGTCCCTTTTCAAGCTCGACCGTCGGATGTCCCCCGTTCTCATATTCATCTCTGTAGATATGTCCGTCTCTCTTAACTTCAACGATCATCTTGCGTGAGAGCGCATTGACGACGGATGCTCCCACACCGTGGAGTCCGCCCGAGACTTTGTAGACAGAATTACCGAATTTACCGCCGGCATGGAGGACTGTGTAAACAACCCTCACCGTGGGGATGTGCTCCGTGGGATGGATGTCCACGGGAACCCCTCGGCCGTGATCGGTCACCGAAACGGCGCCGTCCTTTTCGACGGTCACCTCTATCTCATTGCAGAAGCCCGCGAGATGTTCATCGATACCGTTATCGAGGATCTCCCAGATAAGGTGATGAAGACCGCGGCTTCCCGTGCTTCCTATGTACATACCCGGACGCTTTCTGACCGCCTCCAGGCCCTTCAAAACGACTATCTCGCTGCCGTCGTACTTAGTCATGTTCCAAACCTCTGTTTCATTATTTCAATGTATCACATGCGCTTTAGTTACTCTTCTGCCCGGTCGCACCCTATCATTATGATACCGTCGGAGTACTGCATGTCGCAGATCATCCCGTCCGGTCCGAGTGCGTTGTACCAGTAAAGATCTCCCGACTCGCCTTCCATCACTTCGCTGTCGAAGCCTGCCTTCCTTAACTTTCCTGCATACGTACGTGCGTCTTCAAGCGTGCATTCCTCATAGAGCACGTAGGGGTAGTCTCCATCTGATCTGCCGCTCGACAAAGTCCCCGCTTCGGGTAACGGAAGAACCTCAAGTATCTCCTCATCAAAGTAATTTCCGGGTTCCTTCTCCTTCGGCTGTGCAAAGAATCCGCAGCCGATATCGACCTTGGCGGTCTTTATGTCATAATCGACGGTCACGTACCAACCGTCGGGGTTGTAGGCATGGAAATCGATCTCACCGTTATGGTCAACGTAGTCCGCGTCAACATCGAAGCCCGCGGCCTTGATCTCCTCCACGTAGTCCTCGATATCCCTCTTCGATTCAATACCTCCGATCACAATATGATCGAATGTTTCCTCACAGATGCGGTCTTCCTCGACTCCGCCTTTATATCTCGGCAGGAAGAGCAGAAAGCTGTTTGCCCAGGTCGAGTCGTCGTCTGCCGCAAGGATGATCTCCGTGCCGTTCGAGCCTGTTTTCTCTCCGTCTTCGCTCTTGCCGAAGGCCTCGGCACTGTCCTCTGCCTTTACCGGAGCTTCTCCTGCCTCATCAGACCCCGTCTTGATCTCTGTTGTTTTATTATCTTCTTTTGTGCCCGTTGTCTTCGGGTCTGTCTGCGTATCCTGTGCCGGACTGTTTCCCTCTGAAGCGGACGACACATCCGCATCCGGGGACCCGTCTCCTTCTTCGGTGTCACCCACGGCACCCGTCGCAGGATCCGCCTGAGCCTGCGTGCTTCCTTCTTCAAAAGACCCGCCTGTCTTGCCGGTGCTCTGATAGGTGTCCTGCGTCTCTTTTCCTCCGATTTTACCGGTCGTCTCTCCGGAAGTTCCGGAACAACCCGAAAGGACGAGCGCACCCGTTATCATAAACGTCATAAGAATGATCCATACATGATCTTTCAGCCTTTTCCTCATGATAATCTTCCTTTTATACGCATGTTCTAAACCTGTTGTTCAGCTATGGCCACGTCCCGCGATCGCTCCCGCTCTCCGGCCACACACGATGGTCCTCATCGGTCCCGCCTGTTTCGCGCGGCTGTACACAAAGCCTTAATTGATCTCTCCGGCTTTCTTGAGGGCAAGCTTGGTGATCAGGGGGCCCGTAAGCTCGTAGATCACGGTTCCGCAAAGGATGACCGTTCTGATGGTAGCTCCGTACTCAGGAACCACAGTCATGGCCGTTGTCGCAAGTCCGATAGCAACTCCGGCCTGCGGAACGAGCATAAAGCCCAGATGGTTTCTGACATTTTTCGATGAATGTGATACCGCTGCTCCAAACATCGCGCCACCGATCTTACCGATCACTCTCGCCACGATGTAGATCACTCCGATGATACCGATACTCGGAAGTATCGAGATATCAAGCTGTGCTCCCGAGATAAAGAAGAAGAGCATGTAAAGCGGAGGAGTCATGCGATCCGTCTGTTCGAAAACAACATCGCTGTTCTTTGATGTGTTGCAGAAAACCGCACCCATCACCATACATGCCAGAAGCGACGAGAGTCCCAGAAGGTTTCCGACTCCGACACATGTAAATACAAGCGCATATGTTATCGCGAGCCTGTTGCCGCGTCCCGTAAAGAGCATAGTGAGGAACCTGAAGACGATCCCCGCTACCGCTCCGAGGAGCATTGCTCCGAATATTTCGATAAAAGGATTCGCTATCGCCATGAAGGAGAATCCCTCTGAGCCGGCTATGCTCTTTGCAACAGCGACCGAAATACCGAAGCACATGAGCGCTACGGCATCATCGAGTGCAACGACTGCGAGCAGCGTGTCCGTAACCTCACCCTTTGCCTTGTACTGCTTGACAACCATGAGCGTGGCAGCGGGCGC
>JAEEQC010000243.1 GCA_016285135.1 Lachnospiraceae bacterium
TAATCGATTTATGGGACATCGAAAAATAGGTGCTTAAATTATTAGATATTCTAAGCCAAACTTCAATACTTTTAATATAAGTTGAGACTAATTATGTCTTTTCCTGATCTATTTGAAGAGCTCGAAAAATAATTCTATTTACCTATTGACATAGTAGGTTGATAATGTTAAAGTATCGCCATCACGACGAAAGGAGGAGTGAGAAATGTACAGAACAATCTACACAACAGCTTCCATGATGATGTGTTGTCGAATGCTTGGCTCCCGGGTGCGCAATATGGCCCAGGGCGGAAGATATCATTCCTCACGCCTTGAGAACGATCGATGTTAAAGCGATAACAAGCATTTGAACATATGCCATGCGCCCGGGAGATTAATAGCTCGCCGGGCATTTTTTATGCCTAAACAAAATCATTCTTAAAGCGAAAAGCTTAAAACAAACAAAATAGAACCAAACACAAGGAGATTACTAAAATGAAAAACATATTTAAGAAGGCAATTGCCGCAGGACTTTTACTCGCTATTACCGGATCGCTTGCCGCCTGCGCATCAACTGACGCAACAAGAGTCGACGCAGGAACACTGGCAAGCGAAGAGAAGACAGTAAGCACGGTACTCAAGGTAGGCGCAAACATCACACCTCACGCGGAGATCCTTGAAGTCGCAAAACCGATCCTCGCAGAGCAGGGCATCACACTTGAGATCGTAAGAATTGAAGATTCAGTTACACCTAACACCGGTGTCATCGAAGGATCACTTGACGCAAACTATTTCCAGCACGTTCCTTACCTTGACCAGTTCAACAAAGAGAACGGCTCAGACCTCGTTTCGGTAGGCGCAGTCCACTATGAACCCTTCGGCATCTATGCAGGCAGAGTTAAAGACTTGAAGGACCTTCAGGACGGTGCGGTCATCGCAGTTCCGAACAACGTAACAAACGAAGCAAGAGCGTTGCTGCTCCTCGCACAGGAAGGCATCATCAAGCTTAAGGATGACGCAGGCATCAACGCTACAGTAGAAGACATTATCGAGAATCCTCTCAACATCCAGTTCAAGGAGCTTGCGCCCGAACAACTCGTTGCAGCACTCCCTGACGTAGATGTTGCAGTCATCAACGGCAACTATGCGATCGAGGGCGGCCTCCACGTAAGCCAGGCACTTGCAGTTGAGGCAAACGACGGTCTTGCAGCACAGACATATGGCAACATCATCGCTACATCACCTGCAAAGGCAGATGATCCGGCAGTAAAGGCTCTCGTTGAAGTGCTTCAGGGACCTGAGGTTGCAAAGTATATCCAGGATACATACGACGGTGCCGTAGTACCTCTTTTCGGATAACAGATAAACAGGAGAACGGGCAAGATGATCGGATTTGAGTACTACAACCCCGCAAAGATCGTTTTCGGCGAGGACAGCGAAAAGAAACTGAAGTCTCTTTTATTGCAGCATAAAGTCACATCACTCCTATTGGTATACAGCGGAGACTTCATTAAGAAACTGGGCATTTACGATGTTATTACCGAAGCGGTGAATGATCTGGGGATCAGATTCTCGGAGAGCGGCGAAGTGGTACCGAATCCGTCCATCGAGCTCGTTAGAAAGCTTGTCAAAAAGGGCAAGGAAGACAAAGTTGACTTCGTTCTGGCAGTCGGCGGAGGAAGCTCCATCGACACCGCCAAGACGATAGCTCTCGGTATACCGTACGATGGCGATGTCTGGGATTTCTTCGATAAGGGTGTTTCTCCCGAACATGTCCTCAACATCGGAGTGATCGCGACAACGGCATCGAGCGGTTCCGAGACATCAAATGCGGCAATACTGTCATACGGTGAATGGAAGAAAGGATTTGAAGACGACCGCATTATCCCGAAGTTCGCGATCATGAATCCGAAGTACACGGTCAACCTTCCCTCATATCAGACCTTTGTCGGTATCGCGGACGTGCTGTCCCATCTTCTCGAAAGATATTTCTCCGATGAGAAGAATTCCGATACGACCGATTACCTCATCGAAGGCGCAGTAAGAGCTTTGCTCGTAAATGCGGACAGGCTTATCAAGGACCAGACAGACATAAACGCAAGAGCGGAGATA
>JAEEQC010000069.1 GCA_016285135.1 Lachnospiraceae bacterium
GGGGTTCATGGTCCACAACCCCCGTCCCCCATGGACCACACCCTGCGACCACCCCACACAACCACCACGCACGAAAAAAGGCCCCGCGAAACTCGCGGAGCCCGAATGTTTGATGTTAACTTATTACTTACGAAGACCAAGCTTCTCGATAAGCTCACGATAAGCTGTGATGTCTGACTTCTTAAGGTACTCGAGAAGTCCACGTCTCTGACCAACCATCTTTAAAAGACCACGTCTTGAGTGATGATCGTTCTGGTTGTTCTTAAGGTGTGCTGTAAGGTCGTTGATCCTCTCTGTGAGAAGAGCTACCTGAACCTCTGTTGAACCTGTGTCCTGAGCGTTCTTGCCGTACTTAGCAACGATCTCTGCTTTTCTTTCCTTGCTTGTCATGTTAAAATCCTCCTTTTTATTTAGCTGAAAACCAAAACCCGGAATGGCGGTGGGAGAAGCCGCTCACCTGAGCATGGTCCGTGTGCTCTGATATAATACAACGCCGAGGGTCCGGTGTCAAGACATCAATTTCTTTGCTTCTTCTGTCTTGCCGCTCTCGATCAGTTCTCTGATCCTTGTGGAGCTCACAACCTCTCCGCCCTCTTTGAGGCGCTCAACCGTGACCGTCTCGTAGCCGAAACGCTCGCCGTAAGTCTCAAGCTTTGCGGCATCGCCCGATGCCAGTCTGCCGTAGTGGAAATCGTCGCCGCAGACCATCAATCTGCATCCGAGCTTCTTGGCAAGGACATCCTTCGCGAACATCATGGGTCTGAGCATCGAAAGCTTGCGTGTGAAGGGGCAGCGCACAACCGCGTCCACGCCCATCTCCTCGAGCTTCTTCACCTTCTCGTCCCACGAGGTCAGAAGCGAAGCCTTTTTCAGTGATCTCTTGATCACCTCGATGTCAAGCCTGCCGCTCGTGTCGTCCTCCATGTCGATAACGAACACGACGGTCTTAAGCTTCTTCTCTGCGGCCTTCGTTTTAAGAATGTCTATAAGATAGCGATGTCCGTGATGAACACCGTCAAATTTGCCGATAGTAACGGCCGTGTCCTTAAGATTCACATCCGGATATGTATAAATCTCCAAAACTAAGCCCTCCTCCTTATTGCAGTTTTTTACCGCTTATGTTTTCTCCTGTTTACCGCGAATTCTGACTGCTTACGTTTTCTTTTGTATTTGCTGTCTTCGGCCATGATCATACCTTGATCCTCAGCCACTTCACCCGGCCCTTAACCGAAACCTACGTAAGGGTCACTGAGTGAACATCTTGAGCGGCTTATACAGCTTCCGGCGCTCCTCAAACTGGTAGACCGCAAGGAACTCGCCCTTTGAGGTGTAAACCCTCACCGGCGAGACCGGCTCCTTGATATATTCCTTGAAATGCCTGAAGAACATGATGTTGCCGTTCTCAAGCACCTGATCGTACTTTTCTTTCGTGTGAAACGCGGGCAGATTCATAAAGCACTCGTCGGTCGCAATCACCGCCTCCGCGAGCCTGCCTTCGCCCGCAAGCTGCTGCGCCTGCGCGAGTGTCAGACTGCTCTCGATCCCGAGGCTTCCCACCCTTGTCCTGATAAGCTTCTCCATGGTCGCGTGACAGCCGAGCTTCTCACCGATATCACGACAGAGCGACCTAATGTATGTACCTTTGGCGCAGTCGACCCTGATCACGAACCTCTTGACGGGAAGCGCGAGGACCGCCTCGTCCTTCATCCATTCCGGATCGCTGTTTCTCTTGAAACGGTCGTCTTCGGGCTCTCCTGTTGCGCCGAACCTGTCCATGAAGGAACCTTCTTTCAGGACAAGCGTGCCCTTAGTGCTTCCGACCGTAGCGTCATCGCCCCGTACAGCATGAACTTGATCGCCAAGACGTCCGTCCACGATATTCGACATAACGCTTATATCCTTGATCGTCACGCTCCTGGCCTGCGGAGTGAGTTCCTTGCCCTCTCGCGTGAGCTCGCAGAGCTTCTTGCCGTCCTTTTTGATGGCTGAGTAAACCGGCGGAACCTGCATGTACTCACCCTTAAAGCTTTCAACCACAACGCCTATGTGGTCGTCCGTGATCTTTGGCAGCCTGTCCTGACCGAAAGCGGTGATCTCACCCGAGATGTCCTCGGTGTCTGTCGCGATCCCGAGCAGTACGACTGCTTCGTACGTCTTGTCGGTGTCCGTCAGCATCTCGACAACCCTGGTTGCGGTTCCGAGACAAACAGGGAGCACGCCCTCAGCATCGGGGTCTAGCGTTCCGGTGTGACCTGCCCTTCTCTGACCCGAGATCCCGCGCATCCGCGCGATCACGTCATGAGAGGTGTAGCCCTGCTCTTTATAGATGTTTATGATTCCGTCCATGCAGTCTTTCTTTTCTTCACTGTTATGCTTTTCACTACATAGCAGCTCCATCTTCCATATCTTTTGGATCCTTCTGTTATCGGATCTTAAACTTTATTCTCTGTTTATGAGCTGCTTTTCGATTTCCGCGGTAAGGTTATTTATTACGTCGCGTCTCGAGCCGCTCATAGTCGCGCCTGCGGCTCTCACGTGACCGCCGCCTCCGAACATTGAACATATCTTTGCGACATCGACTATCTCGCATGACCTCATGCTGACACGCCATGAGCGGGGTGTGAGCTCCCTGATGAGGATCGCAACCTCAACTCCCTTCGTGACACGCAGCTGATCGATGATCCCTTCCGTATCGGCAGGCGCGAGGCCATAGAGATTAATGGTTTTTCTGTCTATGGACGAGAAGATCACCTTGCCGTCAAGGCACAGGATGCTCTCCATCAGGCAGCGCCCGAGTATCTGGTTCTGAAGGTATGTCTTCTCGAAAAATGTTCCGTCGATGATCCTCGCCGATGAAACTCCGTGGTCGAGCAGTGCGCCCGCAACCTCCATCGTCTCACGTGTAGTGCAGGAGTGCTTGAAAACTCCCGTGTCATGCACTATCCCGAGGTAAAGCGCCTCGGCAGTACCGAGCGACACCTTGCTGTCGTCGAGGAGCGTGTAGATGATCTGTGCCGTAGCGGCCGCTTCGGGTTTCACGAGATTGTTCTCGAGGAAACCGTTGCTTGTCGCATGGTGATCGATGCAGTACGTCTTTCCGGCCCTCTTCACGTACTCCATGGCCTTTCCGAGCCGACCCTCATCACCGCAGTCAAGGGCGATAAAAAGATCGAACGGCTCAGCCCTGTAAGGATATCCCGTAACGACTTTGTCTCCTCCTTTAAGGAAATCAAAAGCCTTCGGCAGTTCCTCGAGGTAGACCGTGGGTTCTTTTGCGAAGTTGTCGCGAATGTAGTTTGCCAGCCCCAAAGCACTTCCGACGCAGTCGCCGTCGGGACGTATGTGTCCCGCAATGCCTATACTTCCGGCCTTACTGATATCATCCCAAAATGTTAGTTTCTCAAATGCCACTTTTTTCCTCTCAATTACCTTAAATCGCACGGTTAATCATTACCGGTGTTCTGTTCCTCAAAGACCTGTTTATTGTCCCGTCAGTTTTTACCTGAGACCGAAGTTTTCCGTGTTGCTTTAGACTTCTTCGCTGTCGCCGGCCTTAAGCTCATCGGCTTCGATGACTTCGTCGATCAGATGAGACATGTTCACGCCGTATTCGATGGACTGATCCACTATAAACGTCAGTTCGGGCGTGTTTCTCATGTTCAGGTTGTGGGCGAGCTGGCTGCGAAGGAACGGAGCCGCGCTCTTTAAGCCCTTTAAAGTATTCTCCTGTGCCTCAAGATCACCGAGCACCGAAATGTAGATCTTCGATGTCTTGAGATCGGGAGCAACCTCCACCGCAACGACCGAAACCATCGGTGCGATGCGGGGGTCCTTGATCTCGTTATTGATAAGCTCCGAGAGCTCTCTCTGGAACTCGCGGTTTATCCTGTTGTTTTTGATACTGTTCTTTCTCATGGAGACTGTCCTCCTGTTCTGTTTCCTAATCCCTATGTCCGACATGCGCTGCCGGGCGCCTGCCGCTATAACGGATCTCAAACATCGGTCATGTCGATGCGCTTATGATCAGGTTCTGGGAACCTCTACCATCTTGTAGAACTCAACCTGATCAAGCTCTGCGATATCATTGAACTTCTCGAATACGAAACCGCACTCATAGCCTGCGGCAACTTCCTTGACGTCATCCTTGAATCTCTTGAGTGATGCAAGAGGTCCGTCGTAGATCTGCTCGCCGCCACGGCTGATACGTGCCGAGCAGCCTCTCTCAACCTTGCCGTCAAGCACATAGGAACCGGCGATGACACCGAGTCCCGAAGCCTTGAAGAGCTGACGGATCTCCGCATGGGCGATGACACGCTCCTCGTATACGGGCTTGAGCATACCCTTCATGGCTGCCTCGATATCGTTGATAGCGTCGTAGATGACCTTGTAGAGCTTGACATCCACGTTCTCACGCTCCGCGATATCCTTGGCTGTGTTGTCGGGCTTGACATTGAAGCCGATGATGATCGCGTTACTTGCGCTTGCAAGAGTAACGTCAGATTCGTTAATGTTACCGACACCGCCGTGGATGACATGAACCACAACTTCCTCATTGCTGAGCTTCTCAAGACTCTGCTTAACGGCCTCAACAGAACCCATAACGTCGGCCTTGACGATGAGGTTAAGTTCCTTGACTTCACCGGCCTGGATCTGTGAGAAGAGTCCGTCAAGGCTCATGCGGGCCTTGGTCTCTGCAATAAGCTTCTCCTTGTTCTGCGAGATGAATGCCGAAGCGATGTTTCTTGCTTCCTTCTCATCCGCAACAGCGAGCATAACCTCGCCTGCCTCGGGAACCGCATTGAGACCGAGGATCTCAACAGGTGTCGAAGGTGTGGCGATCTTGACTTTCTGACCGTTGTCATCGATCATCGCACGAACCTTGCCGTGTGCGGCACCGATAGCAACGTTCTCGCCGACATTCAAGGTACCCTTCTGGATGAGTACGGTAGCAACGGGACCGCGTCCCTTATCAAGCTGTGCCTCGATAACGATACCACGTGCCTTGCGGTCGGGGTTGGCCTTGAGCTCGAGCACATCTGCGGTAAGAAGAACCATCTCGAGGAGGTTCTCGATACCCTCGCCTGTCTTTGCAGAAACGGGTGCGAACACAACGTCGCCGCCCCAGTCCTCTGCTACGAGGCCGTGCTCTGTGAGCTCCTGCTTAACACGCTCGATATTTGCACCGGGCTTATCGATCTTGTTGACTGCAACGATGATCTGGACTCCGGCTGCCTTGGCATGGTTGATGGCTTCAACTGTCTGAGGCATAACGCCGTCGTCTGCTGCGACCACGAGGATCGCGATATCGGTCGACTTTGCACCACGCATACGCATGGATGTGAATGCTTCGTGACCGGGTGTGTCGAGGAAGGTGATCTTGCGACCGCCGATCTCAACCATATATGCACCGATGTGCTGTGTGATACCGCCTGCTTCGCGAGCGGTAACGTTTGTCTTTCTGATGGCATCGAGGAGTGATGTCTTACCATGGTCAACGTGACCCATTACGCAGACAACGGGAGGACGCTTGATGAGCTTCTCGGGATCCTCTTCCTCTGTATCCTTAAGGAGTTCCTCAACGATGTTGACCTTAACCTCTTTCTCGCAGAGGATCTCATATTCCATGGCGATCTCTTCTGCTTCCTCGTAGGAGATCTCGGAGTTGAGGTTGACCATCTTGCCGCCCATGAAGAGCTTCTTGATGATCGCCGAAGGAGCCTGCTTCATCTTGTCCGCAAGATCCTTGATGGTGATAACCTCGGGAACGGTGATCGTCTTGATATCGTCAACCACTTCTTCCTTGGGCTTTGCAACAGGCTTCTGGAAAGCTCCCTTACGGTTGGGATCTTTCTTCTGCTTGCCGTTTCTCATGCCGTCCTCGTCAAAGGATGTGTTCCTGTCCTTACGATTCTTGTCACGGCTTCTGTCTTTAAGGTTATCGGCACGTGAGCTGTTTCTTCCGCCCATATCGCCGGGAAGGTCTCTCATGCCCGAAGAACGAGAATCGTTCTTCTTACTGAACGTACGACGTGCCGGCTCTTCATCCTTGCCGCCAAAGCCGCCCTGTCCGCCGAATCCGCCGGAACGAGCGCCACGGTCTCTGCCGTCACCGCCTGCGAAGGGTCTTCCGCCCTGAGGTCTGCCGCCGTCTCTGCCACCGAATCCTGGACGTCCGCCTGCGGGTGCACCGCCACGGTCTCTGCCGGGTGCGGGACGATCCGAAGGTCTGCCGCCTTCGGGACGGGGTCCTCTTGCGGGACGCTCACCGTCACGTGCGGGTCTCTGTTCTCTGCCACCCTCGGGACGTGCCTCCCTGCGAGCAGGCGCTGCGGGACGTGCGGGTCTTTCCTCTGCAGTCTCTGCAGCTGCGGGAGCCTCAGCTGCCTTACCTGCCTTAAGCGGGTTGGGAGGAAGCTCGATCTCCTTCTTCTTTTTCTTGGGAACCTGAGAATAATCGATGGTTTCAGCCGAAGGGTCAAACTCAAAGCCCTTTATCTTATCGCCAAGGGTCTCGGTAAGCGCCTTTCTGCTTCCTCTGCCGACTGCGGGAGTCGACGCGGATGCGATGGCTCTCTTATCTCTCTCGGAGCGTCCGTCAAAGACCTGTGACTGAGGCTTGCCCTGTCCACGGCCGGCCGAAGATTTCTCTGCGGCAGCCGGACGACGCGAGCCCTCACCGGCCGGTGCGCTCTTCTTAATGATCAGCTTACCTTCCTTGTTGACGATACCATCAGGCGTCATCCTCATGTCAGACTTTTCACCGGTCTGAGCATTGACAAGCATGTTGTCATCGTCGACGATGTACTTGGTAGCTGTTCCGTCCTTTCTGCGAATTGTTATCGTTTGATTACTAGGCATTCCTTTTAGTTCTCCTGTTCCTTATTATTTCCTAAATGCTTTGTTCATTGTTTTGTTCTTTCTGCAGATCGATCAGGTCTTTGATCTTTTTCGCGAAGCCTTCGTCATTGACCGACAGGCTTGCACGCATCTGCGTTCCGGTCGCATGTCCGAGGCCTTCTTTGTCGCCGTACTCGGTGTACTCGACCTCGTAGTAGTTGCACATGTCCCTGAAGTTCTTCTTTGTGTTGTCCGAGGCATCACACGCCACGATACAGAGAAACGACTTAAAACCCTTTACTGACTTCTCTGTCAGGAATTCTCCTGCAGCGATCCTGCCCGCCCTCTTGGCAAGCCCGAGGAGCATGTATACTTTGTCCTGCTTCATGTTATGCCTCCAACTCGCTTACGAGCTGTTTTGCAATCTCTTCAGGTATCGCGGCTTTCAAAGATCTCTCAAGACCGTGTGTCTTAAGCGCCTTTTCGAGGCACTCGCGACTGCGACAGATATAAGCGCCGCGGCCGTTCTTCTTGCCCGTGAGATCAAGCTCGATACTGCCCTCGGGTGTCAGGATCACCCTGACCATCTCTTTCTTGGGCATCATCTCGCCGCAACCCGTACATTTACGAACCGGTATCTTACCTTTTGCCATTAATAGTATCCTTCTGCGTTCTGAGTCTCGCTCTTAATGTCGATCTTGTAGCCTGTAAGTCTTGCTGCAAGACGTGCGTTCTGGCCTTCCTTGCCGATAGCAAGAGAAAGCTGGTAATCGGGAACAACGACCTTGGCGCTCTTCTCGTAGATGTCAACATCCACCGAAACAACCTTAGCGGGGCTGAGAGCGTTCTCGATAAGTCTTGCGGGATCCTCATCCCAAACGATGATATCGATCTTCTCGCCCTTGAGCTCGTCAACGATCGCATTTACTCTCTGGCCGTTAAGACCGACACATGCGCCTACGGGATCGATGTTGGGGTCATTCGACCAAACTGCCATCTTTGTTCTGGCGCCGGCCTCACGCGAGATGCTCTTGATCTCGACGATACCCTCACGGACCTCTGTAACTTCCTCTTCGAAGAGACGCTTTACAAGATCCCTGTGAGCTCTTGAAACCGTAATCCTGGGGCCGCGGGAATTGTCCTCGACCTTTGTAACATAAACCTTGATTCTCTCACCCGAAACAAAGTGCTCGCCGTAGATCTGCTCGTTCTCGGTGAGAAGCGCGTCAACCTTACCGAGGTTGATGCTGACATTGTTGCCGACATATCTCTGAACGGTACCCGTAACAACCTCGTGCTCGATACCGATATACTGCATATAGAGGATCCTTCTCTCTTCCTCGCGGATCTTCTGTACAACGGTCTGCTTAGCCTTCTGAGCGGAGATCCTGTAGAAGTCCTTGGGTGTAACGTCGATATTGACCTCATCGCCCACCTTGATCTCCTCTGTGGGATAAAGAGCGGCTGCGTCATCGAGCGAGATCTCGAGAGCCGGATCTGTAACTTCCTCAACTACAGCCTTCTGAGCGATGACCTTGATCTCGCCCGTTGTGCGGCTGATGTTAACTTTGATGTTGTCGGCTTTACCGAACTGGTTCTTGCATGCTGCAAGAAGCGATGTCTCGATCGCCTCGAACATAACTTCCTTGCTGATCTCCTTCTCCTTCTCGAGCATGTCGAGAGCTGCGATCAGTTCCTTGTTAGCGTCAATGTTTTCCTTTGATTTCCTTTCTTGTGCGTCTTTTTTCATGTCGTTTTCCCTTTATGTTTTTTGTTTTATTTCCTTCCGGTTCAGCCTTATTCGATGAATCCGGTTTGCTTCCCAACTGTTTTTCTTTTCCGGCCGGTTCAGAGCTTTGCCCTGTTCTCCTGTTGCCGCAAAAGATTCCCTTGTCTTTGTTCTTGCCCTACAGATCCGGGTCGAGCGAGATCTTGGCTACGTTGTCTCTCTGCACGGTTCTGCTTGCTCCTTCAACCCTGACGCTTATGGCGGAAGAGTCGAAGCTCTCAAGCTCCCCTCTGATCTGCTTCTCACCGTCGATCGCCTTGAAGAACTTGACGAGTACGATCTTGCCGATGCTGCGTTCAAGATCCTTGTCCTTCTTGAGGACTCTGAAGAGTCCCGGCGAGCTCACCTCCAAAATGTAGGCCTCGCTGATCGGATCCTTTTCATCGAGCAGATCACTGATCTTTCTGCTGGCGGCTTCACAGTCGTTAATATCAACGCCACCCTCTTTGTCGATGTAAAAGCGCAGGTAGTACTCACTGCCTTCCTTGACGAACTCTACATCCACAAGCTCAAGGCCGAGCGGCTCCGTCACTTTAAGCGCAAGCTCGGTTGCCACCTGCTCGTATGTTTCTTTTTTTGCCATCCCTAAAGCCCCTAATAATATCCTGCTCCCGGGCTGCCACCGGGCACTCCGAAAACGAGCTGTAAGCATTGTCTTGTAAAACACCACTTACAACATGAAAGAGTGGACCGCTCGGTCCACTCTCCATAACAACATTACCGTATTCGATAATAACACCACAAAAAGCAAAATGCAAGCATTTTCTTTTGACAGAAACCGAATGGTCACTCTGAGTATACTTCTTTTTTGAGCACCCCTATATAGGGTAAATTTCTGTAGTAGTCGGCATAATCAAGTCCGTACCCCACTACAAAGCTGTCATTTATCGAAAAACCGCTGATATCGCATCCGATCTCTGCGGGGTGGCACTCGAACTTGTCAAGCAGGCAGACCGTCTTAACCGAGCGGGGCTTGCGTGAGAGAAGGATCTCCTTAAGGTACTTGAGCGTAAGGCCCGAGTCGATGATATCCTCCACGATAACAACATCCCTGTCGAGGATCGTATTGTCAAGGTCCTTGATGAGGCGAACCGCACCCGATGACTGTGTTGCGTTACCATAGCTTGAAACGACCATGAAATCCATGTGGATCTGGGTCTTCATCTGTCTGCACAGGTCTGTGTAGAAGATCGATGCACCCTTAAGGATACATACCATGATCGGTTCGCTGTCCTTGTACATCTCCGTGAGCTGCTTGCCGAGCTCAGCAACTCTCGCCCTGATCGTCTCCTCTGAAAAAAGTACATACTCGATGTCGTTCTTTTCGTTTGTGATCCTCATCCCACGCCTCCTGTTGTCTTTCCTGTTTATTCAGTCCTTATCGCATCTACTGTTTTCCGTACATGTCGTCACAGTTAATTACACCGACTGTTATCCGTTTTATCCCGTCCGGTGCTCTTACACCTGCTGTTTCCGGTCTTATCCGCGGTTGTTACTTGCATCGCCGTATCATCTGTTAGCGAGCTCACCCATAACATCGTCCCAGTCGATCCCGCACTCTGCCATAAGCACTGTCATGTGATACATGAGATCCGCGATCTCGTACTTGAGTTCCTCGGCTCCGGGATTCTTGGCAGCGATAACCATCTCTGTCGCTTCTTCGCCGCACTTCTTGAGGATCTTGTCGATTCCCTTGTTGAAGAGGTAATTGGTGTACGAACCCTCTTTGGGATTCTTCTTTCTGTCGATAACGACGTCGTAAAGCCTCTTGAGCACTGCGTAAGGATTCTTCTCGTCGAAATCGTGATGCACGATCGTATTGAAGAAGCATGAATACTCGCCTGTATGGCATGCTGCACCGATCTGGCGAACCTTTGCGAGGAGCGTGTCCTTGTCGCAGTCTGCACTGATCTCCTTAACGTACTGGTAGTGACCCGATGTGAGACCCTTTACCCAAAGCTCGTTACGGCTCCTCGAATGGTAGGTCATGATACCGGTCTCAACAGTCTTCTCGAACGCTTCCTTGTCCATGTATGCGACCATAAGCACCTGACCGGTCCTGTAGTCCTGCGTAACACAGGGGATGAGTCCGTCGACTGTCTTAAGGTCATCAAAGCTGATGGCGCTCTTAAACGTATTGATCTCGATCCCGTCGCGTTCGAGCTGCCTCTTGATCTTCATGATGCTGCTCTGCTTCTCTGCCCCGTCTTCACCGGGACGAAGCGTGCTTTCATAGAAGTTGGTCGCAACGGCGCTGACCTTTTCGATGGATATAAGCGTTTCGATATCGTTACGCACAAGGCTGTCACGAATGATCAGGTCGCCTGCGCACTGCGCAACAAGTGCCTTAAGTCCGTCATCCTGAGATGTGTGTTTAGCGATTATGTTACAAGAGGGCGTGATCATTCCACTCTTATATGCCTCAAGGATCGGAGCAAGATTGCCCTGTGTCATGTCTGCCTCGACGTAGATATTAGGGGCTCCGAAGCGGTCGATACTTTCCTTGAGAAGTGCTGTGTCTTTGATATCGC
Organism: Lachnospiraceae bacterium; assembly: GCA_016285135.1. Classification (GTDB taxonomy): domain Bacteria; phylum Bacillota; class Clostridia; order Lachnospirales; family Lachnospiraceae; genus RUG11977. The sequence continues at coordinate 11,158 of JAEEQC010000069.1, forward strand.
CGAGCAATATCGAAACAGCAACGGCGCCTGTATAGAACGCCTTCTTAACATCCTCGAACCTGCCGACACGGCTTCCGATGATGATCGGGATATCGACAACTCTCGCCATATCCTTCACGAGGAGCAAAAACTCCTCTCTCTCAGTCTCGTTCTCGCTGTGGTTATAGACGAACAGGCCGTCCATTCCAAGGTTCTCGTAGAGAGCAGCCGTCTCGA
>JAEEQC010000070.1 GCA_016285135.1 Lachnospiraceae bacterium
CAGCTACCCGAGGAGCGCACCCACACCCAGTACCAGACTGAATCCGTTGTTGCTGACACGTACCTTGCCTTTACGAACAAGGCAAAAGATCCCGGCCGGATCAGATTCGTTAAAGAGCACATCTCCCGGCGAAAATTTGTTGGTCTGGTTGAGCTTCATTTTTGTAACCCCTTATGCGCGTTTTTGCGTGTTGTTGATCGTTTAATGTCAGATTTCAGATACAGAGTTTATTATACCTCAAAATGCTCAAAAACACAAAAGATTCATACGCTTGACACTCCCCGACTCGTAATGTATACTTTCCCTTGTCGCGCAGCCGGGGAGTTAGCGGTGCCCTGAACCTGCAATCCGCTATAGCAGGGGTGATGTCCGGCCTCGGGTCGCCTGTCGGCAGGCCGCCCTCCATAAGTGATGTTGACGATCGGGTCTCGCGCAATGAGAGCCTGCGAACCGTGTCAGGGTAGGAATACAGCAGCACTAAACAGTGTCTTTTATGTGCCGTGAGGTTGCCTGATCCGAGTTAACTGTGGAGGTAACGCTGTCCTCAGCTTCTCAAAGCAGGACGCGCGATTTTTGCGTTTAGAGAAAACGCCATAAGCGATTATTCTTATCGTACAATCTCACGATTTGTAACATAGACTTACACTATATATTTCTGAAACTTCTTATAAAAAACAGAAAATAAATATCGGCATTATAACATTTTGTATTGAATTGTGTCTATTATTTTGTTATTATTGACGTAAGGGTATCGGTCGTCTGGGTTCTGTTTTTCTGTTGTTCATGACGCACCATTCCCCGCATATATATAAATATGTTGTAGTAGAAAGGAGTTTTTATGGTACTAAAAAGAATCCTGCTGTTAGGTGCTATTGGAATTGGCATATGCATGCTTGGTTTGTCTGAACGTAAAATATCGGATGATATTATTGTTATTGATCAACAGTATGTTTTTTCAGACAAAAATTCTTCGGAGGGCAAAGAGGTGACATCAGAAAGTGTTGCTCAGTTTGAACTTCCTCCTTGCGACCAAAGCCGTCCCTATTGGATTAGAAATAATCACGGAGAAATATCGATAACATATTATGAAGTCGATGAAGATAAGGAGTGCTATATTCCTCCCATTATTCCGGAAGGATTCTCTATGGAAGAATACTTATCAAGTTTCTCCTATACAGAGCAAGATAAGGAATCCCTTCAAGATGGAATGATCGATGACTTTACCATAGAAAAAGAATCTGATCCTTCTAGGATTGTCATAGGGTCAGATGACAGAACAAGAATTTATTCTGTAAATTCATATCCGTTTTCTGCGACAGCATATATTATTGCGACCTTCCCCGGAGGGGTAACTGCCGAGGGTTCGGGTTTTTTTGTCGGGCCTGACGTGGTGGTAACCGCAGGACATGGGTTGTATAGTAAGGATTACGGATGGGCCACTTCGGCAACCGTTTACCCTGGAGGATTATATTCGAGTTTCGGATGCACCGTTTCTTATGATTTAAATGTGCATTCGTATTTCTATGCTTTAGATTTGTCGTCATATGATGTAGGAATTATAAAATTGTCCAGCACATTTGGAAACGGCAGTTTTGGTTTGAGTACAGTATCGGATTACAATCTCAACAATGATAATATCATACTTTATGGATATCCAGGATATCCTTTTGCTTCCGGTGCGTTGTTCTATAGTACAGGGACAGTATTAAACGTATATTCGAATCAATTTGAACATGATGCAGATGCCTCTGAAGGAGAAAGCGGAAGCCCTATAGTTCGAAACTATACTCAATTTACCGCAACCGGGATTCATTCGGGAACGGCGGAAACATATAACAACTGTGCCGTCAGAATAACTGCAGGACTAATACAGTATATAAATTCTTTTATGTGATATTGTGGTCCCTTTGGTGCCTATAATATTTGACTTTGCAATAGCGCTGATTCATTATGCAAATCAAACGAGTGTAACAGGACAATATGACGTTATCAATTATCGACTGAGAGAAAGCCTGCATTCCCGCAAAGCATAATTATGTAACACGGGAATGCAGGCTTCGAACGGTCATCTATAAAGGCTTCGCCTTCATTCAACGGACTTTGTCCGCGAGATGACCCTCTGAAAACGATCTTAGAAAGCAAGACTCCTTTTTACCCACGAAGTCGTCTTACTGATGCTGTCTTTAAAGAGTCCGGCGAGCAGGTCCTGTGCATCCTGTGTCATGCCTGTTATGTGCATGGCGGTGTCGTCGTCAAACTTTTTGGCCAGCCCTGCCGCGAAAGCTTTGATAGTGGGAAGAAGGAGCTTGTACTCCTTGGGATCCGAATAAACCCATTCTACCGTAATGCCGTCATCGTCGACGGAAGCCGCCATTACCGCACAGAGCTTATCGTCCTTTCTGTATGCGATCGACAATTCCTCGTCAAGAATCCCGCTCTCCAAGAGCTCGTAAAAACAGGTGTTTCCTTCTCTGTAAAGATCTCCCGCGAGAGCTTTGAGTTCAGTCCGTTTGAGCTCTGCAAAGTTTTTGATCATGGGAGACGGCTTAAGGTCGGCCGTATCGGCAAACATCTTTAATTCTTTGACCTTCCCGATATAGAGAAGATACTCCTTTACTCCGCTGTCTTCTTTGTCGAATCCGGCTTCATCGAAAAATGCTGCGACATCTGCGTATTCTTCGTCGTCCGGATATTCGACAACAAAGACTTCAAGCCCCTGCTTGAGGCACATATTGGACATGTAATCGAGAAGAAGCGTAGCCACTCCCTCACGTCTTCTGTCCGGATCCGTAAACAGGTACCTGATACGAAATGCCTCGTCCGCATCGGGAGCGCCCACTTCGCCTGCGAGAACACCCGTAGCAACGTTTTCGGCTTCGTCGTCATACGCACCGACGGAAATCACTTCTTCCGAAAGGGTCCCTTCTTTGATCTCGGGAGAAAGGAACGGTTCAAAAGCATCGATATTATCTTTATTTATCATCGTAATATTCATATAAGTCCCTACTTTCTCTTAGTCCGGTAACATCCGGAATCTTATCTCCAACCCTTGTTGATCAGTGTGATGCATGCCTGCTGATAGTCCATGCCCGTGATAGATGATGCTGCCAGCATTACATCACGCGGTTTCTTAAGAAGCAGTTCGAAAAGCCTGACCTGCTTCTCCGGATTGTCTTCTATCCTTTTTCCGGACAGAAGATCCGCAAGCTCTGTCATGCGTTCGATCTGTTCGTCTTCCGGCAAATGGTCTTTGTTCTGCATTATATCGTCTATTTTATCGAACATCTCGTTAACAAGGTCGAGATCGATGCCCGATGCATCAACCGTTCTCCCGCCGTACTTGTTTCCGATCTCATCGACTCTCTGTCCTCCGAAACTGGAGCAATACTCTCCGTTGCTGAGACCGTGGGTATGTCCGAGCTGGTTCTTCTTTTTATAGGCATCAGACTCAAAGCCGAGCATCATGATCCCGTGCTCGCCCTTATCGCCCTGACGGTAGTACCTGTAGAGATGACCGCAGCTGCCGTCGTTTAAGAGAGGTCTTCCGGCAATGCCCTTTTTACCGAGTCCGCCAACCGCAACGTTTATACCGCTCTGGTCCCAGTACCAGCCGAGGCGTATCTTCTGTTCTTTGGCTTTCCCTTTCTTTGTTGCTGCCGAAGCCCTGTGAGTGGCGGATGTACGAACTTCAAACCCTGTTCCGGGAGTAATCCCCTGCCCGTCTCCGACGTATTTCTTTCTGAAATCAGTCAGCATATCGGGTGTATAAGTGCTGCTTGTCTGCTTTGTGTGCTCTGAGGGCAGCGTGTACATTACACGTGAGCAATGCGAAAATGCCGAAGCGATCGAGACATCCCAGTTTTCTTCCTTTTTGTCTTTACCCGATACTTTTCTGAATTTACCGAGCTGTGCGAGCAGGAGGGACTTCATGATATAGGTTCTGGACGTAAGATCCCTTTCTTTAGCCTGCGTGAGCTGTTCGCTCGTCATGACGCCGTCATCGATCAGTTTTTGTCCTTCTTCAACGCTTATCTCATTGATCAGGGTATTCCTCATGATCCTCTGATTAAGAAGGTCGTCGAGTTTTTTGCAGTCCTCGGCTTTTAAGCCTTCGAAGGTTGCCTGGCCCCTCATGCCGAGCGATATGCCGAGTCTTAAGAGCGGATGAGCAATCCTTCATGTCCCATCGATTCATCAAGGGCATCAACTATGCTCTCAAGGGTATGCTCGGCCCTAAGGAGTGCGCCCATCTTTTCCCTGGTATACTCTATCGCCAAAGTGTCCCTGAGGATGGGATCAAGCTTTTCGAAATCGTTAAAAACACCCGCTTTGCATTTTTTATAAAGATCACCTTGCGTTTTTACATTTTGCTCGCAGTTTGATACTTTCTCCGATAAGAGACTGTCCATATAGCCGGAATCGGCAAAGTCTTTCATGTTCAGTCTGTACACTTTTCCCTTTGAAGCGGCTTTGGAATACTCTTTTCTCTTCTTTTTTGCTTCGAATCCGGAATACGCGTCCTTACGCTTGGGTGCGTTTTTGGGTCTCGTGACATCCACTATCGAGGGAACTTCCTTTTTCATAAGCTCCATGAAAGAATGGTTCATCGCCGCACGATAACCCAGTACCTGACGGTCCGTGCTGAGATCCCTGCCCTGTTCATACGCATTAATAGCAGTATCATAGTAGTCTTCCATCGATGTCCGATATGCGTTTTCCTTTAATTTTGTAGCCTGGGACATCTCCGTTTTGGGGATATAAGTTCCTCCGCTCATATAAACCTCCTTTGTTTCCCGCCACCCCTTTGGGGTTACGGTTATACGCGAACTTTTTGTTACTCCCGATGATAATTATATACGTTTTCGAGACGATTATCCACACGGGCGGGCCGGCGTTCGTTTAGTTTTTCGCACAAAAAAGGAACAGACAGTCATCTGTTCCCTTCTCTGCTTTATGTAATGTCATTCTGCTCGAATCCCCTAAGCTCTCCGGGCTCGGCTCCGAACCCCGGAACCCCCGTCTGTACAAATGGATTCTCGATCTTCTCTATCTTGGGTTCGAGTACGAGCTCGATCCCCGGACTCGGTTCCATCCTTACACCCACAAGATTTCCCGCAGGTTCTGCGATTATCTCGGCTTCTACTCTTTCCGGCGTAGGTTCTGCCTCTGCAAATGCTGCCGGTGCAGTGTTTGCTCTTTTTTCGAAACTGTTCTCCTGTTTTGGCTGTGTTACAGATGTAGCCTGTTTGGTATTAAAGTCCGCTTTCATGCCTGATTCCGGACCGGGAGCGACATGACTCTCCGGGAAGGAGACTGTAAAGCGTGTTCCGAGTTCGGTTCTTGAGATAACGTCGACCCGTCCTTCATGGGCGTCAACGATCCACTTCGCGATCGAGAGTCCGAGACCCGATCCGCCGGTCTTGCCGTTTCGGGCTTTGTCCGAGCGGTAGAAGCGTTCAAAGATGTGCTTGAGGTCTTCGGCTTCGATACCGGTTCCTTCGTCCTGAACCACATAAGAAACAAATCCGTTGCTGCTCGTCACGCCGAGCGTGATGGTGTTACCCTTCGCCGTGTACTTGGCGGCGTTCTGAACAAAGATACGCAACGACTGTTTGATCATGGAGACATCGCCCCTGATCATCATGCGGGGAGCGGCTGAAAGGATGAGAGCGGAATCCTGCTCGTTCTCGCCTCCGCAGTCAACGCCCTGAACCGTGAACCGGTAGTCATGGTCCGCATCTATCATTATCGATTCCTCGAAGACTTCGCGAACGATCTCCTTGAGGTCGATATTTACTATCTTCAGAATGTTGCGTCCGCTGTCGCCCCTTGCAAGGAAGAGCAGCTGCTCTACAAGATCCTTCATGTACTGCGACTCATGCTTTAAAGCCTCTATCGACTCATTGAGTACCGCAGGGTCTTCCTTGCCCCAGCGGTCAAGCATGTTGACATAGCCCTGCACTACAGCGATGGGGGTACGAAGCTCGTGCGAAGCATCGGACACGAAACGGGTCTGCTGCATCTGGGCTTCCTTCATGCGTGAAAGCAGGCCGTTAAGAGCGTTCTCAATGCCCTGAAGATCCTTGTCCTGGGTTTCGATCCTGACATTTTCTTCCGTTCCGTCCACGCCCCTGATCGCCCTTTCGAGATTCTCAAGGTGGGTCGCATCGAGCGGGATATTGCTGATGACCTCTGCGCGGGACGCAAGATCATTGAGCGGCTGCAGCTTTCTTCTGATCCTTCCCGTTCTGAACATCGAGAAGAACAAGGAAAAGAACTGGAAAAACCCTATTGCGGAAAAAACGGGGACCAAAAACTCGACGATAGGTCTTACCTTTCTGTAAAAGAATGTCCCGTCTTTTAATGAAAATACGAACGCCATCGCGTTCTGCGGGTCGCGACCGAACGAGAATCCGGCGATCTCCCTCCATCCTCCGGGAATGCTGTTTATGGTAGTTATCGTATCAAAAGCCGCAAGAACCGCAAAAAGGAACATATCAAAAAGGATATAAGAAACTACCTTACTGCGCCAGAAGCTCCAATTGATCTTTCTGGCGATGGAGGACATTCGTTCCTTGCGCTCTTTCTTTTCACGCTTATACGGATCGACTCCTCTTTCGGGTCTTCGGTCCTGGTTCTGATCATACGGAATCTCTTCGCGCATCACTTCACCTCCCCGGACTCTTCCCTGATCACATAACCTACACCGCGGACGGTGCTGATCAGCTTTATCCCGAACCTGTCATCGATCTTGGTTCTTATATATCTGACATATACGTCTATAATGTTCGTTTCACCCACATAATCGTAGCCGCAGACCTCGCTTATGAGCTTGTCGCGGTTGAGTACGATGTTCTTGTTCTTCATGAGCAGGCGAAGAAGCTCGAACTCCCTGTTTGTGAGCTCAATATCCTCACCACCGACCGTCACTTCGTGTCTGTCCGCATCAAGGGAGACACCGTTCACGGTCATCTTCTCGCTTGTTTCCTGTGCTCCGGCGCCGGCCTTCTTCTTGAGCGCTACACGGATCCTGGCGAGAAGCTCTTCTATGGCGAAGGGCTTAGTAAGGTAATCATCGGCACCGGCGTCCAGCCCCGACACCTTATCCATGACCGCGTCCCTTGCAGTCAGCATGATAACGGGTGTGTCCTTGACGGCTCTTAAGCGTCTCAGCACCTCCATGCCGTTCAGGAGCGGAAGCATGATATCAAGGATGATCAGATCGACATCAGAGGAGAGGGCCTTTTCAAGGCCCTCCCTTCCGTCAAAAGCTTTGTCCGTATCGTATCCTTCGTGCTTTAATTCAAGCTCCACAAATCTTGCGATGCTCTCTTCGTCTTCGATAATAAGTATACGGGTCATGACGTTCCTTTCTTAGTTCTGTCCGTTTTTTCCGTTCTGTTTGTTTCTGAAATCGTTCCTGATGTCGTTTGCTGCGCTCGTAGCTTTGTCGCAGAAAGCATTGAGATCAACCTCGATCTTGCTGCCACCCTTAAAGCTGTACCTGAAGTCGAAGAACAGTCCGACGATCATAAGCGGAACAACAACCCAGAAGAAACCGAACATAAGGAGTATCAGTACAAGCACGGGCATCTGTCCGACTTCGTTCCCCTGCTTGGAGATGACGAACCTGTTCTCCCAGCTCTTCCTGATAAGCTTTCCGATCCAGGCGAAGAATGCTCCGACGCTGTCGCCGGCATCGCTTGTCTTCTTCTCGGACTTGGGAGGCTCCGTTACAAGAAGGTTTGTGTGATTTTCCCAGCCCGTCGAGTAATTGGCGCTGGCCGATGCTGTCTTGCCCTGCTTCTCGAGTGCGATCACCGCATCAAGCAGATCGTAATTGTTGGCTTCAAGTGCTGCCTTGGCTTCCTCGTAGGAAACTCCTGTCTTCTCTCTGATCTTCTCAACTTTTTCGAAATTGTCCATTATCTTTTCCTCTCTTTATCAAGTGTTGTATTTTGTAATCAGTTTCCTTCCGGGGGCGGGTGGCCTTTCCGACCCTTCGAAGGATCTCTGTCCCTCAAGACAACCTCATGATACAACACGAAGATTAAAGAAAAATGCAGCGAAGATTAAAAACACATTAATTTATGGTTCTTTTCTTTCGGCCAGATACCGCGCGAGACCGTCCTTCCAGTCGGGAAGTGCGCTAAAGCCGTGTCGCCCCAGCTTGCTGCAGTCAAAGCGCGAGTTGAGCGGCCTTTTTGCAAGACTCTTAAAGTCTGCGGTCCTTACGGGCATGACCTTCACATCGATTCCCGCTGCCCGAAAGATCTCCCGGGCGAAGCCGGCTCTCGAAACAAATCCGCCCGAAGCGGCAAGATTGTAGGTTCCGTACTCCGAGGACTCCGCGATATCACAGATCGTTCTTGCGGCGTCTGACGTATATGTGGGCGTTCCGAACTGATCGTCCACGACGCTCACTTCCTGCCTTCCGCGCGCAACCCTGAGCATTTTCTCGACAAAATTGTCACCGTACTTTCCGAAGGTCCAGGATACTCTGACCACGAAGTGTTCAGAGAGAGTTTCCCTCACCGCCTTCTCGCCTTCAAGCTTTGTGGCACCATAAACATTAAGAGGATTGAAATCCTCACAATCGGCATCGTAGGGGTTCTCTCCCTCGCCGCCGAACACGTAATCCGTACTTATATAGAGAAGCTTTGCTCCGTGTGCCGCGCAAAGACCGGCGAGCAGACGCGTGCTGTCGACATTGATCTGTGTGACCTTTTCACGGTTCTCCTCTTTTTCCGCTTCATCGACCGCCGTCCAGGACGCGCAGTGGATGACCGCATCGGGAAGTGCCGCCACGAAAGCGGTCTTGAGGCTCACTTCGTCCGCCAGATCAAAAGACCGGTACGAAAACCCGGGCCGGTCCGCAAGCTCCCGGGGAGCTTCCTGTTTCCTTCCGCACCCGAAGACCGTTTCTTTCCGGGACAAAAGCTCTGCAGCGACCTCCGCTCCGAGCTGTCCCGTAACTCCTGTAACCAAATATCTCATCTTTTTGTTCTGTCCCTTTTTTCCTGCACTTTTTCTGCCCGAACCTTCAATCTAAATTACCGATAAGACACCCCGTCTCTCTTTGTTTTCTGCGGACAAACTCGCCCGCTGCTCTCAGCGACTCTACTGTTCCCGCATCGATCCAGTTGTAACCTCTCCCGAGACGCTCGACTCGGAGCCTTCCTTCTTTAAGGTAGGTGTTCGTCAGATCAGTGATCTCGATCTCTCCGCGTTTCGAAGGCTTCAGCTTCTCTGCCCGCTTCGAGACACCCGCAGGATAGAAGTAGAGACCTGTGACTGCGTAGCTGCTCTTCGGGTTCTTCGGCTTCTCCTCGATGGATTCGGGATTACCTTTGCTGTCAAAGCCCACCACGCCGAAGCGCTCGGGGTCCTTTACTTTATATGCGAAAACAGTGGCTCCGGTTCCTGCCTCGCATTCCTTCACTGCTTTCTTAAGCTTCGCGGTCAGGCCCTTGCCATAGAAGATGTTGTCTCCGAGGATCATCGCACATGCATCTTTCCCGATGAAATCCTTGCCGAGCGTGAATGCCTGAGCAAGTCCCCCGGGGGAGGGCTGAACTTTGTACGACAGCTGTAGTCCGTGTTCGCTGCCGTCCCCGAAGAGCCCTTCGAATCTCGGAGTGTCCATAGGCGTTGAAATAATAAGGATCTGCGTGATCCCCGCGCTTTTTAAGACGCTGAGGGGGTAGTAGATCATGGGCTTGTCATAAACAGGGAGAAGCTGCTTGGAAGTCACTAGTGTAAGAGGGTGAAGACGGGTGCCCGTCCCTCCCGCAAGAATAATACCTTTCATGTATCCTCCTCGATTTTTTTCCAAAATATAATGCTTGATTAGAATTCTACTTCATGTATAATATGAAACCTAGGTTATTTATCCATCTTTGTGCCCGGACTTGCCGGGCCACACACATCACTATAAAAAGGAACCGTACTTTAATTATGAAAGACGATTTTGAAAACAACAGCATAATGCCTTCCGATAACGGAACGGAACCCGCCGTTCGCAGGGCAGAAGAGAACAAGATGGGTACGATGCCCATAAACAGGCTCCTCATCACCATGTCTCTGCCGATGATGGCGTCCATGCTTGTTCAGGCACTTTATAATATAGTAGACAGCATCTTTGTGTCAAGAATCCACGAGGATGCGCTTTCGGCCGTTTCTATGGCTTTCCCTATCCAGCTGCTGCTTGTGGCTCTCGGCATGGGTATCGGTGTCGGAGTCAATGCGATCCTTTCAAAGGCTCTCGGAAGCAAAGACAGGGACAGGGCAAATCTCTCGGCCAGGAACGGTATCTTCCTGTCGCTGATATGCTACCTGATCTTCCTGCTTGTAGGACTCTTCCTGATCAAACCCTTCTACCACTCGATGACCGAGATTGAATCGATCATTGACTACGGGGTTTCCTACCTCACGATCTGCGCGACCTGCTCGTTCGGCGTGTTTGCCCAGTTCATGTTTGAGAGGCTCCTTGTTTCAACCGGCAGGACCGTCCTTTCGATGATCACACAGGGCACGGGTGCCATCATAAACATTATCCTCGATCCCATCCTGATCTTCGGATATTTCGGACTCCCCGAAATGGGTGTCGCCGGCGCCGCTGTTGCAACCGTCATCGGTCAGTGCGTGGCTGCCTGCTTGGCGATCTACTTCAACCACCACAAAAACCCCGATATCGACATCTCGATGAAGGGCTTCCGTCCCGATCTGCGGATGATCCTTGATATCCTTCGTATCGGTATCCCTTCCATGATCATGCAGGCTATCGGTTCTATCATGAACTATGTCATGAACAAGGTGCTCATCGGATTCTCCTCGACGGCAGTTGCCGTGTTCGGTGCGTATTACAAGATGCAGAGCTTCATATTCATGCCGATCTTCGGACTCAACGGCGGTATCGTGCCGATCATTGCCTACAACTTCGGTGCCAAGCGTCGCGACAGGATGATGAAGGCCTGGCGTCTTGCGTGGGGCTACGCCACTGCCATCATGGGCGTCGGAACTGTCCTTTTCCTCTCGATCCCTCAGGTAATGCTCTCGTTCTTTGAGGCATCGGATACCATGACCGGGATGGGGATCACCGCCTTTAGGATCATAAGCGTTCACTTCCCGATAGCGGCCTTCTGTATAGTGACGGGTACGCTGTTCCAGGCTCTCGGAAAGAGCATGTACAGTATGGTCGTTT
>JAEEQC010000244.1 GCA_016285135.1 Lachnospiraceae bacterium
GTCGTACCTGGCACGCATCTCGGCCTCTTTAAGCTTCGCATCGAGCTCATCGAAGCGCTCCGACGCCCAGTTCTTGATCTCGTTAACGGCCTTGCCGTAGTCTGCTTTGAGCTCGTTGGGGATCTTGCCCATTTCACGCATAAGCGTTCCGATCTTACCGGCCTTCGGGTCCATTATCCCCTTCTTGTACTCGTACACGCTCTTTGAGCTTGCGAGTCCTTTGATGTCAGAAAGCACTTCTTCCTTGATGGCCGAGAGCTTCGCTGTCAGTTCGTTGATATCCATGATCGTTCCTCCTCTTATGAATAAGAAATCCCTTCAGGAAATCTCCTGAAGGGACGAATCTTTAAATCCGCGGTACCACCCTGTTTCGGACCTAACGCTTATGTGATAAGTCCGCACTTTCGCGCCGTAATGCTGCGCCTGCATCCCGTTTAACCAAAATCTGTTTTCACGGGAAGGCTCCGATGCTGAAATTCGTGTCTTCGCTTTCTCCGCCGCGCTCTCAGCCCGTGACGCGACTCTCTGTCGGAGGGGTTCAAAGATACTACTTACACATCTTCATCGCCGAAACTACTCGGTATTATATGTTGCAAAAGAAAAATTGTCAATTGAGATTCTTTATTTACTTTTTACATGATCATTCGGTATAAAGCCTGGTGATGATCTCTTCCATCGGAAGTTCCTTGATCTCGATATCGGAAAAATCGACTGCCTTTCCGAGTCTCGAAAGGAACTCCTTGACCTCAGTCTTATCAAGGTCAAGCTCAACAGAGATCTTTGTTCCGTCCTCATTCTTGCTGACCGGTATTCCGTCTATCGCATCCCCCTCAAAAGGAGCGGTAAGCGAAATATCAACGATCTTTTTGTTGCCGAGCAGGAGCTTGAGCTCGTGCAGCTTGTCATCAAAGATCTTTTTGCCGTGGTTGATGACGATGACTCTCTCAGCAAGCTCCTCAACATCTCCGAGGTCATGGGTCGTAAGAATAAATGTCACGCCCTCGGCATTCATCTTTTTGATGGTGTCTCTGATCGTAGCCTTCGCGATCACATCGAGTCCGATGGTGGGTTCGTCGAGGAAGACCACCTCGGGCTTGTGCAGCATAGCCATTACGATCTCGCACTTCATCCTTTCGCCGAGCGACAGGACTCGGGTGGGCTTGTTGATGACATCCGCGATCCCGAAAAGCTCCACCATCTCGGCAAGGCGCTTCTCGTACTCGTCATCCGGTATCCCGTAGATCGCCTTATTCATCGCAAAGCTGTCAACGGGCGGGATGTCAAAGATCAGCTGCGAACGCTGTCCGAACACGGCACCGATCTTTTTAACGTACTTCGCTCTTTCTTTCGCGGGCGAGTAGCCCATGACACTGATCTCTCCCTCGGTCGGGAACAGTGCGCCGCACAGCATCTTTATGGTCGTCGACTTTCCGGCTCCGTTTGGTCCGAGCATGCCGACGATCGTTCCCTTTTCAACCTCGAACGAAATCCCGTCCACCGCATTCACAAGGACCTTTTCTCTCTTAAAGAAGCTCTTTAAAAAGCCCTTCTCGCTGCGTTTGTACGTTTTGTATGTTTTTCTTAAGTTTTTAACGCTTATGATCTCCATAGTAAGTCTTCCTTTATTCTGAATTCCCTTATATCAGCCTCCGACGCCCTCATAGCGCTTTATCATACGGTTGTAGATCCATACTCCGAACATGAGCACCAGTACGCACGGGATGAGCCCAAGAAAGTAAAGTGGCTCGACTCCTTTTAAGAGTACCTCGGCCGGAAGCGATCCGATCATCCCGGCAGGGATCACAAATGCCATCACGATCCTTAAGCCCTGTCCGAAGATCTGAAGCGGATAATTTCCGAAGTTGCTGACACTCGATGAGATCTCGTCCAGTCTCGAATTGCCGACCCAGATAAAGCTTATGGCCGCCATGATCAGGAAAAGTCCTGCGGCGACAAGTATTCCACCGATAAAAAGGACTATGGCGCTTAAAACTCCGAGCACGCCGGAGACGCCCGTATTGATAAGCGACACTGTGAGCACAACC
>JAEEQC010000071.1 GCA_016285135.1 Lachnospiraceae bacterium
CGATCGGACTGCCGTCGATCGGATCGTAGCGGAGCTCTACCGCCAGCTCTCTTCCGAGATGAACCGACATGTCGTTGTAGCCCGTGATGACATCACCCGGGCGAAGTCCTGCTTCGTAGGCGGGACCGTTCTCGCTCACCCTCGTGACAACGGGAGAATCGTAACCCACAAATCCGATCACGATCAGACTCACAAGAAACGCCAGAATAAAGTTGAATATCGGTCCTGCCGCATATATGCAGAGCTTGATGAGCGGCTTCTTGCTGTTTATGGTCCTTTCGGGATCAACATCCGGATCCTCGGGAGATGCCATCTGACATGCTCCTCCGAAGGGCAGAAGTCTGATTGAAAAGAGGGTCTCTCCCTTTTTGAAGCTGCACAGCTTGGGCCCGAAGCCCACGTAAAACTGGGGCACGGCCACGTTGTACATCTTGCACATAAGGAAGTGACCGAATTCATGAAAGATGATTATCAATCCGAGAAGAAATATCCCGAAGATTATACTGACAACTGTACTCATTTAATACCGTGTGTACGCATCCGATTGGATTTAGCAATGCTCGCAAAGCTACGGACACGCCTGATGCTTATATGGAACCGACGAGCTTTTGCGCAAGCTCGAAAGTACTTGCCTTAAGTTCAAATATTCTCGCAAGAGAAGGCTCCCTTTCGGCAGGGATCTCTCTCATGCACTTTTCTATTATATCATATATTCCGAGGAAGCCGATCTTTCCTTCAAGAAATGCTGCTACGGCGATCTCGTTGGCAGCGTTGAATACCGTGCACATGCCGCTTCCGCCCTTTGCGGCTTCCATTCCGAGAGGAAGTCCCTTAAGAACGTTCATGTCAGGAGCTTCAAGTCTGATCGAGCCGAGCTTGGCGAGGCTCATGCGATGTTCAAGCGGAGTCTCAAGCCTGTTCGGATAATAAAGAGCATGCTGGATCGGAACCCTCATGTCGGGAGGCGCAAGCTGGGCCATGATCGAACCGTCGATAAATTCAACGGCCGAATGTATGATGCTGTCGGGCTGGATTACAACCTCGATGTCATCAACAGCAACATCAAAGAGCCAGCGTGCTTCCATCACTTCAAGTGCTTTGTTTACCATTGTAGCGGAATCGATGGTGATTTTTTTGCCCATCGCCCAGTTGGGATGGCAAAGAGCATCGGCCGCAGTGACGGATTTAAGCTCATCATAGGTCTTGGTACGGAAAGGTCCGCCCGAAGCGGTGAGAAGGATCTTCGCAACCTCCTCTTTCTTACCGCACTCGAGACACTGCCAGATTGCCGAATGCTCACTGTCAATGGGACGGATAAAGTGCGACTCGTTCCATTTGTGAGTTGTGATCAGGTGACCGGCGCAGACCATGGTCTCCTTGTTTGCGAGTGCGATGTCACAGCCCGTGTCCATAGCCGCAAGAGTCGGCTCGATACCGATCATTCCGACAATGGCGGTAACAACGAGTGATCCGGGTCCGCCGCAAACGGCAGCCTCACAGAGTCCTTCCATCCCGGTGACTATCCTGACCGGCACGTCACGAAGGCGCTCCTTAAGATCCTTAGCCGCGCTCTCTGTGTACATACAGCATATATCGGGCTTAAATTTCCTGACCTGCTCTTCCATGAGAGCAACACTGCCGTATGCCGCAAGAGCCTTGACTCTGAAGCCTCCGCGTTTTTCGATTATCTCAAGGGTCTGTGTTCCGATCGAACCGGTCGACCCCAAAACAATAATATCCTTCATAAAAATCCTTATCCGATAAACTTAAGCAGGAAATAGATGATGGGAGCCACAAAGATGACGCTGTCAAACCTGTCGAGGATCCCGCCGTGACCGGGTATGAGCGAACCGTAATCCTTGATGTCCTTATTGCGCTTGATGGCCGAAGCCGCCATATCGCCGATCATCGATACCACGGAAGCCACCGCACTCACGATAGTAAAGAGGAGCACAGGGTTATCGTAAACCTTCGAAAGATCGTCCTTAAAGATCAGCGAGTAAATAAGGCCGATGAGAGTAGCTCCGACAACTCCTCCGATACATCCCTCCACTGTCTTCTTGGGAGACAGAACGGGTGCGATCTTGTGCTTTCCGATCAGGATACCGGTGAGATATGCCATAGTATCGGCTCCCCAAGAAGAGATGAAGATAAGCCATACACTGTATGCACCGGCGTCACTGATCCTGAGCCTGTAAATATACGAGATGGTAAGTGCCACATAGAAGAACCCGAAGAACACCATCGTGATCTGTTCGGAATTGAACTTCGGGAACGCAAGCACGTAAACAGCAAGCAGAAGCACCGTAAGAACTCCGATGATAACAGGGAGTGTTCCGCCTACAAGGTTACATCCCGTTATGATCCCAAGCTCCTGTGTGCATTCCATGACAGAAAAGTAAAGTGCCGCAGCGGCCAGGTATCCCACGATCCCGGCAGCGCTTTTTTGTACGCCGACCACTCTGTAGAGCTCAAAGAGGCCTATAAGCGTTATGGCGAACAATACTCCGAAAAGAACGTATCCGCCGAAAACCATGGAAAGGATGGTGATGATCATGAGCACGGTCGAGCTTCCGAACCTCACCCAGAAAGAATGCTTTAATCCGCTGTCTTTATTCTTCATTACGACCCCCAAAACGTCTGTCTTTTTTGTTGTAGTACTCGATCGCCTTTATGAGTTCCTTCTTGTCGAAATCGGGCCAGAGCACGTCGGTGAAGTAGAGCTCGGAGTAAGCCGACTGCCACGGAAGGAAGTTCGAAAGCCTGATCTCGCCGCTTGTACGGATCACAAGATCGGGATCGGGCATC
Organism: Lachnospiraceae bacterium; assembly: GCA_016285135.1. Taxonomy (GTDB): domain Bacteria; phylum Bacillota; class Clostridia; order Lachnospirales; family Lachnospiraceae; genus RUG11977. The sequence goes on from JAEEQC010000071.1 coordinate 2,809, forward strand.
CCTGCTGTGTCAAGATATCCCGAGACGGTTTCCTCGGTGACCTGCGCCTCCGAAAGCCTGCCGCTCTCACATTCCGCCATCATCTTTTTAAAAGCCCTGACAAGCTCGTCTCTTCCGCCGTAGTTTAATGCTACCGTGAAGCAGAGTCCTGTGTTGCCGGCCGACTCAAGTGTAAGCTCGGCAATGCTGTTTCGAAGATCCTCGTCAAGCCTCGTAACGTCGCCGATAACACAGACCTTCATGTTGTTCTTCCTGCTGCGTTCCAGGCAGTTCTTCATGTACTTGCGCAGGAGGTCCATAAGCGTTGCGACCTCACTGTCCGACCTTTTCCAGTTCTCCGTGGAAAATGCATATACAGTCAGGTATTTGATCCCGAGCGACCAGGCATCGTCGCAGATCTGCTCGACCGTCCTGCTGCCCGCCGAATGACCGGCACTTCTCGGGAGCAGCCTTTTCTTGGCCCAGCGCCCGTTGCCGTCCATGATTATCGCGACATGCTCGGGAATCTTAAGCGGAGCGGCCTCTTCCTTTGTCTTCCTAGCCATGTTTTACCTCTATATCCGTACAGGTTCAAAAAAACCGGTCGGGAATGTCACCACTCCCGACCACCTTTTCACCTATTGCGGGGTATCATACAGTCATGATCTCTTTGCTCTTGCTTTCGATCATCTTGTCTACGTCACCGACATTCTTCTCGGTGATCTTGTTGATATCGTCCTCGATCTGCTTCTGAACGTCCTCGGAGATCTCCGAAGCCTTTCCGAGCTTCTTTGCAAGATCGTTGGCATCACGTCTGATGTTGCGGAGAGCAACCTTGGCATCCTCACCCTTCTTCTTAACGTCCTTAACGAGCTCCTTACGTCTGTCCTCAGTAAGCTCGGGGAACACAAGTCTGATGACCTTGCCGTCGTTGGTGGGATTGATACCGATCTCAGCCATGTTGATGGCCTTCTCGATCTCCTTGATCATCTTCGACTCCCAAGGCTGGATCTGAATGATCCTTGCTTCGGGAACGGAAACGTTAGCCACTGCATTAATGGGTGAAGGTGTTCCGTAGTAATCAACCTTGATCTTGTCGATAAGGTGGGGATTGGCACGGCCCGCTCTGACCGATGCGTACTCCTCGCTGAGTACGTCGATAGTCTTTTTCATCTTCTCTTCAAATACTTTAAATCTCTCGTCCATGTGTAAACCTCCTCGTATGGTCCCGTCTGTTTCTGTTCCCGGTCAATCAACCGTAACAACTGTTCCGGTCTTCTCGCCGGCTGCGCTTCTGATGATCGAATTCTCCTCGTTGAGTGAGAAGATGAGAAGCGGCATCTTGTTCTCGCTACAAAGTACTGCGGATGCTGCATCGATAACACCGAGTCCCTTGGCAATGACCTCTTTAAGAGAGATCGTGTCATACTTGACTGCCGTCGGATCCTTCTCGGGATCGGCTGTGTATACACCGTCGATCGACTTAGCCATAAGAATGCTCTCACAATCAAGCTCGATCGCACGAAGTGCACAGGCCGTGTCTGTCGAGAAGTAGGGATGTCCGGTGCCTCCCGCAAGGAAGACCACTCTTCCGTTCTCAAGATCCTCTACCACGTCGTCCTTGTTAAAGAGCTTCGCGATATCTCCGCAGATAAACGGAGTATAAACGCGGGTCTTCACACCGACAGTGCGAAGGATCTCAGACATGAACACGCAGTTCATGACGGTCGCGAGCATGCCGACCTGATCGGACTTGAGTCTGTCGATCCCGCCGCCGGTCCTGCCTCTCCAGAAGTTGCCTCCTCCGATAACGATCGCCACCTGAGTTCCGCTCTCGACAACGCTCTTGATCTGTTTTGCAACAGCAAGGCAGGTTGCGTCGTCAAAACCTGTCTTTTTTTCAGCGGCGAGAGCCTCGCCGCTGAGCTTTATCATAATTCTGTTAAATCTAGCCATGTACCGGATCCTCTGTCTCTATCATTCAAAGATGTCGTCCACGCTGACAGACGAGTAAATAAGCGAGCAGAATCCTTCGAGGATAGCTCCGTTGTTCATCTGAACAGACTTAGCCTTGACGTTGCCCTTAATGATCGCTGTCGAATCGATAACGATAGGTCCCTGAATATCAAGCTCTCCCTTAACGGCTCCGGCAATAACTGCCGAACCTGCTTTGATGTCTCCGACAACAACCGTCCCGAGGCCAACCTTAACAGTACCTTCGCTGTCGATGTTGCCGTTGAGTCTCTTGGCGCTGACAAAAACGTCGGATGCTGTTGAATTACCGGCAACGTTACCCGAGATCGTAAGCTTGCCGACACACTCGATGTCGCCATTGATCGTTCCCATGACGTTCAAAGAGCAATCCGAAATGATCGAACCGTTGATGGTTGTTCCCTTGGTGATAACGGTCACCTGATCGTCATTCGATCCGCTGCGTGCGGGAGCGGGTGCTTTGGGTGCTTCCTCCTCAAGGGCCTTGAAAGAGCTTACCGCAGGCTCTTCTACTGCCACAGGCTCCTCCTCGATCGCAGGTGCTTCTTCGACTGCCGCTGTCTCCGGCTCTGCCGCAAACACATCTTCTGCGGGAAGTTCCTCAGGCTCGGGTTCTGCGACCTCCTCGGGAGCCGTCGAAGCGTCCTCGATGTCATACGCCTCGTCTACGACTGCGATGTCATCACTGTCGCCGTTGCCGTCAAAAAGGCTCTCAAGCAGAGAAGCATCTACATCCTCATCTGTGGAAACATTCACAAGATCGTCGACATTGTTTTCGGCGTCTCCGTTAATATCTTTGAAAAAACCCATAACTGCCTCCTCTAATTATCATTGTAAACACCAATCATTATATTATATCCTCTGAAAAATGTCATCTATTTATTTAATTATATCCGATAACCCGTTAAGATGAGCGAGTATGCAAGCTTGTAACAGACGGCTTTCGTTTATCGCACAAAAAAGGCGGCCTGCACGGTAATGTGCAAGCCGCATATTTAATTCTTTAACGCTTATGTGGCAGATCAATAGTGTCCGCCGCCACCCGAAGATGACCTTCCGCCCGACGAGTGCGAAGAACCGCTGCTCGACGAGGACTCTCTCTTGACTCTCGAAACAGTCTTGTAGAGGAAGAAGTCACGTGAATTCCTGAGGTTGAAGCTTCCGGGAACGATGTAGTCCGAAGCCTCGGTCTTGACCGCAACGCTCTTGAGCTGTGCCTTCAAAGCACTTGCCCTGATGCGACCGATGATAAGTCAGATCACGAGCGAAACAACGATGATGAACGCGAGATCCTTGATCCACTGAGATTTGAAGCCTTCAAGCAGGCTTTCCATCTCGTCCGCGAAATCATCTACCGCAGCACCGTAACGGTCCGCGGAAAGGTTACTCTTCATCTCCTCAAAGATCGAATCGTACTTTTTCCCGATCGTTTTCTCAAGAGTTCCGAAGCCCTGGATCCCCCACGATCTGTCCGACTGAACGAGCATGAAGATCACGCCGTCATCGGAGTACTCGAATTCGTTGTAGAACTCGTGGGCGTACTCGTTGGTTCTCCAAACTTCGTCCTTGCTTGAATAACCGGTCTCAATGGAGCTCGGTCTTTCCCAGTCAACAACTACCGCGATATCCACGCCGTACTTTTTACTGATGTCCCAAAGACGCTGTTCGAGTCTTGCTTCCTCGCCGTCTTCGATGGCGTCCGTGTAATCGTAGATCCTGTAGTTTTCCGAACAGCCCTTGCCGACCTTCTCGGTTTCTTCTGCAGCACTTACCGGGGTCGATCCGCCTGCAAACATGAACAGGCATGCCACCACCATGCATAAGGTGGTAAAGATCAAAGCTTTAATGTCTTTCTTCATGTCTTTACCCCCTTTCACAGAATCCCGAGCAGCTTGAGTGCATACCAACCTGCCGCGATGATGACCGTAGCGATACCTGCCGTTGAGAAGAGATACTTCTTGTAAAGTCCCTTGTCACAAGGAAGGTTTCCTACGAACTTGCCTGTCTGTCCGTTCATGGCGAACACATACTTCTCTCCGTTCCATGTGGTGTTGAGGATCCACAGAGGAAGAAGTGCGTAACGAGTTTTACCGTTGCTGAGTTTAATGTTGTTGGCTTCAGTGGTAAGAGTCGTAAACTCGGAAGCCGTAGCCTTGAATGCCGCCTCTGTACTGTTACGGATTCTCTTGTTGGCGCGCTCAATAGACTCCTCGGCGGAGACATCGTACTTATCGGCACAATATCCCGCAAGATAGGCCGACTGGAACTCTACGCCCTGCGAAACATCGAAAGGCTCAACCGAATCCATGAGGGCATCATCCATCTTCTCGGATCCGTCAACGGGGATGTTGGCGAACGACATATTACCGGAGCGAAGAACTCTGTAGTAACTCGTCTCGGTAACATCGTAAGATCCCGAAGTATAACGATGAACCTTGGTTCCTTTGAAAACCATGTTGGCGTCCGCATCCGAATCAAAGATCCAGAAAGGAACGTAGACACCCTTGATCTCATCGATATGATTCTGATCTTTAAATACTCTGGGTAAGAGCTTCTTGCCCGTAAGATGCTTTAAGAAGCCTTCCTTTGCAGCCTTTTTGTCAAGCTTGAAAGGAATGACGAAGTCGGGTTTGAGTCCGCCCACGAATCCCGCCGTCATAACGATCGGGTTGTCGCAGAAAGGACAAGAAGAAGCTGTTGTTGTAGCGTCAAATGTGATCTTTGCTCCACAGGACTTGCACTCATAGCTCACAACACCCGAAGCCTCACTGTCGGACCATTCCGAACCGGCTTTGGTATCCCATGAGAGATCATCGTTCACGGTATCTTCGGAAATGGCTTCATCCATTTCCTTAAGAGTCTCCATCTCAAATTCGGTATCGCAATAGGGGCACTTCATCTTGCCGACCGTACTGTTGTACTCTATCGCACCCGAACAGCATGGACACTTGTATTCAAGTAATGCCATGGTTATCTCCTTATCAAATCGAGCAGGATTACTCCCACTCAACCTCATATTACCCCGAGTGCTCCGCAAAAGAACACTTGGGGTAACAATACGCGTTGTAAATAATTATGCTCTGGGTGAACCGCAGTTACTGCAGAACTTGCCCGTGTTTACAGTTCCGCACTTGCATGTCCAGTTTCCTGCGGGCGCGGGAGCAGGTGATCCGCAGTTGCTGCAGAACTTGCCTGTATTTACCGTGCCGCACTGGCATGTCCAGGAACCTGCAGCGGGTGCTGCGGGTGCTGCTGCCTGTTGCTGCTGACCCATTGCGAAGAGGTTCTGAGCGTTCACTCCGCCGGCCTGAGCTGCCATGCCCATGCCCATAAAGCCTGTCATAGCACCTGCAGAGTTCTTGGCTGCATCCTGCATAGCCTGGCTCTGTGCACCGACAAGTGTAGCGGCTGCCATGGTAGGATCGCGGTAGATAGCATTCCTCTGTGCCTGACGGATCATCTCCTCGTCCTGAGGATCCGCATTGATCGAGTTGATGTTGAAGGTATGAAGTGTGATACCGCGGTTGTTGGTCCACTTCTCAACAAGTACTTCACGAAGAGCCTTCTCAAGCTCAAGTGTATGACCTGCGATCGAGCTGTAACGGATGCCCTGATCGGAGATCTTGCTGAATGCGGGCTGGAGTGCCGCAAGGAGCTCGCTCTTTAACTGAGCATCGATCTCGGAACGATCATATGTATTGGTCACGTTACCGCAAACGTTTGTGTAGAAAAGAAGCGGATCGGTGATCTTGTAAGAATAAACTGCGTTACATCTCATCCTGATGTCGATATCAAGACCGATGTTGGTGTCAACGACTCTGAAAGGAACAGGGCTGGGAGTTCCGACCTTATTGTCGATGATCTCCTTTGTGTTGAAGTAGTAAACTCTCTGATCCTTGCCTGTGTCACCGCCGTATGCAAAACGCTTTCCGAATGTCTTGAACGACTCGATGATGCTCTTTCCGAGGCTGCCTGCAAAGATGCTGGGCTCGGTTGATGTGTCGTATGTGAACTCGCCGGGCTCTGCGCAGAATTCAACCACCTTGCCCTGATCAACGATGATCATGCACTGTCCGTCTGCTACACAGATACCGCTGCCGTTGCTGATGATGTTGTCGCTTCCCTTAGTGTTCGAAGAACGGGATCCGATCATCTTCTGTCCCTTAACAACAAGAATGTCCTTGTCTATTGCCTCGCAATAAAAGAATTCTTTCCACTGATCGGCAAGAACGCCGCCGGCTGCTCCGAGAGCTGCTTTAATAAGTCCCATGTGTAAACTCCTTTCGATTGTCCTTTTAAAGATGCCGTCAACGCCGGCACCAATCATTATTATATGTTTTTTCCGTGCTTAACGCAATATAAACATGCTTACACAAAAGACGATCAAAAACCTTAGGATCTGCGAAATACGATACCGTAAATCGCTCATTTCCGACCTTTTATCAGAAATGAGCGATTAGGGGATTTATTTAATATTCAGTATCCGATCAGGGCATGATCTCCTCTGTGCGGTAAATATACTTAACTCCCTTCTTTTCGGAAGCTTCCGACCCGTCACCGGATGTATCGGTGACGCCCTCAAGAACCTTAACACGTTCCATCAGGTCGCTTACGTCTCCGTCAAGTACAGAGACGATCTTCTGTACTCCCTGTTCGTTAAAACCATTCATTCCGTCAGCCAGTGTCTTGGAACCGTCCTTAAGCTGTGTTACGCCGGTACCGAATGCTTCAACACCTTTTTCGAGAGTACCTACACCTGTACAGAGATCACCCGCACCCGATGAAAGAGCTTTTGTACCGTCCTTTAACGTTGCAGCCCCGCTCTTTAACGAATCTGCACCCTTAGCGGCTTTCGCAACACCTGCCGTATAGGTTTTGAGTCCCAAGTAGAACGTATTGTAATTATCGAGAGATGCTTTGAGTCCGATCACTTTCTTTGCTCCTTCCGAAGCAGCCGCAAGCTTACCCTGAACCTCATCGCCGGCCATATTCTGTGCTATCAGAGCTTCGATCTGCTCGTCAGTCTTCTGCGCGATCATAAGCTGTATCTCATCAGTCTTCATTTTTTCTTCGACTGCAGCTTCAGCAAGTCCCGCTGCGAGCTCCGGATCCATGCCTTCAAAGTTTTTCATTACAGCAGCCGTTATCTGAGCTTTAACACCCTCGGTTACCTGAGCGGTGATGTATTCGCGATTGGCTTCAACGGCTGCGGCAACAGCGCTCTGAGCCTGTGCATAAACATTTGTTTCATCGAGTGAAGCGATGACCGAATCAAGAACTTCACCGAAATTGTCGACTGTCATCGCGGGAATATCAAGACCTGCTGCCGCAAGCTCGTTCTGAGCTGTCGCGAGAAGGCTTTCAAAAACCTGCTTGGCTCCGTTGTTTAAGGTTTCGTTGTTTGAAGTGAGTGTCGAAAGACCCGACTCAAGATTCGCTGCACCCTTCTTCAAAGCTCCCGCACCCTTATCAAGCTCTTTTGCACCATCTTTAAGGTCTTTTGCACCTGCGGAAAGAGTTGCCACTCCGTCAGAGAGAGCCGATGTTTTTTCAAGCAGCGTGCAAAGGCCGTCATAAAGTGTCTTTGATCCGTCCGAAAGCTGATCTGCAGCTTTAGAAAGCACATCGATCTGGTCTGTGGGAAGATCGAGTGATGAAAACTCGGAAGAATTCAGGCTGTCAAGCATGTCGTTTGTCACAAGGGAAAGCGTCATGTTAAGCTCAAAATTCTTAACATCCGCACTTATCTCGAAGTGATCGGGAATTTCGATCAGATCGCTTCCGACTCCGAGTGCATCCGAAAGACCCGGGAATGCAATTCCGGCCGCAATATAGCGGCTGCCGTCATCAAAAAGCTTTCCGTTTGTAACTGTTACATTTTCGAACACATCGTTTTCGAGTACCATTCCGGTAAGGACTGCGTAAGGAACGTTTATTCTTTCCTCTTTTCCTCCTATTGCCACATCCGTATACTCATCGTTTCTGTAATCATATCTTATGACTACATGTCCGCTCTTTCCGGCGATCTCCTGCGGTGATACGGGCTGTCCGTCAAGTGTATATCCCACTTTGATCGATACGGGAAGCTCACGTCCGGTACAATCCTGTCCGTCAGAGATCACTTTATTTACGGTTCCGTCGGCACCTGATATTACATAAACCGTTTCACTTTCACCGACAGTTCCGGTAAGAGCGGATGTTAAAATGCCTTCACTTCCTGCTGTTACCGTA
>JAEEQC010000245.1 GCA_016285135.1 Lachnospiraceae bacterium
CTTTCATGTACATCCATTCCGAGAAGGACATCCTGAAACTCGTGACGGCTCTTATCTCGAATACAAAGGGCGAGGGCAACGGTAACGATCCATTCTGGGAGAAAGCGGAGACTCTCTTTTATACGGCACTCATCGGTTACATCTACTATGAGGCACCGACCGAAGAGAAGAACTTCGCGACGATGATCGAGTTCATCAATGCTTTTGAAGTGCGTGAGGACGATGAAGACTTCAAGAATGCCGTGGACAGGATGTTCGACAGGCTCAAGAAGAAGGATCCGAACCACTTCGCTGTACGCCAATATGCCAAGTTCAAACTTGCGGCCGGAAAGACGGCCAAGAGTATTCTTGTGAGCTGCGGGGCGCGCCTGGCGCCCTTCGATATAGCAGAGCTACGTGAGATCACATCTTACGACGAGCTCGAGCTTGATACCCTCGGGGATAAGAAAACGGCGTTGTTTCTAATCATGAGCGACAACGATCCGACCTTTAATTTTCTTATCGCCATGGTATATACGCAGCTCTTTAACTTACTTTGCGAGAAAGCGGATGATGTGTATCACGGGAGACTTCCCATACATGTCAGATGCCTGATCGACGAAGCGGCAAACATCGGACAGATCCCGAATCTGGAGAAGCTTGTCGCTACGATACGAAGCCGTGAGATTTCGGCTTGTCTGGTACTGCAAACGCGAAGCCAGCTTAAGGCTATATACAAAGATCATGCAGATACCATAGTCGGAAACATGGATTCACAGTTGTTCCTCGGAGGCTCGGAGCCCACGACCCTTAAGGATCTGAGTGCGGCTCTCGGGAAGGAAACGATCGATACGTACAATACAGGAGAAACACGAGGAAGGGACGAGAACCATTCTCTCAATTACAATAAGCTCGGTAAGGACCTGATGTCTGTCGATGAGATCGCTGTCATGGACGGCAACAAATGTATCCTTCAGCTCCGAGGAGTGAGACCTTTCATGTCAGATAAGTACGATCTGACAAAGCATCCGAATTATCATCTTACTTCGGATGCCGATGAGCGGAACTATTTCGATGTCGGGAAGTTCCTTCATCACGAGTTAAAACTGAATAAGGAAGACGTCTACGAAGTAGTGGACGCAGATGCAGTGAGCGATGACGAAGGCGAAACGCCTTCCGAGCCGCGCGTCTAAGTAAGAAGGGTGCATAGCATCCTTATGAGAAGACCGGCAGTAGCCACGGAGTGATCCGAAGCGACTGCCGGTTTGTTATTTAATCAAAAAACAGGAGGATTATAATCATGGGATTTTTTTCATCAGCAGTTGATGTTCTTCAGAAGCTTGTTATCGGACTCGGAGCAGGCCTTGGCGTATGGGGCGGCATAAACCTCATGGAAGGCTACGGCAACGACAACCCCGGAGCAAAGAGCCAGGGAATGAAGCAGCTTGTTGCAGGCGGCGGTGTTGCACTCATCGGTGCCGTACTCATTCCGCTTCTTTCCGGTATCTTCTCGTGATCATCACCGAAAACTCCGGCGAAGCGCGGGAGACATCTCCTGAGGCTTCGCTGAAGTGATTGGTAGGAAGAGGAGGTAAAAGAAGTGTTCGGAATTTTCGACAAAATCAGTGAATGGCTGCATGAGCTCTTGGTTGAAGGGGTAGTCACGAATATAGCCGGAGCGATCGAGATGGTAAAAGTGGAAACGGTATCCCTCACAGCCGATGCATCCAAAACACCGGCGAGCTTCTCGCCATCGATCTTTTCCATGATAAAGAGCATTTCGGAGAGCGTCATAATGCCCATAGCGGGCATCATCTTAACGATCATAGCCTGTCATGAGCTGATACAGCTCATCATCGAACATAACAATCTGGCGAACTTCGATACATGGATCTTTATGAAATGGATCTTCAAAACCTTTGTTGCAGTTACGATCATCACCCATACCTTTGATATCACGATGGCCATATTCGACGTGGCGCACAGTGTGATATCGAGCGCGGGAGGAATGATAGTCGCCTCTA
>JAEEQC010000072.1 GCA_016285135.1 Lachnospiraceae bacterium
TTGGACTATTGCACGATTCACCCGCTTGTGGCACAAGCGGGTGTTTTGTTGTATAATCGTATAGTTGAGTTTCGGAACGGATCGAGCATAAGAGATGCCGGTTTCTGTCACCGGGATCAGGCCTGACATAAGAGAGAGCCGGGTCTTGTCATCAGGGGCGGATCCGAAATGAGAAAAGGCGAGACCTGAACACATCACAGGTATGAAAGGTGGGCTTATGGATTACAGCAAATACGAGAGTTACGGGTTTGACAGCTTCAGCGCATTCAATATGTCGACGGGGTGGAAGGAGCGCAGCTACAAGGCACACTGGCATTCTTACGGCGAGATCCTTCTTGTTGGCCCCGGAAAGACCAATATTTATAAGGTCAATCAGAACACATACGATCTTGTCGAAGGAGATTTCGTCCTTGTATGGCCCATGGAGATGCATGCGATCATCGATGCCGACAGGGAGAAGTCGCTTGTTATACAGTTCAGCAATGCGTTTATGAACACTCTTTTTGATCTTCAAAGGATCATGCATTTCTACAGAAACCTTCATGTGATCTGCATAAACTCTCATAAGGAGCTGGTGACTCAGCTCACGACCATCGTATACAAGATGAAGGAGACTTTCTTTTCGGACGGCGCCGACAGAGAGCTTAAATGCTGTATGCTGCTCATGCAGTTTATGCTGGCGCTTGATGAACACAGGGAAGAATTCGCTCCCGAGCTTGACGCAGGAGGGCGTACCGGCTACACGGACGATGTCATGCGACGGATGATCATGGTCACCGACTACATCAAGAACAACCTTACGGCTGACGATCTCTCGCAGAGCGCGATGGCAGAACTTGCCGGGATCAGTAAGGATTATTTCTCAAGAATATTTAAGAACGTCACAGGCCTCAATTACAGCAAGTGGCTCAACATGATCAGGCTTGAGAAGGCAACGGGACTTCTTGCGCAGAACGATCTGACACTCACCGAGATAGCGATGCTTTCAGGATTCCAGAGTATCCCGAGTTTCAACAGAGTCTTCAGGGATGAAAAAGGAATGGCACCGGGAGAGTACCGTGCGTTATTGTCCAAATAAGGAAGAAGAGCGTAGATTTGGGGAGAATCTACGCCCTGATGTAAGGGAGGAGGAGTTTTGTTCTCCGGCAGATAATGAGGGGGAGGAGTCTGCCGGAAACTCCGTTGTTGGTTTTTTTAATCAACTGTCCTTGTTGATGTCTGTATTATGACATACTAATTCTAAATTGTCAACACTAAATTTCAAAAAAAATAAAAAAATTTTCAAACACGATAAAAACAAATATATCCAACAAAAAGAGTGCGCAACAACGTGAAGTTAGCAAATACAATTCACAAAACGCAACACCGATTTGATTCCACTGATTTAGCATCCGGATTTGTTTTTTGAGCATGATAATCACAAGATTTTTGTTTATCGATTATTTGCACAAAAATCGACCCGGATTTTTGTGCAATTCGCCACTTGTTTATTCGTGTATTTTTTATATAATTTAATCACAATTCTTCACAATTCGTAATCTCGCACCGAGGAAGAGGGGGTTCCGAAGTGCGGTTCGTGAGAAGGTATTTCTTGTTGCTTTGGCAGTGTTCTCCGCTGCCGTCTGGTACGTATTGCAGGGTTGTCGACAGTTTTTTGAGCCTGATACTTCGTTGAAGTGTTTGGCGAGGAATCTACGGCGAAAACCGCCGTTAAAGAGGAGACACATTAGTCCCATCTGAGTCGTGAGCGGGTCGGATTAATGCGTTTGTCGGTGACCCTCGATATGTTCTTTTTTCAGGGGTGTTCTTTATGGTTCATCATGATTGTGATCCGTTTATCGATCTTTCTTATTTTTTCGCTTTTCTTATTGCTCTGGGCGTCTTTATCATCCGTTTCCTGAGTGCTTTCGGTCCCGGAAGTTTGAATCCCGTTCCGGAAGGGGATATGTCTGCCGGCAAAGTTGCCGCTGAAGCACTCGCTTTAGATGCTTTTTCGGTGGTAAAAGGGGCACTGCTTTCCTGCACGATCTTTTTGGTTCTGCTTGTCGGAGCCGTGATCGCTCACGAGTCCGGCCATATGATGGGAGGCCTTCTGACGGGCTACAAACTGAGGCACTTCTGTCTGTTCGGAGTTGTGCTTTCGTTCGGAGGGACTCGCAGAGTCCGCTTTGACAGATCTGCACTTTTCGGAGGATATGTCGTCATGTGTTCGGACGACACGGTCAGGTCTCCCATGACTCTCTTAAGAGCCGGTCCTTTTCTTGAGTGTACGCTTATGACGGCTGCGGCTGTCGCCGCAACATTGTTTCCTGATCAACTGACGGGCGTGTTCGTCATCGGCGAGATCCTTTCATTCCTTTGTGTGAGAAGTCTTACCGCCGGAAGATCCGCCTGCAGCGATTCGGCCACAGCGGCGCAGGTCCGGGCGGAAGGTCCGGCGGACTACAACAGGCTCATGGATCACTACGACGAAGAACTGACCGCTTGCACAAAGAGAGTCCCCGGGCCTGAGGACTGCGGGGATGATCACAACGATCTTACTGTTAAGGAGGAATTGTCACTGTATGTTAAGAAAGAATAAGCTTACCCGTATCATCTCTCTGATACTGATACTTTCGGTCATGACAGCCGTATTCGATCACATAAGCGTCGGATCCGCAGCTTCGACCGGAGCTGAGGGATACGGCGAAACGATCAACGGCAATATCGTCTCGGCGGATGACGTAGCCTCCGGTAACGACATTTGGAGCGGCGATGGGAGTGTTCGTCTTTCGGAGGGGACGCTCTGGTGGATTCAGTATCATAATCCTCTTAACGGCGGTTCGCGGACAGCGCTTGAGGGACCGGCGGGGAGCGCCCCGGATAAAAAGGGGGTGGCGTATACCGCGTCCGCGACCTCGGAGTATGTCTACTACAGGACGGTCGGAATGCGCTTTACGCTTGAGAACCGGTCCGATGAGTCCGACATCCCCACACTCGACATGGATGAGAACAGCCGTGTCTGGGAAAAGGAGTCTGTGAGGTTTGTGGATGTGTTTTTGGCCGGGCTCGGTAGTGTCGTCAGGCAGAGGACTTCGGCGCTGCTTGAGAGCGGGCCTTCGGCAGGAGGGCGCAGGCGCGTGAGCGGGTCCTCTCTGGTCAGCAAGGATATCACGGGCAGCGGCGGAGTTATCGAGAGTCACTATTACATCAGTGACTTTCTCCGCAGAGACAGTACGGGGCAGATCGCACAGGACTGCGTTGTCGGCCGCCTCATTGATCTTGAATGTGACGGAGGAACTCTGCCGACAGGTGACTGGAGGATCTACGCATCGCATATTCTGGAGATCATGACTGCCACCTCGCAGGAGCAGCCGAACGGGCAGATAGTTCTGAGCAACAGGCGCGAGCGGTATGTCAGGGACGGCTCGGGGGTGCTCGTCCCCGATGTTCGGACCACTCTTTTCGACATGCGGGAAGCGGCACACTGGGCGTCCGCAACCAACAACGAATACCTTCCTGCACTCTTTAACAGGTACCTCAGACTGCAAAACGAAAGGCTTATAGCTTCGACTGTGGTCGTTCACTACTATAGGATCGGGACGGATCCTTTGTCGGGGACGGTAAGGAGAGATGTGATCCAAAGAACCGACGGGTTCGGGATCTACAATCCTATAGAGCTCGATTATTCCCCGGTGCAGGGTGCGCGCCCGGAAAACCTCAGCCTGATGCTTGATGAGGAACTCTTTGAGAACAGGGGTGTTATTTATGATGCATATAAAGGGCTTATGATATTTGCCGGTGACTCACCGGATGTTTACGCGGCGAGCGGACCGGGTGGCGGCCGGGCAGCCGGATTTCGCACGAGATTCACGGTCTCGGGAAGCGTGGCGCACCCCGCCGTCACTCCCACGGAGATTGTGGACGAAGCCGGCAGGAGCGTCTCGGTCGACACGCCGTATATAAGCGTTTGGGTGCCTCTGAGGAGCGGTGTAAGACTGAGCTTTATGTACGTTACCTCAGACAGCGACAGTCCGGTGCTCGTGCGCGACGGTGGAACGGTGAGTCTCGGGATGGGACAGGATCCCTTTGATGGCATCCTGTCAAGACTCGCAGGGAACGATGCTGCCCGTGATCTTGCCGACCCCCTGAAAACGACTGACGGGGCGGGTTATGAGCTTGCAAAAGGAAGCCCCGGGGAAACAGTGAAGTACTTTTACGGAACGAACGGATGGGATATCGAGAGGACCGCGGTCACTCAGAAGAGCATCAGGGACCCCGGGAGGACTGCTGCAGAGCTCACTCTGACCGGGCAGGCTCGTGACGGCAGAAGGTACGGTGTCATGGGGCAGGGCAGCGGGGCGAGCCCGTCTTTTACAGCAGACAAATATGTGACCGATGTCGTTTTCTACGTGAAGGTCGTCAGAAAAACCGCCCCCATAGAGACGCGCAGGCTTTATGTGAGGTATGTCCCCGCGAGCGGCACGACTCACATCCTTAAAGATGTGGGACCGATCGCGATACCGGCAGGCAGTGACCTTGATCACGTTTTTACCGCCGACCGGACGATCGAGTACGCAGGGAGCACTTATAAGCCGGCAGACGATCCTGCAGGTGCCGCGCGCCCGTTACTGGGGGTCTGGACGGGGGAAAGCGACAAATTTCCGAACTCGTACTCGCGTGTAACAAATCCCGCGAATGCCGGAGTGTACACGGTGGCGCAGACAGAGCATCTCGGAGGGGAGCGCTTCAAGATCACGATCCCGGCGGATGCGCGTGAGGCAATGCTCTTTGTCCCGTGTGAGGAGATGGTGACGGTGAGTGCGGGGGCGGATGTGACCGTTTATTACATTAAGGCCTCAAAGCAAAACGAGTACACCGTGCTTACGACCGAACGGAAGAGCCTGCCCGTGGGATATTACGAGGAGGCATGTGCGCGCGGGACTCCCGAGAGCGAATTCATGGTCAGGACAGAGGTGGCCGACAACCGGACCGGGACCCACTGGACGGTTGTCGATGATCCGGGCTCCGGAGAGTACGGCTATCTGGCCATTGCGTCGCAAAAGCAATATGATTCGCTCGGGAACGGAAAATACCCTGATCTCGCGGGGGAGAGCGGCTGGACGGTTCAGGGCTACAGCAAAAGGCGGACGGGCGATTCGCTCAGGATCACCGTATCTCTTTTGGAGGGAGCGAGAGCCTACGAGATCTTTGTTCCGTGCGCGCTAAAGTCCGGTGACAACCCGGTCAGCTTTTACGCGGTCGATGCCTCGAGTGGAAGGCTGCTCATGAAGGATCCCGTCGCCACGAGCTTTACCACGGGCGCGGAGTCGCTCATAGACATCTCGGACTGCGAGGAGATCAGCGTGGGGCAGAAGATCTACGTGATCCTGGGTGAGAGCCTTGAGTCCGAGGAAACCTACCCCTACAAAACATCCGCCTACGCATATGCGGGCTTTATGACTACCGCAGTCCCTTCGGAGTCATCCTATTCCGCCAATATCGTAAAGCCGACCGTTATGGCATGGGACGGGACGGAGCTGTCGTCGACATCGGATTCACTTAAGACCAGAAATGTCTATATCAATACGGGAGGTCTGGAGATCCCGTCCGGTAATATAATCGCTGTCTACCTCCCCTATAGGACGGCCTCGAAGGTAAATGTATTCCTGCTCACGGACGAGGCCGCGGGGAGCGATCCGACGGAGAACGCTGTGGCCATGGGCTCGTTTTCGGTCTCGCGCTCTTACAGGATCGACGAGACATCCGCCCTGACCCCCGACGAAGGCGGCACTGCGGGCGCCGGGTGGTTTGAGTTTGAGGTTCCGGACGAGATCTGCGATTCTCACGGAACGTCTTTTTTTATGGCGGACGACGAGCCGGTCGCCATCTGTCATGACGACTGTTGCGACGGAGTGCTGCAAAGAGTCGGTCTCTGCTCGGTAAGCTGTCCCCTTTGTGACGGAACCGGTATCGTGAGCGTACACGGCCGGGCAGGAACGATGGGAGCGAGGGAGAAGTGCTCTTTCTGCTCGGGCAGCGGTGTGTGGGTTACCGCGATGAACTACAAGGTCCTCGGACGCGATACAGCCTTGAACCATTACGGAACAGAGGTTAAACATAAGTGCGGCAGATGCGGAGGTACGGGCTTTGACACCTCGCTTGCGGAGCATGCTCACGAAACAAAGAACTGCCCCGAGTGTAACAGAAACGGCAAGGGGCCCTACCCGGTCTGCCCTGTCTGCAACGGCAGGGGTGAGACACCTTACTCGACATGGGAAAACTCTTCCTACGTCGATGAGAACGGTACCTTTTGGACAACGAGCACATCGGTTATCAGGTACAGGACCTGCAGTATCTGCGCCGGAAGCGGCAGCTATACGTGCGGGACGTGTGACGGGTCGGGTCATGTCGACGGGGATCTGTGCATGAACTGCCATACCGAACGGTACTATCAGCTGACCGGTACGACTGTTTATACGATCCCTTCGTACGGTTCGGGCTACAGTGTTACGCGCCGCGATATCTGCCGCAGCTGCGGAGGAAAGGGCCTTTCACTGTGCGGTGCCTGTAACGGCAGCGGCTGGAGCAAGGATCATGACGAGACAGGTCACCTGCTTCCCTGCAGCAGATGCGGAGGTTATCGCTATGAGGCGGGCGGAAACGCGGTCTATCAGTCGGGCGTGTATGTTCTGACACCGAAGCACTGGGAGTATAGAAAGGGCTCCGGTGAGATCGCCTGTTCGTGCGTGAGCGACCGTTATATCGCCGATCCGGACCCTGCCGGTTGGGACCGCACTTATTCACGCGGGGGTTATACGGAGTACGAGACAGACAACGGGTACGTGACCCACAGAGACAACGAATCCTTCATGTACGGAGGTTTTTACTGTAAGAAATGTAACGCATATATCCTGGCGGCGGGTTTCCCGGCCGGAGCCAAGCTTTATTACAGGAAGGACAAAAACGGACTTGTGAGCCTTACGGTCTGCGGGGACCTCGGAAGGGAGCCGTCGGCGGCGACGAAGCTTTTTAACACGCAGTACAGGACGGTCAGCTTTGAGGAAGAACCTCCGGGGATCATAGAGAACCACGCGAGCTGCGGGCTTACACTTTTGACGGCACGAAGCTCTTATGAGGCTGCTCTTTTGGATACAGCTCACAGGACGACTGTAAGTCGGGTCGGAGATCCGGGTGTCATGACAGAACAGGCCAACGCTGTGATGTCGGTCGGAACCGGGAGGCATGACGAAGAAACGGTTGTCAGGATGAAGGTCTTTGTCCCGAGTGACTTGGGAACCAAGGCTACCGATGTCTACATCCTGTACACGGAGTGGCAGGCTTTTTCAATGCCGGATCCGCAGCCCCGTGTGGAACCGCCTGAACCATATGAAAAGATGCAGGATGTTGTCCTGACAGACATGGATACCGATGTGTGTTCCGTCAGGATAACGGCAGGCGAAAACGGCGGCGTGATCTACGATCCTTCGCTGTCGATCCCTTCCGCGAGAAATCTGAGACTTGAGGCGAAGGGGAAAAAGTATCTCTTCGATATGACGATGTCAAACACTGTGGGAGTGGTCGAAGTTCCTGTTACGGTGCGGTATCCTTACGCCTTTTACGAGTCGGCAGCGGCATACAGGAGAGGAGACGATCCTGTGGTGTCGGGGTATGCCGAAAGAAGGGTCACGGTCGTGCGCCCCTACAGCTACTGGACGGTTGAAAAGTTCGCGGTATGGAGCCTTAAAGAGGCGGGCACTTCAACAAACGTACTGAGGGCGGCTCCGTCGGGTCACGAAAGGATCGTCGCATCGCCGGGTTCGGGTACGGCTCCCGATTTTTCGGTCGAACGACTCGGAGGTCTTGCGGATCACATCCCCAATATGCCGTCAGAGGAGCAGCTTGTTCTGACTGTGGACGGGTTTTATGCAGATATCTTCAGGAACGGAGCGGCGCCACCGGTCCCCGAACTCGACGAGGGGTATGCGCAGCAACTGGCGTACGGCTCAGTTCCTGAACTGACGGTACTCGATGACACACTTGTGTTTGAAGGGAAAGTGATCCTTGGGGATAATGCAACTTTGCAGGGACACACTTCACAGGGATACACTTCGACGGGACACACTTCACAGGGATATACCCCACCGGAATACTCTTCATCGGGCAGTCAGGGAAAATCGGAAGGCCCCACGGGATTCTTACCCGGCGAAGGAGAGCTTCTGACATTTTATTCGGCAGACAGGAAGATACCTGTGACCAAACCAAACGGGACGTATCCCGTGGTCGCCGCAACCGTGTGTTACGCTTTGGCGGCCGGGAGTGTTGGGATGAACGATGAAACAAAGTACAGGAGTACGGGGATCCCCGCACCGGTTGTGGTGCAGACACCCGTGTATGTGCGCGGAAGCCTGTCTATGACGGATCCTTCGCTCGCGCAAAACACAGCGCAGGACAATTCACAGAACACCACTCAGAACACCGCACAGAACACCACACAGGGCACCGCACAGAACACCGCACAGGACACCACACAGAGCAGCACTCAGGGTATTACGCAAAATACCACACAGGACACTTCTCGTGAGACTGTCTCAGAAACGAACAACGTTATATACGTACAGGAGAAAGGCGCGGATACTTCGCAGATCTGGGCAGTTCTCGGCGAAGAGAGAGATTATGAGGGTTATGACCCGGCCAAGGCATCTCAGACCTTCTGCACCTGTGATCTCTTTGCGAGTCTGACCAACACGGCGGATGCTTCGCATCCTCACCTGTCTTACCCGGGATATGGAGTGAGAACCTTTGACAGTGACATATATACACCTGTCCCCGGAGAACTTCCATATAACCGGATCTCGTCTGATATCAGGATAGTGGTGGATCGTTCCGTTCGCGGCGGGCAGATCTCATGGGAACCCGACTTCATCGAGAACTATGCCGATATCGTGCTTGAAGCCGGAGAGTGGATGAGTGTCCCTGCCGACACTGTGATACGTATCATCATTCCGCGTGCTACACCTGAAGGCAGGCATTACATTACATTCGCAAGTGTTGCGACCAACAAGGAGGATCCGGAGGATACTCTGTCCACCGCCATGGAGATCGCCAACACCTATTACCTCAGCCACGCAGTTTACGACAGAAAGTTCTTTAACGTCGTGGGAAGACTATGGGGTCTTGCGCTTGAATCCGTGAGCGGATCTGGAGGGAAGACAGGAGTGGGAGATAAGAGTGCGGCAGGGTTGCCACTTGCAGATCCTCCTGAGAGATTCTTCCCGGCAACTGAAAAGGAGGGCATCAGAGCAGGAGTGACCGCTCATTTCTCGATCATAAGCGACGGAGTCCGGGCAAACCATGAAATATTAAACGGCGGACTGTTTATGTCTTCGAAAGTATACTTCGTTCCTTATGACAGCGAAACTGGAGATCTCCTTCGCGACGAGGCTGTGGAGACAGATCTTTGGTACGACTCCGGTCCTTATACAGGGAAGCCGGGGCTTGCCCTTTTTGAACCGGAGATCGAGTTTGATACCGATAGCTATTCTACAGATGTAGACAGAGCACGGGATGAGATAATTACGGGCTTCAGCATCTTTATCCCTGCGGGACTGAGAGCGACTGTCAAGGGCGCTCTCGCTAACACTCCCCTTTCAGTCGGATTTACATCTAATGACAGTGTATGGCTTAAAAACGGAGCGATCGTCATCACTTTTGATCCTAAGGTCACCTACCGGATCGCAGATCGCACCGTCACAGTCGGCTACGACTGCGGCCCTGCAGATATGTGGAAACTTGAAGGCTATCATGAGTCTTCCGGCTTCAGAAAAGGAGACGTGCTAGCTTTTAATTCTTCATCTGATATTAGGGATGCATTCTTTGTGGATCACCTTAACTGAATGGTCCCTTGGGGACCACCCCAGAGTGATTCCTCACTGTGTCTTTTTACTCACGATGATCAATAAGCATTCGGCATAGACTATTCCCGTTGTATAGCAAGCAAGATAAAACAATGAATTGACACCCTACATTGTAGGGCATATAATAAAAGGAGAACAAAATGGATCAAACTCTGATAGGAAGAACTTTTATCGAATTACCGCTGTTTTCAAAAAGATGGGCAGAGATCGGTCTCGGAGAAGATGAATTACTTGCCATACAGATCATGCTGTTAAAAGACCCGGAATCAGGTCCTGTCATTGAAGGAACCGGAGGGATCAGGAAAGTCAGGTTTCCTTTGGGCAACAGAGGAAAAAGCCACGGAGTAAGGGTATGTTACACGGATTTTGAGGAATTTGAAGTTACATACCTAATTACCGCTTTTGCCAAGAAAGAACAGGACAATCTTTCCGATAATGAAAAGAAGACGCTCAGGAAGCTAGTAAAAGCATTAAAAGAAGAAGCAGCTAGGAACAGGAAAGGAGGAACCCCATGAAATCTCTTTTTGAGGATTTGAAGGAGGGCTTAGATCAGGCTATTGCCTTTGAAAAAGGCAAAGGGAAAGCCAAGACTAAGCGACTGGTGATCATGCCTGTTAAAAAGTATTCGAACGATGAAATCAGGGCTATCCGTAATCATGCCGGGATGACACAGTCTACACTTGCCAAATACCTTGGTGTTTCAAAAAAAACCGTCGAGGCATGGGAAAACGGAAGGACACATCCAACCGGACCGGCATACAGATTGTTGGAAATACTGGAGCAAGGCAAAGAAATGGAATGTTCTTTCGTTACTATGGATGAATAGGACGTAAAAGTACTAGGTATCATTACATTGTGGAATGGTCCCTTGGGGACGGGGGTTGTGGACCATGATTTCGATGGTCCACAACCCCCG
>JAEEQC010000073.1 GCA_016285135.1 Lachnospiraceae bacterium
GTACCGACCCACTCTGCTCCATACTTATACATATTGCGCGGCAATACGCCTGTACCGGTTCCAAGGTCGAGAACTCTCTGACCTTTGATACAAAGACCCCTGTCGGCAACCTTCTGATAAAACTCTTCAGGATAAATATCCCTGTACTTGGCATATGCTTCAGATGTTTTTCCCCAGTCAAAAGCCTTACCGGAATCGATCCTACTATCCTTTATATCCATGATCGAATATCTCCTTTTCAGATAAAATGCATCAGTGAATATTCTTAAATGTCACACTTGCGACATCAATTTGATGGGATTATAATTCTGCTCAAACAGGAATTCAACCGATTTCGCGCAGATGTCTCACATTCGCCGAAATGTGCCATTTAAGGAGCCCCATGAGAGACACTTCCAAGAGAATCCAAAAGACCAAAGACGAGATCGCCGACGCGCTTTGCTTGCTCCTCCGGACTGAGCAGTACGACGTCATCACGATCCAGGAAGTCGCCGACCGCTGCAGCGTCACGAGGCGCACCCTCTACCGCCACTTCAAGACCAAAGACGACATCCTCCACCACTGCTTCAAAGGCTGTGCAACCCAGTTCTCCGACTACATCACCGCCCACGCGCCTGCAAATTACTATGAGTTCTGCGTGGTGTATTTTTCTTTTTGGAACGAGAACATGGAGATGCTCACGATTTTGAATAAGTCAGGGATAATGTACCGCTTTGCGAGCGAGTTCGAGTCGCTGGTAATGATGATGTCCGCGCAGACCGGGGGTGCCGGTGCTGGTGTGGGGGCTTCTGGTGCGGCTGGTGCGCTTGATCCGGCGGCGCGTGAGAAGTATAAGTTCCACTTTGCGTATAGGACAGCAGGTTTCTGGCATGTGACTGAGGTGTGGAGCCGCGAAGAGCCCAGGCGCTCGCCGGAAGAGATGGCTAAGGTTATGCTTGAGATCACGTCGTTTCCGAGTGAAGTGCATATATTGTGAGTTTAATTGATGCGGGTGTGTCTCAAAGTATTGCCTTTCGAGCAGACGAGACACAAAAATGGCGAATTTGCATCTCAAACAATTCTTAGAGGCGATTTGAGATACAGGGGGATTTATCTTAATCGGCAAAAAAGCTCTCGAAAAAGATAATTTGGGTCGGGTTTTATCCTAAATTGAAATTATTTTCAGAAAAAGATAGAAAATCGCGGGATTTTTTAACATAAACGCAAGCAAAAAGGGATACACGTTAAAAAAATGCACCCCTTTTATCTTTTTTGCTTAGGAAAATTCGATTTAGGATAAACTTTTTGCCGAATACTTATCTTTTTTTGCTCGAAAGACGCCATTTACGATAAGAAACAGCCGAATCTTATCTTTTTCGACTCAAAAAAACGCATTTGAGATAACGACAAGCTCTCACTTCACTCAAACAGCCCCATCACAAACTCCTTCATCTCCGTATGGTGGTCAATTATGTACCCCTTCATGTCGGAATTGTTGTGAACGCTGCTGTCGCCCAGCGTGCTGTAGCATACCGTGTGAATGTCGGCGCAGATGACCACGTTACCGTCGAGATAGAACATCCTTGTAATCTCGGCGTCGTAGGTGTGCGGGAGCTCCGCGACGAACCAGCCCCAGCCTTTGTCGTAGATCTCAGAATCTGACTCCTTGCAGTCGTCGAGACAGCTGTTGAAATAAGTTTTGGCTGCAGATGAAGATTCGAAGACAAGATAGTCCGCCTGTTGGATCGGTTCGGTGCCGGCGCGGCCGTCGGGTTGTCTGTAATAGACACGGATATGCTTGACGAAATCACTGCCGTCGTAAGTGTACCAACCCGGGTGATTGTCCCTGTCGATCTCCATGTCGTCGATCGGGTAGGTTTTGCCGCATCCGGACAGGGCAATAAGCATGAGTAACAATGTTACAAATGCCGTGTTTCTAAGATGTCTGCCCCTGGTCCTCATATAAATACATTAGCCGTGAATGGGCTCGAGAACTTCGCCAGTTGTGGTTACTACCATGAACTCTGCGGGCATGTGATCGTGGTCGATCTCGAGTGCAACGCAGGGTGAATTCATGCCTGTGTACTTCTCGCCTGAACCGATCTGCTCGTCGATAACGATTACGAGCTTTGAACCCTGCATGCCGAGGTCAACGATCTTTATTGCGTTGCCGTCGTTTGTCTTAACGCCTGAAGTTGCAACAATGAAGTAAGGTGAATCGAGCTGCTCGAGCTGGTCTACGAAGTAGCCTCTTTCCTTTGTTACGGGGTTGCCGTACTCCTCTGTTGAGAGGATCCTGTATTTCATGTCGCCGATCTTGCCCTGTACGGGGAGCTCGCCGGAAGCTTCTTTAATTGATGTGTAGCTGGGGAGCGCAACTGTTGTCTGTGTTGCTGCGTTGTTGCCCTTGCATCCTGTGAAAGCACCTGTGATGAGTGTGAGTGCGATTCCCAAAACTGCGATCTTCTTGATTAACTTGTTCATTACTTTGTATCTCCTTTTTGCGTATCTGCCATATATACAGACCATCGAAAGAAAATGTTGCACTTAGATTTTCGGCGGCAGATTTGCTTCCTGCTTTATCCTCTTTAAATGAAAAACCAATGAAAAATCTTTATCTCGTGTCGGATGCTTTCAGCTGTCTGAAGTCTTGGATCAGCCATAAAAAATCCCCCGCGCAATTGTATCACACAGGGGGAATGGTTTCTAAATCAGAGCTGGATCCACATGGCGGGACGGACTGAGATGTCTTCGCAGAGCGAGTTGCCGTAAACGTAGTAGCCTTTCGGCTCGATGTGGCCGTGCTTGCTGACGCACGCGGCGTAGTTGGGATAAGAGCCCGGCGATCTGAGCCACCAGTATTTGCCGATGTCTCTGGCCTTGTCGTTCTCAAACAGGAACTCTGCCTCAGCAATGCTAAGCAAGAACACCTTGTCGGTCGTCGGGTCGCCGCCCGGAGTCTTGGACTGCGGGTTGTCGGTGTTGATGACGTTACAAGGCAGGATCTTATTTTTCTCTGAGGGCGCGAAAGCATCCCTCGCGAAATCGTTGTTGAGCCAAGCGCGGAGTGCGCAGGTGCTCCATGTGACGTCGGACTGTGACGTGTGGTATGTCCTGAAGCCGACGCTGTCCTTGCAGATGGAAAGCGCCATACCGTCCTGGATCTTGAGCATTATCCATGTCAGCTTTGCGCCGTTATATGTGCCGAGTTCGAACTCTTCACCGGGTACGTGCGCGGGTGTTGTAACAACGGGAGCCTCTTTAGCGGGTTCTTCTGCAACGGGAGCTTCTGCAGCCGGAGTCTCTGAAACAGGCGCTTCAGCGGCCGTTGCCTCAGCAGCAGGTGCCGGTTCTTCAGCAGCCTGGGCAGCTGCAGCCTGAGAAGCCTTTCCGATATAAGAAACTTCAGCGCCGCATCTGGAGCAGAATTTTGCTCCCGGGTTGAGGTCCTTTCCGCATTTCGAGCATTTCATATTACACCTCCATCAGGGATTCAGAGGTTTGAACGGATTGAATGAGCCCTCGAAATTATCGATGTCCTCATCCGTGAAATCGATAGGTCTGAACGGACTGTATGTGCCCGGATCGTCCTGGTTGTTGATGATCGGCTTGAGCGGGCTGTCTTCCGGCTTGATAACGTGATCCATGAACTTCGGAGGCTCGGGTGCCTTGGGCGGTTCCTCCTCGACGACAGGTTCTGCCGCCTTGAAAGCAGCCGCAGGTTCCTCTGCCGGCTTATTTGCTGCGCCGATAGGCTTGAAAGCATTGGAAATGGGCTCGGGTGTCATCTCGGGAACCGATGTCTTCTTGGGCTCAGCCGCAGGCTTAAATGAACTTGCGAAAGGCGAAGGTTCGTCTTTCGCTGCGAAAGCATTGGCAGCAGGCTTGAATGCGCTGGGCGCTGAATCAGCAGCTGCAGCGGGCTTGAACGCGCTTGAGATCATCGGATTTGCCGGCTTCGGAGCCTCAGCAACAGCGGGCTTTGCAGCGTTCATTGAACCCATCATGGAGTAGTAGTTGCTTGCGCTGTCCTCGTGCTGGGGCAATGTCTCGCCATCGCCGCCCATATCCAAAGTTCCGAGCTTGCCGGAATCCTCACCGTCGAGTGAGTAAGAACCGAGCTTGCCTGTATCGCCCTCGGATCCTGCAAAACCCATGCCAATGGATGAGCTTTCCTTGATCGAACCCTTGGGTGCTTCGAAATCATTCTTGTTGATGCCCAATGTGAACGGATTCGGCTTGGGCTCTTCCTTCGGTGCCTCTTCCTTCTGCTCTGCGGCAGCGGGCTTGAAAGCGCCGGGTGCTTCAGTCTTTGCAGGCTCAGCGGGCTTGAAAGCGCCGTTGAAAGGTGCAGCCGGCTTGGGTGCTTTTTCTGCCTTCTTCTCTGCAGCGGGCTTGAACGCACTGGGTGCTGAATCTGCTGCACCGGCAGGCTTGAATGCACTGTTGATGGGTGCTGCCGGCTTCGGAGTTTCTGCCTTAACGGGCTCTTCCTTCTTCTCAGCTGCAGCCGTGTGCTTGAACGGGCTCGGTGCGGCGGATGTTTCTTTCGCGCCGGCGGGCTTAAACGGGCTGTTCTCGGAAGACATCTTGGACTCGTCAGCAGCCGGGTTGGGCTTCATCGAGCTCATCATGTTGTAGTAATTGTTGCCGGAGTCAGATCTCTGGGGCAGCGTCTCGCCTGAGTCGTCGTCCATTCCGAAAGAACCGAGCTTACCGCCGTCGGAGTCACCCATGTCGAATGAGCCTAACTTGCCGCCGTCAGAATCGCCGTGGTCCAATGAACCGAGCTTACCGCCGTCGGAATCACCCATGTCGAAAGAGCCGAGCTTCGGGCCGTCGTTATCGTCACCGCCAAGAGGCAGTGATGAACTAGTGCCGTGGTCTTTCGAAGGTTCGATATCTTCCTTGGTCAGGCCAAGGCGCTTCAAAAATTCAGGGTTGGGAGAATTGTCCTTTCTGACAGGCTCTTCAGGCTTGCTGAACGCGCCCGGGAAAGGCTCCTTCTTGTGCTCTTCCCTGTGCTCTTCTTCCTTCTTTGCAGCAGGCTTGAAAGCGCTGGGAGCTGCCGCTTCCTTCTTCTCGGACTGGGCAGGCTTGAACGGACTGGGTGCAGCCGTTTCCTTCGGAGCTTCTCTATTTGCAGAACCGATTGGGCCGAAAATGCCTGATGATGCAGGCTTCTCCTCAGGTTCTTCCTTTTTTGCAGCAGGCTTAAATGCGCTGTTGATGGGAGCAGGCGCAGCTTCCTTCGGAGCTTCTGCCTTAGCGGGAGCCTCCTCATGCTTCTCAGCTGCGTGCTTGAACGGGCTGGGTGCAGAATGTGCCTCAGCGGGAGCCGGTGCCTTGAACGGGCTCGGTTCGGAGGACTTGGGCTGCTCATCAGCTGCCGGATTGGGCTTGTTCATTGAACCCATCATGGAATAGTAATTGGTTCCGGAATCAGATCTCAGGGGCAGTCTCTCGCCGGTATCTTCGCCATCAACTGAGAACGAACCCAGCTTGGATTCGCTGCCTGATCCTGATTCCTCAGGCTCCGGTGTATACTCACCATCAGGAGAAACGGCGCCAAGAGGCGTACCACATCTCTTACAGAACTTTGCTCCCTCAGGAAGATCCTGTCCGCAATTCATACAAAACATAAGGTGTCTCCTATCCGTTACTCCTAAATATAATTATTAAATTATACACCCAAAATCAA
The DNA here is from genome assembly GCA_016285135.1 of Lachnospiraceae bacterium. Lineage (GTDB taxonomy): Bacteria > Bacillota > Clostridia > Lachnospirales > Lachnospiraceae > RUG11977. The sequence goes on from JAEEQC010000073.1 coordinate 5,681, forward strand.
ACTTTCTTTACCAAATCTAATGCGAAAGTTGGCATTCTTTTGATATTTTCCCGTGCAAAGAGGGGTCGAAGTGTACGAAAAGAGCGTTTACCTTGGTGGGACGCGCTCGATTATGCCCTCGATTGTGCCCTCTGATACGGCAAAAATACGGCTCTAGCCGCATCAAAAGCCGTACTTTTTGATGAAACAGCCTCTAAATACGGCAAAAATCCGGCTGCAACCGTAGCTTTGCCGGATTTAGCGAGGGGTAATGACGGTTTATAACGGGTTTATCTGATCAAGTAATCTCCCCGTTCAGATAAGCGCAAGCATACGCGAGTTCATAGTCCTGACCGTTCTCATACATGACTGTCGCAGCCGTCCTGTCGAGCGGGATCTTCACGTCCAGAGGGATCGTGCTGACTCTGTCCTTGCCGGCGTCAACGAAGACATCGCCGTTCATGTAGAGTGTCGCGATGTTCGGGTAGCGAACTTCGATGTGGCCGCCGCTCATCAGGCACTCGCCACCCATGCACTGCGCAGAGCCCCATGTCGTTGTGTAACCCATGAGCTTGACGTTGTCGCACTCGGACAGGTGGTGAGCCAGCACGTCGCCGCTGCTAGCGCATCCGCAGTTGACCAGAGCCACAACGGGAATGTCCGCGTAGCAGCCGTTTGCGGCAACCGTCCAGATCCAGTTATCGCTGACAGTGAAGGCTCCGTTTCCGTCAGGGAAACCTGCGCAGATCTGAATCTGCTCTTTGGCAAAGAGAGTCGCAACTTCTTCGTTGATAACATCAAGTCCGCCGTCGTTGTCTCTGAGGTCAATGACGAGGCTGGTCATGCCCTGCGCCTTGAGGCCCTCGAGCCTTGAAGTGATGAGCTCTCTTACTTCCGGGTAGTCGTCTTTTAAGGAAGCGGAAACGTCGAGCAGCTTGTCGTAACTTTCGCGCGGAATGCAGAGATAACCGACGTGATCGTCAAGCATCGTTGCGTAGCCGAATTCCTCGCAACGCTTGTCAACGAGCGGAGTGATTGCGGCGAGGAGCCTATCGTAGTAGCAGCCGGTCTTGGGCACGGTAACGGTCTTCTCGTTTCCTGTATCGTCGATGAAACTAACCTCAACTGTGTCGCCTCCCCGGCCTGCCAAGTAGATGGGTCTTACCACATCTTCGTTCGCCTCGATTGCATAAGAATGGAGCGGAATTGCGGACCTTACACATCTGACTGACGCGATCGCCTCGTTGATCTCAACGCCGTCCCATGCGGTGATCACAGTGCCGTTGTGAATGCCGAGTTTGGAAGCTTCCGTGTTCTCATCGGCGAGAATTACGATGACCGAACCGTCGTCGAGCTTCAGCATTGAGAAGCCGTAGTCGTTGCCGGACATGCGGTTGTTGACCTTTTCTCTCAGCGCGTCATCGGTAACTCGGATATAGAAATGACCGTCGTGGAATTCGTAGCAGAAGTTCGCGACCACCTCAGCGAAAGCCTCCTCGTCGTGATTCTTCTCAGCCTCTTCAGCGAGCGGAATGTAGACCGCGCGGAGCTCATCGAAATCGATCTCCTTGTGGTTGCACAAAACATAGTTCTGCTCGACCTCAGTGATGAGTGCTTCCATCGATTCACCGTAGCCAAGCTGGCTGAAATTGCCGTAATGCATCGCCATGCCATCGACGAGGATCGCGGTGATGGAAAATGCAGTGACGAGGATCGCAGAAACCGCGCTCAATATTAGCTTGAGGATGTTCTTCTTTCGATTGGGCAGACCCAGTGCAACCAGGCAGAAAATGAGCGCTGCGATCAGGTACGCGCCGTGTCTTGTGATGACCTTCATGGGCGCGCCAACCGTGAAATTCACGATGAAGAAAACCACAAAATTTACCACCGGAATTGCCGCGAAAATCGCGCAAGTAACTTTGTTGTGGAGCTTCTTCGCAAGCGCAAAAACCGCCAGCACAACAAACCAGCAGAGAGTGAAAACCGCAATGTAAACCGTCGGCTTGTCGAGCAGTCTCATCATCTCCGCAATCTTAAGAATAATCGTCATAATTGATCACCTGTCCCTCAATTTAGCGGCATGAAAAAAGCCGCATTTTCTTTACGGCTTTACTCTAAATAAACGGCAGCTGATAATCTTTGCCTATTCTTTAACTGTTCTTTGTGATTCTTTTCTGAGTGCACACATTATGTCGACTGCGTGAGCCCATCTCGCGCTCTGCTGGGGCTGCTCATCAGGGCACAGGAAATACATCTCATCGTTATGGTAGATCTCGAAATGGTCCCCTGCCGTGAACAGCATCGCGTTCATGTTCTCAGTCCTGTATCTGACAGAAACATTTTCCGATTCGTAAGTGAATTCATCAAACGTCAGACGCGCCCTGCCGTGTTCCTTCCTCACCTTGCCGTTCTTCGAACGGATCTTTGCGGTAACGTCAGCCTTAAGATCGATATCACGGATATTCTTTCTCTCAATTTCAGTGATGTGATCGTACCAGTTCGCGATCGTGTACGGCTCGCTCTTGAAACGGTAGTCGTCTCCCAGCTCGAAAGTCTTCCCGCACTTATCACACGTGATTCTGTTCCCGCGGGATCTCGTCGTATACAGCCCGTCACACGAATAGCAGCGGTACAAAATGTTGTGCAGACCCTCTGCCTTATCCTTCTGCGGATATGTGGTAAATGCCTCGTCCGGAGCCTTGTGCGAGATCGTATCGACGATGATGTTTCCTATCTCTTCTGCGCTCATCTTTGCGATCTCGTCTTTTTTTAGAACACGCTTTACGGTAATGTTCACGGGCGTGCGGTAACGCTTTTTTCTCCACTTCGGCTTCTCATAAAATGCACCGCTTATCTGCACCAGAACGATGTCAACACCGAGCCTCTTATAGAACGCTCCGCCAGGTTCCGGGATCGCATTTGACCTGCCGTCGATGCAGAGTCTGCCTTCAGGAAAAATGATCACCGGCGTGCCGCGCTTAAGCGTTCGCATTATCTTCACGGATGCATTCGGATCGTCGTAAAAGACCTTCTTGGGGATCATGCCGATGCGCCTGCTGAGAAAACTCAGGAACGGCATCAATGTGTATAAACGGTTTACTACAAACAGCGGCTTATCTTTGCGCGCGAGCCTGTAGAGATAGCAGAAATCAGTGAAGGATTCGTGGTTCGACAGCATGATGTACGGCGATTCAGCATTGTCAAAATCGCCGGGTTCAATATGCGGCACGGGCTTGGTTCCGAAAACTACCTTTACGAGAAAGAACACAAGCTTATAAAATGGAGACGATGTGGTGCCGTCCTTCTTTCGAGCTTTGGAATTGTACGCCTTGCCGTCTGCCATTGTCATACTTCACGGCGCCTCAGTCTCTTCAGGGTCCTTTTTGGGGAGCTTTGCGAAGAACGCAATCGTGAACGGAATGCACGCGATGCTCGTCATGACGTCAGCAATCGGCTGTGACAGCTGGATTCCCTGAAGGCCCAAAACGTATGACAGGATCAGCAGTATCGGAATGAAGAATAATCCGTTTCTCAGGCTCGAAAGGAACGTCGCGTTGAACTTGTAACCGATGCTCTGGAACAGCATGTTGTTGCACACCTGGAAAGGCACGATGAACATCGCGAGGCACTGTGCCTGCAGCGCCGGAATGCCGATGATTACTACCTCCTCATCGTGTCTGAAAAACCAGATACAGTCGCCGGCATGAATATAAACCAGTGCTGCCGCCGTACCCATCAGGAACGTTCCGAATATGAGCGTAAAGAAAAATGCCTGCTTAACTCTGGAATATTTTTTCGCGCCGAAGTTGAATCCCGCGATCGGCTGGAAACCCTGACCGATGCCGAGCACCGCGCTGAAGATGAACATGCTGATTCTGTTCGTGATGCTCATTGCAGCGATCGCAGCGTCGCCATATACACCAGCCGCATTGTTGAGCAGCATTGTCGAGATAGCCGCGAGGCCCTGTCTCGCAAGGCTCGGAAGTCCCGTCGTTATTATGTTTCCGAGAGTTTTAATGTCGAATTTTGCATACTTAAATGCGAGCGAAGTCTGCGTCTTTTTGCGGACGAACATCGTGAGCAGGAGTGCCCATGAAACGCACTGCGAGATGGCAGTCGCGAGGCCCGCACCCAGGATTCCCATGCCCAGCACCTCCATCAAATACGCATCGAGAAAGATGTTGAGAATGCCGCCCGAAGTGAGGCCGATCATGGCAAAGAACGCGCGACCTTCATACCTCAAAATATTGTTCATTACGCAGCTCGATACCAGTGCCGGCGCCGCACAGAGAATGCATATTCCGTATGTCTTTGCGTATTCAATATTCGTCGGCGTGCTGCCCAAAAGCCACATGAGCGGCGTTAAGAAAATGGTTCCCAAAATGAGGATCGCAAAGCCGGAGAAAAGCGCCGAATAGAATCCCGTAGCAGCGAATTTCTTGGCGGTATCGATGTCCTTCTCACCAAGTTTGCGGCTGATGATGCTTCCACTGCCGTGACCGAACATGAAGCCCATCGCCTGCAGGATCGCCATCAGGCCCAGAACAACACCCGTGGCTGAACTCGCGGACGTATCGATCCGTCCTACGAAATATGAGTCTGCCATGTTGTAAATGCTCGTGACGAACATGCTGATCATCGTCGGAATGCCGAGCTTCATGATAAGCTGCGGAACCGGCACGGTCGTCATGAGTTCATATTGTGTCCTGTATTTCTTCATTTATCGGCTGCCTAAAAAAATATTAACATTTAATACCATTTTTCGAGTTGGATTTCAAGGAAAGGGGGCGGTTTCTATGCACCCGTTTCGGCATGTGTCTCAAATCTCTCCTGCGTATCGGTTGAGATACAAAATCGCCGTTTTTGTGTCTCATCTGCTCGAAAGGAACCACTTCGAGACACATTCCTTCTTTCGATTTGTATCTCAAACATAGGAGAAAAAATTAATCGAGACACGTTTTCGCCGATTTTGTGTCTCGATTAAATCATACAGTCATTTTGAGATACAGCCCTTCCACTCACCCCAGCGGCGGCAGCTCATGAACATCGTAAGTATCGTAGTAGATCTCATAAGCGGTTTCCTTATCACCCGCGAGCT
>JAEEQC010000074.1 GCA_016285135.1 Lachnospiraceae bacterium
ATCGTTGGTCGTTATTCTCAGTTTATTCTTGAAATACCGGGGTTATATGCCGGCATGGGGCTGATCTTGTGAAGATTGGCCGCATGCTTTCTGTCGATGCTTGCTTTAACAGCGGGATCTTCGATTTCACCGGTCCTGATGTAATTATCGAGCACCGCATATGTGAAGCCCATCCGTTCTTCATCGCTCTGTCCGCTCATGCCGTCTTCGGGCACCTTCTCCACGAAGAGGTCGGGAAGCCCGAGCTCCCTGCCGATCATGCGAACCTCTGTCTTTGTAAAGTGTGCTAAAAGCGAGAAGTCACCGGCACTGTCACCAAACTTGGTGGAGTACCCTATATAATCCTCGGAGAGGTTGCAGGTGTTGGCAACTCTTCCTCCGTAAATAGCGCAAATTCCGTACAGAACAGTCATGCGCAGGCGCGCGGGAGTGTTGGTCCTGTAGACATCCTCAAGCATGGGATCCTTCCCGATGCTGTCGGCTATAGCGTTCGTAACGCCCTTCATGGCTTCTTCTATGTTGATCACATGGTATTTGATACCAAGATGTTCCACGAGCTTCCTGCTCACATCTATATCATGCTGTGTTCCGCAAGGCATGAGCACTCCGATAACACGGTCTTTTCCGAGTGCCGCAACAAGTAACGCCGCAGTGACCGAAGAATCGGTTCCGCCCGAAATACCGACAATCGCCTTGGCATCCGGACTGAATGAGAAGTAGTTCTTTACCCACTCTATAACGGGGTCTGATAATCTGTTCATCTGGTTGTACGCTTTCTTAGATATGTATAATACTGCAATATATTAGTATATACCGCAGGGGAGGAATATTCAAGTGCGGAGCGCTTCCACGTCTGTGGGCCGGGAGCGCTTTTCACGTCTGAAGCGTCTCTGCTCATTCTTTGCTATGGTTGCAATAAGAACTGCAAAGACAGGGACTGAATCACCACGTGATCAGTCCCCATATTATTGCTTATGTATTTTTCACTTGCGCATCTGTACCTTTCGTTTATTATAATATAATGCAACCAACAATATTACAATTACCATTGCCGTTGGTATGCCTATCCATAATAGATAGTTGCTTGTTTCCTCTTGCTTTAGGTTCTTATTGGGAAGCGCGATTCCACCATATAATCGTTCCTTTTCTGATCCGTTTTCTTCGTCATAGTATTCGGTGAACATTTCCACCAATTCACTTGCCGGGTACACTTTGTATTTTTCCAGTTTTTTCTCGCCAAACTGACCTGTACTATAGAAAGGCATCAAATACTCTTCATCCTGTGTGTTAAAAAAGACAAACTCAGTTTCAAACGCAGCAAAATTTAACAATTGCATTGAAATCAGTTTTTCATTTACCAATGACGATTCTTCGATCCCTTTTTTCACCTTTTCAAAATCAACAATCAGATCCTTCGTGTCACCGCCATAACTCATAGAGTGAAACCTTAATTCCCCTCCATCATCCATGATAGTAACAAGAGCATTCATGCCATCTGCAGTAACAGCCGGAACATCATAAAATTCATATTTTTCTATTGAATCCTTAACACTCCCGCTTTCCTTTGCAGCATTCATAGACCAGATGGGTTGAATCTTATATGCCTTATCTATATCATATTTTGCAAGTTGTCCAAAACCTTCAACCTTTTCGCCATCAGCTTTTTCCCAGGTCGGTCCTTTCATCGCCAGTTCTGCTTTTAATACCTTATCAAGTTGATCCCTGACTGTTTTTACTTTCTCTATCTCCTCATTTATCAACCAATCAACACCACAATCTGTATCGGCATATACAGTGTTTATTCCGGTACACACAATCATTAAAGCCGCTAACAAAGCCAAAACTTTTTTCATCTCTGTAACTTCCTCCTCTTTTAAAGAATATCATATGACAATATATTTGTCTGTTCACATTTTTTAATTTTTGTTCACAAACTTCATAAGAAAAATGATACTATCCCGAGAACAGAGGCGCTCACTCTACAAATGATTTGCAGGCAAATCATTTGTAATCGTGGGCGCCCTCAAATCAGAGATGCTCACTCAGGCTCTCGAGTGATACAAGCCTGAGAGCCGGGCGATCACTCTACAAATGATTTGCAAGCAAATCATTTGTAATCGTGGGCGCCCTCAAATAGAAAAAAGCATAAAAAATCCGCCTGGCAAGCAAGCTTGCCGGCGGATTATTATTATGCTTTTTTCTGCTCTCAGGCTTGTATCACTCGATGATCTCAATAACCTTACCTGAGCCGACTGTTCTACCACCCTCACGGATAGCGAAGCCAAGTCCCTGCTCCATAGCGATGGGATGGATGAGCTCGATTGTCATCTCGATGTTATCGCCGGGCATACACATCTCTGTGCCTGCAGGAAGCTCTGTTACACCGGTAACGTCAGTTGTTCTGAAGTAGAACTGAGGTCTGTAGTTGTTGAAGAAAGGTGTATGACGTCCACCCTCGTCCTTTGTAAGAACGTAAACCTGAGCCTTGAACTTCTTGTGGCAATGTACCGAACCGGGCTTAACAAGAACCTGTCCTCTTTCGATATCGGTTCTGTTTACACCACGAAGGAGGCAACCGATGTTATCACCAGCCTGGCCTTCATCAAGGAGCTTACGGAACATCTCGACACCGGTAACAACAACCTTACGTGTCTCTTCCTTAACACCAACGATCTCAACTTCGTCGCCGACATGAACAACACCACGCTCAACACGGCCTGTAGCAACTGTACCACGACCTGTGATAGAGAATACGTCCTCGACAGGCATAAGGAAAGGCTTATCTGTCTCACGAACGGGATCGGGGAAGTAATCATCAACTGTTCTCATGAGTTCAAGGATCTTGTCGCCCCACTCACTGTTGGGATCCTCAAGAGCCTTAAGAGCTGAACCACGAACGATAGGGCAATCATTGAAGCCGTACTCTTCGAGCTGCTCTGTGATCTCCATCTCAACGAGCTCGATAAGCTCATCATCGTCAACCATATCGCACTTGTTAAGGAATACAACGATCTTCGGAACACCTACCTGACGAGAAAGGAGGATGTGCTCCTTTGTCTGAGCCATAACACCGTCTGTAGCAGCAACTACGAGGATAGCGCCGTCCATCTGAGCAGCACCGGTGATCATGTTCTTAACGTAGTCAGCATGGCCGGGGCAGTCAACGTGTGCGTAGTGTCTCTTCTCTGTCTCGTACTCAACGTGAGCGGTGGAGATTGTTATACCACGAGCCTTCTCTTCGGGAGCCTTATCGATCTTGTCGAAATCTACTACTTCACCAAGTCCAAGTCTTGTAGCAAGAACCTTTGTGATAGCAGCGGTAAGAGTTGTCTTACCGTGATCAACGTGACCGATGGTACCAATGTTACAATGGGGTTTCGTTCTTTCAAATTTTGCTTTTGCCATTACTATGAATCCTCCTTAAATACTCTGCTCTCCTTTGAGCTGTCTAATAATGATCCGGCAGCATCTCTGTGCCATATAAAGCGGCGGCGAGATGCCCGGAATTTATTCTGGGGCTCAAAACCGCTCATGCACCATATTATATTTCATAGTATAAAATAATGCAAGCGCAATTTTCACCTCTAAAACGCCTCATTTCCTTAAAGCACTAAGGAATTCGGCCGGTTCCGCAACAGCCTTAACGAGCCTTGTTGCTCAGAACCTTTTCCTGCACATTCTTCGGTACCGGCTCGTATGTCGAGAAGAACATCGAGAATGCGCCACGACCCTGGGTCTTGGAACGAAGGGTTGTTGTGTATCCGAACATCTCGGAAAGAGGTACGAATCCGCGGATAAGCTTTGTTCCGTTGATATCCTCTGTTCCTTCGATACGTCCACGACGTGAGCTGATATCACCGATAACATCACCCATGTAATCCTCGGGTACTGTGATCTCAACACGCATGATGGGCTCGAGGAGTACGGGGTTAGCTTTCTGCATTGCCTCTTTGAACGCCATGGATCCTGCGATCTTGAACGCCATTTCACTTGAATCGACTTCATGGAATGATCCGTCGTAGCAGTTAGCATGGATACCGAGTACGGGATATCCACCGAGGATACCGGACTTCATAGCATCTTCGATACCGTCCGATACAGCGGGGATATATTCCTTCGGGATCGCACCGCCGACAACTGTCGACTCAAACTCATAGGTCTTGTCACCGTTAACATCCATAGGTGTGAAGATAACCTTGCAGTGACCGTACTGACCACGTCCACCGGACTGCTTAGCGTACTTGGAATCAACTTCAACTTCCTTGGTGATTCCTTCCTTATAAGCAACCTGAGGTGCTCCGACATTGGCCTCAACGTGGAACTCACGAAGAAGTCTGTCTACGATGATATCGAGGTGGAGCTCACCCATGCCGGCGATGATCGTTTGGCCTGTCTCTGCATTGGTTGTAACACGGAATGTGGGATCCTCTTCAGCAAGCTTTGCAAGAGCCTCGCCCATCTTGTCCTGACCTGCTTTGGTCTTGGGCTCGATAGCGATATCGATAACGGGCTCCGGGAACTCCATAGACTCAAGGATAACGGGATTTCTCTCATCACAGAGAGTATCACCTGTTGTGGTAAACTTAAGACCTACCGCAGCGGCGATATCACCCGAGTAAACCTTCTCGAGCTCCATTCTCTTGTTTGCATGCATCTGAAGGATACGTCCGACACGTTCCTTCTTGTCTTTTGAAGCATTAAGTATGTAGGAACCTGTGTTCATTGTTCCGGAATAAACACGGAAGAATGCAAGCTTTCCTACGAAGGGATCTGCCATGATCTTGAATGCGAGAGCTGCGAAAGGCTCCTCATCGGATGACTTTCTGTGGATCTCATTACCTTCAAGGTCGGTTCCCTTGATATCTGCAACGTCTGTAGGTGCGGGCATGTACTCAATGATACCGTCAAGGAGCTTCTGAACGCCCTTGTTACGATATGCGGTTCCGCAGAATACGGGAATGATCGTACCGGCAATGGTTGCCTTTCTGAGCGCTGCCTTGAGAGCGGGCACATCAGGCTCTGTTCCCTCAAGATACTTCTCAAGGAGATCATCGTCTGTCTCGCAGATTGACTCGATCATCTGTGATCTGTAGTCTGCTGCTTCCTCAGCCATGTCAGCGGGTACATCTGTAACCGAGATGTTATCACCCTTCTCATCGTTGTAGATGTATGCCTTCATCTCGAAAAGATCGATGATACCCTTGAAGGTATCTTCCTTTCCGATAGGAAGCTCTACGGGTACAGGGTTCTTTGAGAGCCTTGTACGGATCATGTCAACTACGTTGTAGAAGTTTGCACCTGCAATGTCCATCTTGTTGACAAACGCAATACGAGGTACGTTGTACTTGTCTGCCTGACGCCAAACGGTTTCAGACTGGGGCTCAACACCACCCTTAGCGCAGAATACACCGACAGCTCCGTCAAGGACACGCAGTGAACGCTCAACTTCTACTGTGAAGTCAACGTGACCGGGTGTGTCGATGATGTTGATACGGTGCTCAAGTGCGCCTGCCTTAGGCTTGGTTTGCTCTTCAAGCGTCCAATGACAGGTTGTTGCGGCTGAAGTGATTGTAATACCCCTTTCCTGTTCCTGCTCCATCCAGTCCATAGTAGCTGTACCTTCATGAGTATCACCGATCTTATAGTTGACACCTGTGTAGTAAAGAATACGCTCTGTCAGCGTAGTCTTGCCGGCGTCGATATGAGCCATGATACCGATATTTCTTGTCCTCTCCAAAGGATATTCTCTTCCAGCCAAAGGATCTTCCTCCTTAAAAAATCAAATCTAATACCAATACTATTTAACATTATTTGTGACCGGAACTCATCGTTCCGGCCACTACCCTGAACATTATAGTTTCTGTAGCCGGGGCGATCACCATCTGAAGTGTGCGAACGCCTTGTTTGCCTCTGCCATCTTGTGCATATCTTCTTTTCTCTTAACAGCAGAGCCTGTGTTGTTGGCTGCATCCATGATCTCACCAGCGAGTCTGTCGATCTGTGTCTTCTCGCCTCTCTTACGTGAGAACATTGTCATCCAACGCAGAGCCAGAGCCTGACGACGCTCCGGTCTAACCTCGATGGGTACCTGATATGTAGCACCACCGATTCTGCGTGCTTTTACTTCGAGTGCGGGCATGATGTTGTTCATAGCTGCCTCGAAAACTTCCATGGCATCCTTACCGGTTGTCTGAGCAACCTTATCGAATGCACCGTATACGATTTTCTGGGCCGTACCCTTCTTGCCGTCAAGCATGATATTGTTGACGAGCCTTGTTACAACCTTGCTGTTGTAGATGGGATCGGCTAAAACATCTCTCTTGGGTGTATGTCCTTTACGCGGCACGTTACTTCCCTCCTTAACGAATTCGCAGCACAAAACGCTGCCATTAAATCATCGGTACTCACATTCTATAGTGTACTACATGCCCGGTCAGATTTATCTTGTCCTGCGTTATATACCCGAATGGGTATCTCTAACGGCAACCGCATGTGAAGAAATCATGCCAGACCATAGTGTATGTATATGAGTAAACTACTTTTTGTTACTTAAATTACTTTTTCTTGGGCATCTTAGCGCCGTACTTGGAACGAGCCTGCTTACGGTTTGCAACGCCTGCCGTATCAAGGGTTCCTCTTACGATATGGTATCTTGTACCGGGAAGGTCCTTTACTCTGCCTCCCCTAACGAGTACAACGCTGTGCTCCTGAAGGTTATGACCTTCGCCGGGGATGTAGCTTGTAACCTCGATACCGTTCGAAAGACGTACTCTGGCAATCTTACGAAGTGCCGAGTTAGGCTTCTTGGGTGTAGCAGTTTTAACGGCTGTGCAGACGCCACGCTTCTGAGGCGAGTTTGTCTCCACCGACTTCTTGTTGAGGGAGTTGAAGCTCTTTAAAAGTGCGGGAGCTGTAGACTTCTTCTCAACAGTCTGTCTGCCTTTTCTTACTAACTGGTTAAATGTAGGCATTAATATTCCTCCTTATTATGATGTGGTTCTTGCGGTTGCCACACGCCGGGAATTATGCATGAAAATAATCGCCCATAAGTGCGCACAAAGTGCATTATAAAGGCAGCAGCAGTCCTTGTCAAGTGTTTTTATCAGGCGAACCCGCCATTTAATTAAGAACCCCCGTGTGGCACGTAACGTCGTCCGGACCACACAGGGAATCAATTGCTTCTCTTTTAGTTGTACTCAAAGAGCTTTATCTCTTTTTGATCTTCTTTAAAACTTTCTGAAGCCTGCCGACCGATTCCTCACGTGCCGCTTTCTTCTCGATATTTCTGATTGCTTCACTGATACGGTTGCTGACAAGGATTGAAAGATCTGTCGTTCTGAGATCCTTATATTCCTCCCACTCGATGGGCTTTAAGAAACGGATGTAGACCGTAGTCCTTCTTATGGAAGGAATATCGAAAGGTTTGTAGCTGTCAACAAGTGCTACGGGAATTATGGGACACTTTGAAAGTGTTGCGCATTTGAATGCCCCCGGCTTGAAAGGTGCCAGCTTGTTGCTGTTCTTACTGCGGTGTCCTTCGGGATATATAACGAAGTTGTCGCCGGCCTTAACTCTTTCCGCTACATGCTGGATGGTCTTGAGTGAAGCTCTGACATCGTCGCGGTCTATGTATTCGACATTCATGCACGAGAGAACACGTGATAAAAGCGGAACATTTTCGGTTTCTTTCTTGCTCAGTGTGCTGAAAGGTTTGTCCAGAAGGTAAATGAGTGACATTGCATCAAACATTCCCTGATGATTGCTGAACATGAGAAATCCGTTTTCTTTCGGGATGTTCTCAAGGCCAAAGCTTTTTATATCAACACGCCCCGCTCTGATAGCACACGGGATCGCCTTATGAAGAAATGCGTACTTCTTTTCTTTGCTGAAACCCTTTTTCTTGGAAGTAAGCCACATCAGCTTCCAAAAATAGTAAGGTAATCTGTAGAAATTGATTATAAACATCAACGCGATTCTTCTCACGTCTGTGCCTCCTGACAACTGATCCGCGCCTACTCGGGCAGACCCTTATTTTCCAAATCGTCCATATTATATCATCGCAGGGTGCTGTTATCAAGTTTTACGGATTTGCCCGGTTTTTATTCACTTGATAAAGACCGAACAGATAAGTCCTGCCCGGTCTTTTTATCTTTTTAGTATGATATTCCAAATAAGTCACATCATTTACCGCTTGCTTTGTGAACGATGACTTCAAGTCTGTCTGCGATCTGATTAACCTTGTCCATCGATCCTTTGATATTGACGCCGTTCTGAGAGATTGCGGACGAGTTATCCTTGGCCTGATCGACAAGTCGTGTGAAGATTCCGAATTTTTCAGAGAACTCACTTACAGTCTCGTTGACCTTATCGATAGACTCTCTGATGGACTGCTCGTTGTCCTCGGCGGTAGCGACAGACTCTTTCGAACCGTCCGAAAGCTCTCTGATATTCTCGGCAACGACCGCGAATGCACGACCCGCTTCGCCGGCACGTGCCGACTCGATGGATGCGTTGAGAGAGAGAAGGTTGATCTTGCCTGCGATATCCTTGACGCTGGCTGTCATCGCACCGTAATTCTCAACATTGCCGTCGATGGTCTTCATCATGTTGTTGATGCCCTCGTTCATCCTGTTGAGTTCATCCATGAAGCTTGCCATCTCGTTCATCTTGTCATAGTTCTCACGACCGTTTGTCGAAATGAGGTTAACTTCTTTATTGACATCATCTATGCTGCGCGCGAGATCCTCGATGATGCCCGCAAGCTCTTTCGTTGTCGCTTCAAGCTCGGCATTGAGGCGGGAAACTCTCTCTTCCTCGAGCTTCATGTTATCCTGGATATAGCGGCGGCAGTTCTCGGGAACGTTGATACCTCTTGCGATGGCCTTTGCCATCTCACGACAGCTCTTGAATCCGCAGGCATGGCAATCGTAATTACGATCTTCCTCGGAAGTCTTACGAAGAGTCTTATACGCCTCTGCTATCTTCTCTTCACTGACAACCTCAACTGTTTCACCGATAGGCTCATACGTGGTCATGAAATCCTCAAGTCTGAGCTTCTTGTCAAACTCAATGAACTGAGAGTCCTCGCCCTTCTTGGTAAGAACCTGCTTTCTCTGTCCGTTCTTTGCCTGACGTATGTCGTGGAGCACTGTGGATCTCTTGAATACATCGTACTCTTTGCCGACACCGGGGCCGCTGTTGCAACCGAACTCGCAGTTGAGAACGTCAAATACAACCGGCTTATACATATCTCGAACTGTAGCATAATACTCAAGCTCGGGATAAACCTTTGTCGATCCCTCGGAATTTATACACGATACCTCGGGTACGTGAATCCTCAGGTTCTCCTTGAGTCCTCCGGGCATAGGATAAAGGGCACCTACATAACCTGCAGGGCTGTCATATGAGAAATCGTCGGGACTTCCTGTAGTAGGAAGGACAACATGGCGCTCTTTCATGCCTTTAACAAGACGATCAACAGTAACATTGTAGTTGATCATGCCGTTGCTTCTTGTAAACTCGTCTTTCTTTGCAACGCAAGGAGAGATCGCTGCGATCTTGCCTCTGAAACCATCGTACTTTCTCATGTAAACCGCTGTACACATCATAGGGCTGACAACGGGCGAAAGTGAAGGGATAAGCTCCCTGCAATAACGAAGGATATAATTAACGATAGCAGCGCAAGGCTGGGAAACGATCTTCTTGCCGGGATTCTTCTGTACATATCTGATGTGTCCCCACGTACAGATATCGGCACCAAAGCTTACGTCATAGATGAGCTTAACGCCCTTATTACGCAACCATGTAAGCATCTTGTACCAGCTGTCGACATACGCAACCATGATCGCGGGTGCTACAATGAGTGCGATTTCCTCTCCCTTTTCGAGAGCATCAAAGAATTCGTCCGCATCATCAGAATAATAACGCGCTTTATGAGTACAAGCAGCGATACACGATCCGCACTTAATGCACATGTTGTCATTAATCCTAATGATAGACTTGCCGTTTTCATCAATGGCTGCTTTATTGGCAAGCGGCGAGGGGCAAACACGTATACAGGAATTACAACCTACACATTTTTCTTCGTCAATGGCAATCAGACTCATTTTCTTCTCCTATCCTATACAATTTCTGCAGCATACAGTATACGAAAGATTATATGATAGTTTTCTGTATTTGTCAACGGTGTTTTTGTTATTTTTGAAGTTTGATGTCGCATTACACAATTTGTGGTTAGATTGCGTTTATAAAAAGAGCCCTTCGTTAAAAACAAAGGACTCTTTAAAAAACTCTTTTAAACTGTAGATCAAAACGATCAATAAGTGTAGATCACTGTGACGTCCCTGTGGCACTGAAGTATCGATGCGGGAACCTTCGGGGTGACAGGTCCGTTGATCGATCTCTCGACGATGTCCCTCTTGTCATCACCGGAAGCGATAAGGAGGATCTTCTTCGACTGCATGATCGCCCACATACCCATCGTGATGGCTCTGCGTGGAACCTGTTCTTCGCTTGCGAAGAATCTGGCGTTTGCCTTGATGGTCATCGCATCAAGCTTTACCTCGTGTGTTGCTTTGTAGAATACGTCATCCGGCCCGTTAAATCCGATATGCCCGTCAT
>JAEEQC010000075.1 GCA_016285135.1 Lachnospiraceae bacterium
AAACGGACAAATACACCGTTTCCAAAGGTAATTATTCGAAATCCACGTTGGTGATCAAAGCTGATGATATAAGCGTTGATGTAAAAAAAGGCGCCAAGATAGGCACACTGGTACTGACCGGTGACGATATTAATGTGTCTAATGCAGGTAAGATCTCAAAGATCAAGACAGATGCCGATTATCAGATCCCGTCCGACGACGCTGATAAGGACGAGCCTCAAAAGCCTTACAAAAAAACATCAAAGGTCGGTTATATAACCAAAGAAAGAACCAAGGTGGAATCCAAGTACATTATATTCGATATAGATCCCAATGTATATGTCGTTCCAAACCTGACGGAGATTGCCGATAAGATCTTTGAAACGATGGAAAAAGTAACGGGTCTTACGGTAAAGAACGGGAAGTATTATGACGGGAAGATCGTTTGTCATGTTAATCGCGAAGGTGCAAATGATGATCCGTATGAAACCCAGGGATGGGCGATGGGAACAGAAGATGAGTTCTGGATCACGCCGATTGACCTGTTTGTTGAAAGCGGGTATGCATTTACGCATGAACTCGGTCATTCTTTCAACCGGGACTTTGTCTCGGGTTTCGCGGGGACAGTCGCTGACGAAGGCTTTACTACATATACGGAGCTTAAGATATGTGAATATCTTGAGAAAAACGATCCGGACCTCGCTGCAATACTCGGCAGCCGCGAAACCGTAAAGGCCAATATGTGGATCTCTGATTATGATGCCATGTACGATCGATCTGTCGAATACTGGATGGATCACAGAGACGAAGCGGAAAAATTTTGCTCTAACAATCTTTATGGCATCGGATTCCGCTTGATGGGATTCCTTGAAGAAAAATACGGAAGCTATATCAAATGGTTTGATGAATTCGATAAGATAGCTTCTGCCGAGGCTGAGAAGAAAGATATATATTCCATCGACGGCCTGCCGAGAGAGGAAGTACATAAGCTGTTCTCAAAAGCGTTAAAAACTACATACGAGAAGAGTGTTTTTGACGAGTTTTACAAATGGATGAAGAAAAACGAAGGCGGCAGATTGGACGAGGATCCCGAAGTTTATACAAATTCGTTTTCAAATGTAAGTGAATATACGATTTATCCCAAGTATTACCACTATAGCAATGCTACAACGATCGGCAGATTTGATCTTACGGAGTATAAAGATCTGATCGTTAATATTGCCCCCGCGGAATACTATTTGAGAGAGTATAAGGGCGAAGATACTTCAGCGCTCGTCCTGAATGTATCGAGTGGTGTAACTGTTGAAACATATGACAAAGACGGAAAAATGACGGGCAGGCATGAGGAGACGGTAATTCCGCTAAAAAATGTGGATTATGTGAAGCTCGTGGGAAAAGGAACAACAAAGTTCGCCATCACCGGATACAATATTTACGGATCATATTGAGCAAAGCTTTATGCCGGTGTTTCACCGGATCGGATTGAAAACGACGTAACGGTCACGCATTCTTTTTCGTGACTTTTATGCTTCTATGTGGTATCATTCTATGCAGTGCCCTGCAGGGCAAACATAAGAATCGAACACAGAGTTTTTATCAGGAGGCTACAAGGAAAGTTATGAAGATACTTGTACTTAATGCGGGAAGTTCTTCCCTCAAATACCAGCTCATCGACATGGAGAGCGAAAAGGTGCTCGCCAAAGGAAATGCCGACAGGATCGGTATCGAAGGATCCTTCTGCAAGCATAAGAAGGACGGAGGCGAGGAGATCGTTAAAAGCGTCATCCTCAAGGATCACAAGGATGCCATCGAGGTCATCATGTCGCTCCTCGTTGATGCTGAACAGGGCTGCATCAAGTCCATGGACGAGATCGGTGCCGTTGGTCACAGAGTAGTCGCATCGGGCGAGTACTTTAAGGAGCCCACTCTCGTTACCGAGGAATCCATCGAGAGACTTAAGAAGACATTCCCCCTCGGACCTCTTCATAATCCCGCTGCATACACCGGTGTTATGGCCTGCCGTGAGGTTATGCCCTCAACACCCATGGTTCTTGTTTTCGATACAAGCTTCCATCTTACGATGCCCGAAGTGGCATATCTCTACAACATCAAGTACGAGGACTACAAGCAGTACAGCGTAAGACGCTACGGTGCTCACGGAACAAGCCACAAGTTTGTTTCGGGCAAGGCTGCCGAGTACCTTGGCAAGGACCCTAAGGACCTCAACATCATCACATGCCACCTCGGCAACGGTTCTTCGATCAGTGCCGTTAAGGGCGGCAAGTGTGTGGACACATCCATGGGCTTCACACCCCTCGCAGGTGTCTGCATGGGCACACGTTCCGGTGATATCGACGCTTCGGCGGTTCAGTTCCTTGCAAACCAGAAGGGCATGGACATCAACCAGATCCTCACATACCTCAACAAGGAGTCGGGTCTTAAGGGACTCTCGGGCGGATTCTCAGACTTCCGCGACCTTCGCGAGAACGTTGAAAAGGGTGGCGAGACAGGCCGCAGAGCACAGCTCGCACTCGACAAGTTCGCTTATGACTGCAAGAAGTATGTCGGCGCATATATGGCAGTCCTCGGCAGAGTTGACTGCATCGTCTTCACGGCAGGTATCAGCGAGTGGAACGGATTCATCATCAATCAGATCCTTGAGGGACTTGAGCCCTACGGCATAAGCGTTGATAAGGAAAAGAACACCGATTCCTGCAAGGTGCCCGTAAAGGACATCACAGGCAAGGATTCAAAGGTCAAGATCCTTGTCATCCCCACAAACGAGGAGCTTGTCATCGCACGCGAGACCAAGGAAGTAGTTACAGGGAAATAATTAATCCGGCAGATCGAAACAAAGGATCGTTACGGATCAAATATAATGAGCGGATCGTTCATTAACAGTAAAGGAGAATATCATGAGCTTTATAGATGAGATCAAGGCACGTGCCAGAAAAAACATCAAGACTATCGTCCTTCCCGAGGGTGAGGACCGCAGAGTGCTCGAAGCAGCCGCTACAACAATTAAAGAAGGAAATGCCAAAGTAGTCATCCTCGGCAAAGAGGCTGACATCAAGGAACTCGGAAAGGATCTCGATCTTTCCGCAGCAACCGTTATCGACCCCACAAAGTCGGACAAGCTTGACGCATATATCGACAAGCTTGTAGAACTTCGCGCAAAGAAGGGCATGACTCCCGAGGCTGCACGCGAGGCACTCACAACAGACAACACAACCTTCGCTGTCATGATGGTAAAGATGGGCGACGCCGACGGCGTTGTTTCCGGTGCTTGCCACTCTACAGCCAACACACTCCGTCCCTGCCTGCAGATCCTTAAGACTGCGCCCGGCGTGAAGTCTGCTTCGGCTTTCTTCCTTATGATCGTTCCGGACTGTGCTTACGGCGATGACGGCGTGTTCGTATTCGCAGACTGCGGACTCAACCAGAACCCCGATCCCGAGCAGCTTGCTGAGATCGCAGGACTTTCTGCAAAGAGCTTCACGATGCTCACCGGCAAGGAAGCACGTGTTGCAATGCTTTCACACTCATCAAAGGGTTCTGCTAAGCATGACGACGTTACAAAGGTTACAGACGCTACAGCACTTGCAAAGGAAGCATATCCCGACATCCTTATCGACGGCGAGCTCCAGCTCGACGCTGCCATCGTTCCCGAGGTCGGCGCTTCGAAGGCTAAGGGATCGCCCGTTGCAGGCAAGGCCAACGTCCTTGTATTCCCCGACCTTGACGCCGGAAACATCGGCTACAAGCTCGTTCAGCGTCTTGCCAAGGCAGAAGCTTACGGACCCGTTATGCAGGGTATCGCCGCTCCCGTCAACGACCTCTCGAGAGGCTGCTTCGCAGAGGATATCGTAGGAGTTATTGCGATCACTGCAGTACAGTGCGCGAACAACTGATGAACGCGGCTGCCCCGGCGTCCCGGGTGCGCGGCTCGTGACCGGTGAAGACGTTCACGAAATGATTTTGATCAACGGAATATAGGGAGGGTGAAGGATATTACCCTCCCTGCTTTTTTAGCGATAAACGAAGCAAAGGAACTTGACGATCATGAAACACAAGACACTTAAAAAGCTGGCCTGCTTTAGCGCTCTCATCCTTTTGACGAGCGCTCTTTCCGGCTGCTCCGGTGAGGAAGTGCCGAGGCTCAGCATCTCGTCTGAGGACGTTTCCGAGGACTACAGCATGGTTGATGTCGACTACGGTGATGTTGTGCTCGAGGAGACCATAAGCTGCCTCTACTCGCAGATCAACGAGGAAAATCTCGCGTTCAACATCGAAAAGAGAGAGCTCACCCACATCTACGTGACGGACGGCGACAAGGTCACGGCCGGACAGCTCGTTGCGAAGCTGAATGTGGACGATCTTGAGAAAAAGCTCCGTGACAATGAGGACCTCATAGCTCAGGACGAGCTCCTGATAGATGAGACCAACAAGCTCATCGATTACTACGAGGGGCTTCTTCGCGGGTCGATCGGGCTTAAGCGTCGTGAGGAGATCGAGTTCAAGGTTTCGAACGCTCGTCAGGAGCTCGACGTATATGAGAACGAAAAGAACGACTGCGAACGCGAGAACAACGAATTTGCCGATATCATAGAGAAGTCCAAGCTCTACGCAGGCATAGACGGAACAGTGAGCAACATCAACAAATCGCTCATCGGTACCAAGCCTTCGAAGGGTTCGACCGTCATGAGGATCATCAACACGGACCATTGTTCCTTTGTTTCGAGGGACAAGGAAGCACTCGTGTACTTCAAGGTCGGAGATCCGGTGAGGATCGACATCTCCGAGGAGAAGTCATATAACGCCACCGTTATCGAGGTCGATACGGTCGGTGAGCGTGTCATCATGGATCTTGATGAACCCGACTACAGTATAAAGATGAGTACGCGAGGGACTATAAACATTGAGCTCGAGAGAGCGGACAACGTCCTGACGCTTCCCCGCGAGGCGGTACACACAACAGAGGATCTGACCTACGTCTACATCCTCACCGACAGCGGCGTCAGAGAACTCAAGGAGATCGAAGCGGGTCTTATGGGCACGAAGCTTGTGGAGATAAAGAGCGGACTGCTCCCGTACGAACAGGTCATCCTGAGGAAGACCAGGAGGTACTCATGAGACATAAAGACTTTCGTAAGGCCGGGTTCACGGCTCTGAAACGCGCTGTCGCGGCAACGCTTATCTGCACTTCTTTGACGGCACTCCTTACTTCGTGCTCCGAACCCGAAGAGAAGAAGGAACTGCTCGCGCCCGTCGTGTCGGCGGGTGAGATCGGTGTCTGCGAGCGCGGAGACATCGCGAAGCTGATGGTCAGGGATGCGCACGTCGAAGGAGACTACGAGGTACTCTCCTTCGATGAGGACGGCTACATCTTTGAAGTCTTTTCAAAGGTCGGCGACGAGGTCGGAAAAGGCGATGCCGTCGCAGCTCTCACAAGTGCCGATTTTATCGAGATCATGACCCTTGAAGAGGAGATCGAGGAGATCAAAAAAGAAAACGAAAAGCGCCGCAATTACCTCGAAGCCCAGGTCAAGCTCAAGGAAAAGAACGGCGAGAATGCCGAGGAGGAGCGCCTGACCTGCGAAAAGGAAGAAGCGCTCATGGACCTTAAGCTTTCACAGAAAGAAGCTCGTTACAAGAAGCTCAAGGACGAGGACATCGGCTACAACTATATCACGGCACCCGGAGACGGGCATGTCGTTGCGATAACATCCTCGGGCGAGGGCGCCTACATCACCGCGGGAACTCCCGTGGCGGCTGTGGCGACCGAGGACACCGGTATGTTTATCTCAGGTGCCTATATCCCCGAGAAGGAGGCTGTATTATACAACTCGTTCTACGCCATCATTAACGGAAAAGAATACCCGCTCAGCTATGAGCCTATCCCCAAGGAGAAGCTTGCCATGCTTTCGGCGGCGCAGCTGAGCCTCAAGAGCCGGTTTGATTTTGTGGAGGCACCGGGCGAAGAGGTCTCGATAGGAGACTATGCCGCCGTCATCATCGTAGCGGACAAGAAAGAGAACGTTCTGACGGTGCCCGTCAATTCGGTTTATACAGACAAAGACGGACGCTTCGTTTATGTCATCACAGAAGGTGACAAAAAGGAGAGGAGAGAAGTTGTGACAGGCCTCTCCGACGGAGCAAGGATCGAGGTGATCGAAGGTGTCACGGAAGGAGAGTGTGTCTATGTTGAAAACTAAGAAACGTCTGACGGCTCTCTTGCTCATCGTGGGACTCGCCGTGACGGCTGTGATCCCGTCGTCCCGGAGCGCGGTCTATGCCGAAGAAGGCGGCGCGTATGACGACCTCTATATGGAGGCGCTCACAAACACCACCGCGAAATCTCTATATAAGACCGAGACGGTCAGGAAAGGGACATTCAGTATCTACTACACGACCATGCCCCGTCCCGACTACGACGACTACTCATACCTCTACAACATGATCCCCGTGGGCGATGTTGAGTTCGTCAGCTACATGAGCAAGAAGGGAGACTGGCTTGAGGTCGGAGATCCGGTCTGCAAGATAGAGGTTAAGGTGGACGAAGCCAGGATAGCCGAGCTCGAGGGAGACATCCAAAAAGAAGAGGATATGCTTAACACCTACGCACAAACGTGTGAGGAGCTGCTCGACAAGTACGACAGGATGTACCAAAGCGGCGGCTCTGAGGCAGAACTCGCAAAGCTCCTCTACGATAGGCTTAAGCTTGAGTACGACGAGGAGATCAAGAAACGCAGGGAGTCGATAGATGCCCTCCAGAGCGAGTACGACGGTCTCAAGATGGCACAGGTCATGACAGAGATCCCCGCTACCGCACCCGGTTACGTACTGCATCTCGAGTCTTTCGTGAAAGGCAGGAGGATAGAGCCGTACGGTTTTGTGGGCGTGATGTACAGACCCGACGCGGCGACCGTCAAGGTCGAGGGCGGAAGTGATTACCTGCGCTACGGCTTGAATGCGCAGCTCGTCCAGAACGACGGCAAGGTGACCCGTACTGTGGACGGGATGGTCGTTACGAGCCTCGATTCGTCGCTTCCTCCTTCGCTTATAGGCAAAGCAACGGTCTTTGATTTCGGTGACAGGCTCAGGGAGTTCAATCCCCAGAAGGATGTGATCCTTAAGGTTGAAAGAGTGCACATGGAAAATGCGCTCATGGTGCCGAACAAGGCTGTTTACAACGATTCTCACGGCGACTACGTGCTCGTCAGTGTGAACGGCAAAAAGACGAGGAGGTACGTCCTCGTCGGCGGCAGCAATGACAATGACACATGGATCGTTAACGGTATCGGAGAAGGAGATTCCGTGATTATTAAATAAAGGCAGGTCACAAAGATGCTTCACCTTGTAATTCAAAGGATATTACATAAAAAATGGATGATAGCGTGCCTTATCATAGGCAATATCCTTCTCACGGCGATCGTTGCGGCGCATCCGCTCAACAGCGCTTCTTCGTCGCAGAGCATGCTCACCGAGGAATTCGAATCCGCGATGCGTGAGAATAACACCTATCCCATGATGATACACACGATCGGCAGGATCCGTAAGGACACAGGCAAAAAAGCGGCTGCCGAGATGCGAAAGCTCGCGAACAACATGGAAGAGACGATCGGGCTTCCGATCGCCGAGCAGTTCTGTTTCCGCAATATGATCGTTACCACGACCAAGTCGCTTATAGCGCACGACGGGATCTTTGCGGAAAACAAGCTTGCTCTTTCGTCGCTTTCCGACCTTAAGGACCATGTGAAGATCCTTTCGGGCAGGATGTACTCGGACAAACCGGCAGACGACGGGTTTGTGGAGGTCATCATCAACCAGTCCGTCATGGTCGAATTTGACCTTGTGGTCGGTGACGAGATCGTCTTCGAGGCGGTAAAGGGTAAAAACGGCAAGCCTGTCAAGGCGAGAGTGGTCGGTGTCTTCACCAATCTTCTCGAAGAAGACAATTACTGGTATCATCCTCCGACATTTTACTCCAAGGATCTGCTCATGGATGACGCTCTTTTTGATGAGATGTTCATGAGCGACGGTGCCAAGAAGAACCAGTTCGACGAGGAATTCATCATCCTCCCGGACTACAAGGCGGTCACTCCCGAGAAGGTCGATTCTATCATCTCGACGACGCAGTATCTCATGAGAGAGTATGACGACGTCTACCGCAAGGTGGAGACATCGAATTACATCTCTCTGCTCGAAGAGTTCAGGACCAAGAAGAAGCAGATCGACGTGATGCTCACCATCCTCGAGGTGCCCGTGATCCTGATGCTCCTCGCTTTCATCTTTATGATATCAAGGCAGATGCTCTCACTCGAAGAGGGAGAGGTCGCCATGCTTAAGAGCCGTGGCGCGAGCGGTTTTCAGATATTCAGGCTGTATCTTATGCAGTCGCTTGTGGTATCGGGTGTGGGCATGGTATTCGGGCTCCCGCTCGGAGCTCTTATCACTGTTCTGCTCGGAAGAGCCGATGCTTTCCTGTCGTTCTCGGGCGGAAGGAACGTGGAACTCATATTTACATGGGATGCCGTGCTTTATGCTGTTGTTGCGGCGATCATGTCTGTGCTCATGACACTGCTCCCCGTCCTTAAAAAGGACAAGACGAGCATCGTGGCCGTAAAGAGACGCAGAAGCCGCCAAAATAAGCCTATATGGATGAAATTATATCTTGATATAATTATTACCGGTATCTCTTTATACGGTTACTATACATTCCTCAATGGTCAGGACGAGCTCCTTGTAAGAGTGCTTTCGGGCAAGGCACCCGATCCGCTGCTGTTCACGAGCGCGGCACTCTTTATCCTCGGCAGCGCGCTTATCTGCATCAGGATCCACAGGCTGCTCTTAAAGATCATCTACAGGTCGGGCAGGCAGAGGTGGAAGCCTGCGGCATATACGTCGCTGTTACAGCTCATCAGATCGGGGAATAAGCAGGTCTTCGTGATGGTATTCCTGATCCTCACCGTCTCCTTCGGTCTCTTCTACACCACGATAGCGAGGACGATAGTTGCCAACTCCGAGCGTAACGTCAGCTACATCGAAGGCGCCGACATCAGGCTCAAGGAGTACTGGATGAACAACACACGCCAGGGTCCCGGTCACTACTATGAGCCCGAATTCGCCAAGTACGGGTCTCTCGACTGCTCCGGCGCGGCAAAGGTTTATCTGAACAACAAGTCGATCTTCTTTATCGACAGCAGAAGGTTCGACACATCGATAATGGCCATAAACACGCAGGACTTCGGAAAGGCGGCTCCGCTTGAGGAAGGACTCCTGCCTCACGACTACTACGACTACCTGAACGTCCTGAGCCGTAATCCGGAAGCGGTGCTGCTTTCCTCGAACTTTAAGACGAGGTACAACCTCAAGATCGGGGATACGCTCACTGTCACGATCAATACCGGTATACAGAACGGTACCTATACGGACAACTTTACTGTCTACGGATTCTTTGACAGGTGGCCTTCGTACAGGGCGACCAAGATACTGGTCGGAAACGATAACTCTACGTCGGTTACGGACAACTTCATGATCGTGGCCAATCTTTCCGAGATCCAGAGCCTCACCGGGGTCATCCCGTACGAGGTCTGGATAAACATGGACGGCGAAACGGACGCCTTTTACGAATTTGCGGACAAGCTCGGCTTCAAGATCACGATGCTCGAGGACAGGGTTCAAAAGATTGAAAAGCTTCATGACGATCCTCTCTTCGCAGGCACGAGCGGAATCCTTACGATGAGCTTTATCACGATCCTCGTGATCTGCTCGATCGGATATCTCATGTACTGGAGCCTCTCAATCAGAGCCAGACAGCTGCAGTTCGGTATCTTCAGAGCCATGGGCGTGACATTCAGACAGATCACCGGCATGCTTGTGATCGAGCAGACTCTGACCGGACTCTACTGTATCATTGCCGGTCTGATCAGCGGATACATCGCGTCGATACTCTTCGTGCCGATGATCCAGATCGCATACCAGGGTGCCGACAACGTGCTCGACATGCAGCTCATCACGCAGCCCTCCGATGTGGTCGAGCTCGTGGCCGTGATCTTCGCGGTGTTCCTGATCTGCATGGGAGTGCTCATGCGCCAGATCTCGAGCATGAAGATTTCGCAAGCTCTCAAGCTTGGAGAGGATTAAGTATGTTTAATACGCGTAGGCTGCCACGTCGTACTTTCCCCAAACTCGCTCTCGCTCCTCTTTGGATGCGATTTATCGCATCCGTTTCCTTGCAAAATATCTAACCACGCTGTAGTTGGATATTCGGAGCGTAGCGGTACATAAGTGACCAAAAGACGGTCACTAAGTACCGACGTCCTCAACGGGTTTGGGAAAAGCAGACGGGCGCGCCTCCGCTGTTCAGTATTGAAAAATGACTGTAAAGGATCAGTCGGAATAGCAACACATAAAAGAGGATGCAAATGGATATTTTACAAGCTCAGAATATTGTACGCAGCT
This sequence comes from Lachnospiraceae bacterium, assembly GCA_016285135.1. Lineage (GTDB taxonomy): Bacteria > Bacillota > Clostridia > Lachnospirales > Lachnospiraceae > RUG11977. The sequence goes on from JAEEQC010000075.1 coordinate 10,444, forward strand.
TTAAGCTCGGATCCGGCGAAAAGCTCGACGTACTCAAGGACATTACGGTGAACGTCCCGGAGAACACCCTCGCCATCCTGAAGGGACCTTCGGGATCGGGCAAGACAACGCTTATGAACATCATGGGCGGCCTTGACGCCCCCAACAGCGGGACGATGCTCTTC
>JAEEQC010000076.1 GCA_016285135.1 Lachnospiraceae bacterium
CAACAACTAGGTTGTGAACAACAACTAAGCGTGGTCCCTTGGGGACGGGGGCTATGGGACATCGCCTTGATACGATGACCCACAACCCCCGTCCCCAGGGGACCACCTCGGCAATATCTCAGCGCTACACAGTCATGCTCCTCTTTTTTCGTCTCACTCGGTTTATGTGTCTTTCAAAATCCCCGCTTCTGAGGAGCTCTGCCAGAACGTATTGCTCAAACAGCGGCACTGTGCAGGAATAGAAGCCGAGCTTTTCGGTGAACACTTCAAGAAGATCGGTGGGAAGGAGCATATATCCGACACGAAGTGAAGGCGCGATGGTCTTTGAAAAAGTATTGAGGTAGATCACGCGGCTTCCACCCGACATTGAGAACAGAGTGTCCTCGGCTTTGCTGGAGACAGTAAGTTCGGAGTCATAATTATCTTCAACGATGATACCTTCTGCGGCAGCAGCCCAGCGAAGGTATTCTTTTTTCTTTGAGATGCCGACCGAGATACCGCTCGGAAAGCTGTTGAAGGGAGTTACATGCAGAACACGGGCATTTGTAATGGTGAGCTCTGCGGTGGACAGACCTTCCGGTGTGAGAGTAATGGGATCGCATTTTATCCCGAAAGATCTGTATACTTTCGGGATCTTGTTGTAACAGGGGTCTTCAATTGCATAGATGTGCTCGTTCCCGAGAAGCTGCGCGATAAGACCGTAAAGATACTCGGCTCCGGCACCTATAATAACCTGCCCGGGAGCAACAAAGATCCCTCGGCTGCGTGCAAGATAGCGACAGATCTCTTCCCGGAGTTCTTCACTGCCCTGACTGGGTGACTTTACAAGGATGCTCTCGCTTTTATCAAGAAGAACCTTCCTCATGGTACGCGCGATCACCGAAAAGGGGAAATCACCGATCTGAGGTTGAGGATGCTCATTTGTAAAAACCGGATCGTAAACAGATCCGTTTATATCTTTACTGCCCTTTGGTGACTTTAATTTTTCCCTGTCCGGAAAAGCCGGACTTTGTGAGGTTTTTCCGGGCTGAGATTCTGTCAGATGCTTATGTGAGGGATCGGTCAGAAAATCGTCCTCACTATAGATCACGAAGTATCCGCTCCTTTCGCGCGATTCGATATAGCCTTCATCGCACAGCAAGGAGAGCGCATGCTCCACGGTGATAACACTCACACCGACTTCGGAGGTGATAGTGCGTTTTGAAGGCAGCTTGCTCCCTCGCGGATAAACGCCCGTTGTGATATCGCGGACGAGGAGACGGTAAAGCTGAAGGTATGCGGGTACATGTGAAGAGGAGTCTATTGTATATATCATCTGGTAATGTCAAATCCTTTCGTAACAGTCGTTTGTTTATGATCAGATTATAGTTTAAAACACTGCATGTTGTAAATGCTTTCCTTGACATTAATATCCATAAAATGTAGACTTTTCCTGTATGGTTTTTTACGGATCCTGGTTGCGTGGGATCCGGTTAAGGGTGAAAAGACCATAATCAGAAAGGATGGGTTTTATGATCAAATCAAAAGTAGTTTTCACGGAAGAGATCGACGATCTTGAGACAGCGGTTGAAGAACTTTGCGAACAGGTCGGAGACTTTACTCTTCAAAAGAATTCCGTCGGTATCATCTTTATGGATGAAGATACCGAGTACGGCGAGCTTTATCCCATGCTCAAAGAAAAGTGGGATATTCCTTTTGTCGCATGTACCGCACTTGCACTTCTGACAGGTGATGAGGGCCTTAAGAAAAGCGGTATTTCTTTAATGCTTATGTCAGCCGACGACTGTAACTTTGCTGTCGGCATGGCCGAAGATCTTTCTATCGACGATTATTCCTGGAAGATCAAGGATGTATATTCACAGAGCGAGAAGCAGCTTGCGCCCGAAGAGATCAAGCTTGTTTTAACAATGGGCGGTAAGGCACCCGGAATGGTTGGAGACGACGTTATCGACGTTATCGACAGCTTCGGGAAGAATATCCCCATTTACGGTCTGTTTGCATCGGATGCTTTCAATTTCAGTAAGTACAGAGTGTTCTGTAACGAGAGGAGCGGTCAGAACGCTCAGGCATTCGTATTTGTGTCCGGTAATGTGAATCCCAGATTCCTTCAGGTTAAGTCGATCTCCGGTAAAGCAAACTTCTCATACGAAGTTACCAAATCAAACGAGAATCAGGTGTTCAGACTCGGAAACGGTACTTTTGTTGAGGCGCTTGAGAAAGCGAACATGATCTCACAAAAGAACAATGTTATCGCAGACTACATCATGACACCTTTCATCACTACCATCAAGAAGCCGAGCGGAAGAGTCGTTGAGTCCATGAGAAACCTCACATTCCTCAATTTCGTGAACGGCAGCGGTATGTTCCTCGGTGGTATTCCCGAGGGTGCATCCCTTGAGGTAGGCTACATAAACAGTGAGCAGGTTCAGAAGACGATAGACGAGGCGTTTGAAACTATCTGCGGATGGATCGGAGAGGACGGAAGTACCGATCACACCATGCTTGTAATATCATGCGCAGCCCGTTACATGAGCCTTGGCAAGAACGTAACGATCGAGGCTGAGACCTTTAAGAAGAAGCTCCCGGGCAACGTTTCCGTTATGGGAATGTATTCTTACGGCGAGTTCTGTCCTATCGGCGAGGGTGCCGAAATGGACAACACCTTCCACAACTCTACATTCACGGTCCTTTTCTTATAAGCGTAGCGGTAGTTTTGTGTATAAGCGTCAGAAACAGTGGTGAGAATAATGGAAGAAAACAAAGGGATCATCGAACCCGCGGCACAGGATGCGGGGGTTGTTGATGTTGAAAAAGAGCTCAAGGAGCTCAGACTGAAGCAGAAGAAGCTTGAGCGTGAGAATAGGCGTCTCCAGATAGAGATGGACACGATCAAGGATATGAACGAACAGATCGCGCGCACTCAGGGATTTATGAAAAAGGAGAATCAGCGCCAGATCTTCTATAATACGCAGCTTCTTAAGGTTTCACCGTATCTTGTTCTGATGGTGGACGAGAAGCTTAAGACGGTTATGGCTTCGGATGTCCTCACTCAGATGACGGATGTGAGCCTTGATGCGGTTCGTGACGGAATGCAGCTCGACGAGGTACTTTCAAAGGTCCTTGAAGAGTCTGTGCTCAACAGTCTTCTTGAGAAGTGTCATTCCGTACTCGAAAACAGAGTAAGTGACACCTTCATGCTGAACAATTATTTCGGCGAAGAAGAGAGGATCTACAAGGTCGATATTAACTTTTACTCGTCTCCCGTAGAGGGCGCCAGCGGGCTGTGCATCCTCTTTACGGACATGACCGAGGTTATCGAAGCAAAGGAAAGAGCCGAAAGAGCCGACAAGGCAAAGAGCAATTTCCTTGCGAATATGTCGCACGAGATAAGAACTCCCATGAATGCCATCAACGGTATGTCGGAGTTTATCCTGCGTGACAGTACGGACGAGGAGGCCAAGAAGAATGCCGCCATGATAAAGTCGGCTGCCAAGTCTCTGATTTCCATTATCAACGATATCCTTGATTTCTCAAAGATAGAGTCGGGAAAGATGGAGATCATCAACGATACCTACAGTCTGTCCTCTCTTGTTAACGATGTTGCAACCATGATCAGGATCAGGCTTCAGGAAAAGAAGGTCGGTCTTGTTGTAAACCTTGATCCTGATACGCCGAGCAGACTGTACGGTGATGAGGTCAGGATCAAACAGGTTATGATCAACATCCTGAATAATTCGGTAAAATTCACAAATGAAGGTCAGATCACCTTTAATATTAAACATGAGTGGGACGGCAAGGGAGATTGCTGCCTTCATGTCAGTATTTCTGATACCGGTATCGGGATCAAAAAGGAGGAACTCGGAAAGATCTTTGAAAGCTTCACTCAGGTCGATACAAAGAGAAACCGTTCCATCGAGGGGACGGGACTCGGTCTTGCGATAAGCCGAAGGCTTGTTACGATGATGGGAGGAGAACTCAAGGTCGAAAGTGTATACGGCGAAGGCTCCACCTTTTCTTTCGACATCTACAATAAGGTCATTGATGCGGAACCGGTGGGCGTGTTGGCTGACAATTACGACGTAAAGCTTGTGCATGAAGTAGATAAGTCGTTCCGGCGGCCGAATGCCAGGATCCTTGTTGTTGATGACAACGATATGAACCTTAAGGTTGCGGCCGGTCTTATGAAGCCGTACGGCATCGTACCTGATCTTGCCACGAGCGGACCCGAATCACTTGAACTGGTTAAAAACAAGACCTACGATCTTATCTTCATGGACCACATGATGCCCAAGATGGATGGTGTCGAGACCATGCACAGGATGAGAGATATGAAGGGCGGAAGTGAGTGGAAGATAATTGCTCTTACAGCCAATGCTATAAGCGGCATGGCGGCCAAATATGTCGAGGAGGGCTTTAACGGTTATCTGGCAAAGCCTATCGATCCCGCTTCAATGGAACTGGTTTTAAAAAGAGAGCTAACAGAAGAAAAGAACGAAGAAATCCTTGAATTCGACCCGGAGGGAGAAGTACTTGAATTCGGTCCCGACGAGGGTGATGCTCCGGAATTCGAACAGGGAGACAGTGACCGGGGAGAGACTGACGGCAAACCCGGTGGCGTAAAAAAGGGTAACGATGAGCTTATCGCTCTGCTTGAAGAGATCGGGATCAATACCGGAGCGGGACTCATGCATGCGGCCGGTGATAAAGACTTTTACCTTGAAATTGTCAGGGACTATGTAAAAGCCTTTAAAGAACGGTCTTCTCAGCTGCAGGAGTATTACGAAAGCGGAAATATGAGTGACTACAGTATCCTCGTGCATGCCCTCAAGAGTAACTCCAATACGCTCGGAATAGAAGATATAGGGGCAAAAGCGAAAGACCTCGAGTTTGCTTCGAAGGATAATGACACAGCGTTTGTCGATCATCATCACGGCGAACTTATCGATGCATATCGTAATAGGACGGAAGAGATAAGAAAAGTACTGGAAGAGTAAAGATATGAAGAGTAATGTCAGAAGAGCAACAGAAAACGATATCGACAGCATCTTAAAGCTGCTGGTTCAGGTCGATATGGTCCACCATAACGGGAGACCGGATATTTTTAAAGGACCCGCGACAAAGTACAATGCGGAAGAGCTCAGAAAGATCGTTTCAGACGAGACAACTCCCGTATTTGTCTACGAGGACGAAAAGGACGGTGTTATGGGGCATGCGTTCTGTGTCCATAAGCAGGTGATCGGCGATTCTGTTCTCACAGACATCAGAACGCTCTATATAGATGATATCTGTGTTGATGAGGGTTACAGGGGCAGACACGTCGGGACTGAGCTTTTCGAGGCCGTTAAGGACTACGCGCGAGAGGGCGGTTTTTACAACATCACACTTAACGTCTGGTCATGTAATCCCGGCGCGATGCAGTTTTATGAGAGACTCGGATTGGTGCCTCAGAAGGTAGGCATGGAGATGCTTCTTTAAAATTTACGCTCACTTTGAGTCAGCAGACAGTGCGAACAAATTCGGTTTAGGAGCCTGATACTTCGTTGAAGTATTTGGCGAGGAATCAACGGCAAAAAAACTGCCGTTAAAGAAGAGGAGGTATTCTATGTCGATGATGGAAAAGCCCGAGGTCAAGGTTTTGGCGGACGGTACAAAGTTCTGGGAGAACAGGTACGACAGTTTCTTTCTCAAGGCAGTCGTTCCGAAGTCGAAGGTCGAGGGCGACATCAACAATTACGGATTCCGCGCACCGCTTCTGCTGGTTTTTGAAGAGGAAATGCTTGACTCGGAAGGTGCCAATGCATATGCGAAAGAGACCGGACTCGCCGATATCGCGGCAGCCGTTGATTCAAGCGTTCTTTTTGTTTATCCCACATGCGAAGGCGGATGGAAGAATGCCTCGACTCAGATGTACATCGACCTTATCGCAGAGATAAAGATGGACTCAAACTACGAGGACGGCTTTGTCAAGATCACCGACTTTTTCACAAGAGAATTTAGGGGCTATTTTGCACGCGGAGCAAAGTTCAGAACAGATATATACAGCAAAGGTGCCTCGGCGGATTACGTGGCAAAGAATCTCTTAAAGAAGATCGAAGGCGAGTACCTTTGGGGACCCGGTGATATCACACCTGCCATGTGTTCTATGGAAGGACTCTCGGTCGTGCCTGAGATCGAGAGAAAGGATATCGCGATCCTTTCGGTAGGTAATTCCGCACAGATCAATAAGGCTTTCGACGGATGCGAGAACCTCCTCATCAAGGATAAAGCGGATTACAAAGAAGATTTTAAGAATTTCGTACGCAAGTTCAAGATGTGGTGCGGTCATATCGATATCGAGCCCGACTTTGAGGCGCTTGACATGACCGAAAAAGCCGGCAAGTGCACAGTTCACACCTCGCCCTATAACATGGGCAAGTATAAGGGCACAAAAGAGCATCCCGTCGGATATTTCGCATATTACAACAACGATCTCTTTAAGAACGGCCCGGTGCCTCTGCTTGTCGGCTTCCACGGCGGCGGAGATTCATCAATGTACCTTACTTTCGTTGTGGATTGGTGGGAGATCGCTCACAGGTACGGCTTTATGTATGTTTCTGTTGAGAATCACCAGGACGTTACCGCAGCCGAGGCCATGGAGCTTATAGAGCACATAGAGAAAAATTACGATATAGATCCGAAGAGGATCTATGCGACAGGTTTCTCGATGGGAAGCGGTAAGACTTGGGATCTCTTTATGGAATTTCCTGAGAAGTTTGCGGGGCTGGCTCCCGGAAGCGCACTTTTCCCCGTGAAGAACAATCTCTTCGGCAGACCTTGGGGAGACGGCGAGTGGGTCAACAGAACAGTGCCCGTTCCGATCTTTTATTCGGGCGGAGAGAAGACTTTCCTTCCCGAGCTTCCGAGAGGTGACGTCACGGCACTTGAGAGAGTCCGGTACGCTGCAGAGGTCAATAAGCTGAGGAAGAAGTTTGATCTGAGGTTTGAGGACAGGGAAAACTGGCCCGACCCGCTCTGGGGAGAGATTCCCGACAGAAAAGAAGTCGTGCACGATGATGTCCGAAATGCCAATCTTACGATCAATTACTATGACAGCGAAGACGGTGTCTGCCGCACCGCATTTGCGAGCATCGACGATCAGGTCCATGAATTCAGGCATCATACTGCGGAAGAGGCATGGAAGTTTATCAGTAAGTTTACAAGATGATAAGATGAAAGCGGTTTCGTTTTTTCGAAGCCGCTTTTTCGCAATAAACCGATCATATCGTAACAGTGATCCACTCTTTTACATATCCGTGTTAACTGTATCAGGCATCCGCTTCTTTTTCATGCGCAGAGCCGGAACTTTTCGGTCTGTACACGTAACGCACGTATTCATACCTGGGATATCTGTCAACCGTGCTCTTCATCTCGTTATAGATCTCGTCCCTGAGCTTCTTCTTTGCTGCCTGTTTGGGAAGAGTGCGGTCGGCATAAAAAGGTCCTGCGACATATGAAACTACGCGGGGACGCTTGACAAACGGAAGAGCGCGCTTTTTGTAGACATTCGTCATGGTGAAGCAGGGAACATCAAGCTCATAAGGGTACGCCATCGAAACATCTGTGAAAGGTCTTATGTCGGTATAGTACGGCCATATATGAGCCTCGGGGTAGATTATTATCGCTTTTTTGCGGCGGATCCTCTCGGCAACGGCTTCCCTGAAGCTGCGTGCGTGTGAGATGTCCGTAAAAGTCGGAATAGCACCGAGCATCTGTACCAGGCATCTGATGCCGGGGATCGATGTGACGTCGGGGTTGCAGATCAGGAAGTCTTTCTTCGGGAAAGTGAGCATCGTGGGAGTGAACGCGTCTATGTCAGTGCCGGTGTGGTTGGCATAAACGAAGTAACCCGTCTTTCGGAACTTGTGAAGCTTCCTGCGTCCAACGAAGCGCTGGTGATATTTGAGCTTGATCCAGAGCGCGACGATAGGCCTGACGATTATATTGTAGATAAAGAATTCCGAAACGACCCAGAAGGGGTTGGTATGGATGTACTTGTAGTTCGCAGGCAGCTTCTCTGTGACTATCGAATTGCCTGCGAAGTCATCGTTTAAAGGATCGGAATAATAGATCGTACGTTTTTTCATATCCTGACCTTTCCGGGTAACAGCGGGTCTCTGGGTGCCGGCTTTTTTGGTAAAAGTGTTTTCTCAGTCTTTATTGTGCAGAGCGGCATCGCTTAACATCTTACGCATACGTACCATGCATTCCTTCTGGCTCTGAGCATAAGGAGAAGCGAGGTACTTTTTTGAATACTCCTGTCTGATATCGTCATGCTCAAGAAAGAAATCGATCTTCCTTGCCAGATCACGGTAGTCGTTACATTTGAACAAAGACTTTTCATCAAGAGCGAAAGCTTTTGTCGCGGACCTCGGGGAATTGTTTATGATAGGCACAAGTCCGCAGCTGATCGCCTCAAGACAGGCGATGGCTTCGATCTCGATCTCTGCGGGGTGGCAGTAGAGGTCGGCGTAATTGATGATCCTTGCGAGCTGAGCCCTGGTAAAGAACTTCATGATGGGCATTTTTATGCCCGCCTTCCTGACGGCTCTGAGGATCTGAAGCCTGCGGGGACCACTTCCTGCAAATATGAGTCTGATCTTATCCTTGAACTTACTGCATCCGACAGCCTTTACGAGCAGAGTATGAGATTTCTCTTTCGAGTAACGACCGGTAAAGAGGATAATATACTCATCCTTGAGGCGATCGGGTTTGGGCGTGGGGGCATATTTGTATGCTTCGTTCACACCGTTCGAGATGACTAAACCGTTCGTCTTATGACCGACTGTTTTCTCAAAGAGATCCCTTATGAACCGGGTAGGGTAGTGGATCGTATCGACATATTGATAAAGCCTTTTGTAAAAATGCTTATATACAAGCCGGTTAAAGAACTTAGAGTTCATAAACATCAGGATATGACTCGAAAAGTTCTCGGCCTGACAGTGAAATCCAGCCGTTACGGGGATTCCAAGCTCTTTTGCGATCTGTGCCGCACAGCAACCGACAGGAAAAGGCATCATGACATGAACAACATCAGATCCCTCGACAGCTTCTCTGATAATATTTTTGTCGGGTTTTGCAATGGTAACGTTGTTTTTTTCTATTATTTTATTTATTATGAAACCTAGGTTGAGCGTCTTGACGATATAATACCCCTCTGTTCCTTCACGAGACTTGTCGGGACAGACGATCCTTACTGTGTCTCCGCAAGACTTGAGGTACCTGATGAGGTTCATGCAGGCAATGGTGGTACCGTTGTTCTCCTCCCCGAGAACGTCGGCTATGATCGTAACTATCATTGAAGGATTCCTCCAAACTAAACTATTGATAGTTTACCATATCATTAAAAATTTGCAAACAATTATAAACAATTCTTGACATCAACGCGTTAAAGTGTTATAGTGCCATACAACGAGTCGATTAGACGGATTTGGAAGATCATCCCGTTTGAAACATAAGCGTTACGGACGGGTTATACAGGAGGTTATACATGATAGTAGTATTAAAGCCCGATGTGGCAGCAGAAAAGCAGGAAAGACTTATTGACTGGCTTAAGAGCCTTTCTCTTAATGTACATGTTTCGACAGGAGAGTATCAGACGGTTCTCGGTCTTGTGGGAGACACCAGCACAGTGGATATATCTCTTCTCGAAAGCCTTGAGATCGTTGATACGGTTACACGTGTTTCCGATCCTTTCAAACGCGCAAACAGAAAGTTCCATCCCGATGATACGGTGATCGATGTAGGCGGCGTCAAGATAGGCGGCGGAAACTTCTGTATGATCGCAGGACCCTGTTCGGTTGAGTCGGAGGACCAGATCATCGGTATCGCAAAAGCCGTTAAGGCTTCAGGTGCCGGGATGCTCCGAGGAGGTGCTTTCAAGCCCCGTACTTCCCCTTACGATTTCCAGGGGCTTAAGAAAGAGGGACTTCGCCTTCTCTCCGCGGCTAAACAGGAGACGGGACTTCCTATCGTAACCGAGATCATGAATGCGACGGACCTGCCTCTTTTTGATGATGTTGACGTGCTGCAGGTCGGTGCGAGAAACACCCAGAACTTCGACCTCTTAAAGGAACTTGGCACAGTCGGAAAGCCCATCCTCTTAAAGAGAGGTATCGCAGGGACTTTAAAGGAGCTCCTTATGAGCGCCGAGTATATCATGGCCAGCGGCAATGAAAATGTTATCCTTTGCGAGCGCGGTATCAGAACATACAGCGATTACCTCCGTAATACGCTCGATCTTTCGGCGGTTCCCATGCTTCATGAACTGACACATCTGCCTGTGATCGTGGATCCTTCACATGCAACGGGTATTGCAAGGATCGTTTCACCCATGGCTCTCGCAGGAACGGCATGCGGTGCCGACGGTCTCATCATCGAGGTTCATAACGATCCCGAGCACGCGCTCTGTGACGGTGCGCAATCACTTCGTCCCGAAGATTTTGACAAGCTTGCTAAGAAAGTCAGAGCTGTCAGGGAAGCGGTCGTTTGATCTCACGCGGGAACATGATAAAACG
>JAEEQC010000077.1 GCA_016285135.1 Lachnospiraceae bacterium
TGATGCCGTGTTAACAACTGCTGTGTCTGAAAGGATAGCGATGTCAACAACATCCTTAGCTGCATTTCCTGCGATTGCAAACTGAAGAGGATCACTTCCGTTAACAACTACATAGTATGTTGTTCCTGCTGTGAAGTTGTCATACATATTGACTCTAACAGTGTTTCCTGTAGCCTTTACCGAATCAACTGCAGAGAAGGTAACCTTTGTATCGTTGATCATGTAGTAGCAAGCGTCGTTAGCGATTTCCTTAGCGTCCTTAAAGAGACCAGCTGCTTCTACATCTGTATCGAATGTAAGCTCGTAAGCGTTAGAAGCAACAACCTTGATTCCGGTAGGAGCGGGATTTGTTACTGTGACCTTGATAGCCTTATCCTTTGTTGTTCCGGGATATGTTGTGCTCTGGAAAGCCTTAGCTGTGAATGTAAGCTCGCCAGCCTTAAGGAACTTAACAGACCATACTCTAGCCTTCTCGCCGGCCTTGATCTCAACGTTGTCAGCCTTGTCAACTGTGAGATCTCTCTCATCGGTATCAACACCTGCACGAGGGAGTGTAATGTCAACTGTCTGACCAACCTTAACCTTGTCGCCATCAGCGATACCGGTTACTGTAACGTCTGTTGCATTCTTTTTAACAACAACCTTAAGATCCTGCTTGAAAAGCTGTGTCTCAGCTGCGTCAAAAACAGTAACAGTAACTGTTGTAGTACCAATACAATAGCCAAATTGTCGATTTTTGGGGCATAAACATTAAAAACTGAGTAAAACAAATTTGCGACGGCGTTGTTTCTTTTGGGGTGAAAAAGACTGTTCGCAGCGCCCAAAAAGCAGAGAACAGTCTTGACATTTCGAACGTCTGTACGTATAATTTTGATGTGAGATGTTATATGTTGCTGTTCTTTTGTTTGTATAAGGGTTGCTCTAAGAGGATGAAACTTTAAAATCATCGCAAGGAGGCTTAAATGACAAACTTAAGAACGTCGCTGGTAGCAGCCGGCGAAAAAGCAGCTTACGATTCAGCCGTTAAAGACATTCTGGCTGACAGGCAAGTATTGGCGTGGATCCTCAAGGGAACAACTACGGAGTTTAGTTCGTTTTCGATTGAGGAGATTATTCCGTGCATTGACAAACCCGCCGTTTCGTCAATTGCAGTTGACCCCGGATTGACGAACTCGGATTCGTCAAAGATCACCGGGCTTCCGCAGGAAAGTAGTATTCAAAATGAAGGTGTCATCTACTACGACATAAGGTTTTATGCCAGAAACCCTGGCAGTGATGGCAAACGCGACATCCGTATCATTGTTGATCTGGAAGCGCAAAAGAGTTCTTCGCCCGGTTACGACCTTGTTACACGAGGCATCTTTTATGGCGGAAGGATGCTCTCTGAGCAGTGCGGAAGGAATTTTACGGGACGGGATTATGACGAGCTGGAGAAAGTGTACAGTATCTGGCTTTGCTTTGGATGTGATCAAAAAACAGCGAATACCATTTCGCGGTATAGGATCACGCACGAATCCGTATACGGTGAGTTTGACGATTTATCACGACACGATCTTTTACAAGTGGTGATGGTTCGTATCCCGTCGGAAAAAAACAAGGATAGGGCAAGAAATGCACCACTAAAACTGCATGAAATGCTCTACGATCTTATTATCAGAAAGATGAATGCATCTGATAAAGTAAGACTATTAAAGGATCGATACGGATTGATGATGAATGATAAAGAAGGGAGGATGAGCGCAATGTGTAATTTGTCGGATTACTTTATTGAAGAAGGCTATGACCGCGGTATCAGTCAAGGTATCAGCCAAGGTATCAGCCAAGGTATCAGTCAAGGTATCAGTCAGGCAACAGAGGCTATCGTTCTTTCTATGATCAGAAAGAAGATGTCGCCCAAGGAGATTAGTGAGATTTGCGACATCCCTCTTGAAACAGTCGAGAAGATTCGAGACGGATTGTTGCAAGAAGCTCCTGTTTGAGGTATTTATAACTAAATATCACTTAATAACCAAGGCCTGTGAATTCCTTACTTTATGGGAAACACAGGCCTTTTTCAATTACATTCCTAGAACCTATTCTTCCTCGTATCCTTCGCCTCACCCGTGAAAAGATCTTCGAGCTTGTCGGAGAGCTGCTTCTGCTTGTTGGGGTAGAGGTGGGAGTAGATGTTGAGGGTCGTCTCAACCTTCTCGTGACCGAGGCGCTCGCAGATCAGGAGGGGAGTGACGTTCATCTCGATCAGGAGGGAGGCGTGGGAGTGCCGCAGGTCGTGGATACGGATCTTCTTCACGCCGGTGGCGCGGCAGGTGACCTTCATCCTGTAGAAGAGGCGGTTGGAGGTAAAGGGGAAGATACGTGAGTTCGGTTTCAGGGATCTGTCGGAGCGGAGAAAGGAAGAAAGCTCGCGCATTAAAGAAGTGTTGAGAGTGACCGTACGTTCACTCTTTCTGGTCTTAGGCTTGGTGATGAGATCGCTCTTGTGGTAGCGCCTGTAGGACTTGCTGATGGTGAGCTCGCACCGGCGGGCGTTCACATCGGCAGGTGTCAGCGCGAGCAGCTCTCCGACACGCATCCCTGTCCAGTACAGAAGCTCAAAAGCGAGCCGTACCCTAGGGTTGGCCACTCCGCCGATAAACCGTCTGAACTCGGCGAGTGTCCAGAAGTCGATCCTGTGAGAGAAGGATGTCCCGATACTTCCGGCCAGCGTTGCGGGGTTGCTCGGCAGCTCCCAGAAGCGGCATGCCCAGTTGAATATCGATACCAGGCAAGTGTCGATGCGCCTTATGTACATGGGTGACAGACCGAGTGAGATAAGCTCGTTCTGCCATTCCCTGACGGTGAGCGGCTTGATGTCGCGGATGTTTCGCCCCGAGAAGAACGGCGTGATGTGATTGCGGATCACACATTCGTAGCCGATGTAGGTCGAATACCTGCTTCGTGTTCTTTTGTCTTCCAAAAAGGACGATAGGACGTCGTCGAACAGAACAATTTGTGATTCTTTCATGAAATCTCTCCTTTCAATGTATACTTTTTGGGAAAATCAATTATAATCTAAAGAAAGATTTGTGGCGTAAAAATGCATATGTGATAAAAGGTGGGGGAGTCCTTCGGGACTGAGGGTAATAAACATTTGTTAAAGGAGAATTCGGATGAAGAAAAAACTGTTTGGATCGGTAGCCCTGTGTCTGGCTCTGATCATGTGTATATCTCTCGCGGGAGGTGCCGTGCCTGCGAGCGCTGCATCGAAAGCGGACAAGAAGGTCGTGGCCGTAGAGACACCCGCGGCGCTCACAGCCACTGAGATCTTTGAGAAATGCTCGCCCGCTGTGGTCGAGATCAAGGTCACGGATTCATGCGGTGCTGTCTATGTTGGCTCGGGCTTCTTTGTGGGCAAGTATAATGTCCTTACGAATGCGCATGTTATAGCCAATGCTTCGAAGCTTCAGGTCTTCTCTATCGACGGGACCGAGTACACCTTAAAGTCGATCTACGGCATCAACGATGAGTACGACCTTGCGCTCCTGAGAGTGAAGGAGAAGAACAAGAACTACCTTAAGATCGCGGAAGCGAACGGACGGACGGGAGAGACGGTCTACACGATCGGCAGCCCTGTCGGAGTCACCGGGTCCTTCATGCGCGGCATGGTTTCGAATGAAAAGAGAGTCGTTGACAACCAGAACTACGTCCAGCTCGACATCCCTTCGGGCAAGGGTATCGGCGGAGGTCCGGCCCTGAATGAGCAGGGCGAGGTCATGGGCGTTATGTGCCTGACCGTACCCAGCGGCAACTGTATCAATCTTGCGATCCGCATCGAGACGATCAACAAGTTCCTCTCGAACCTCAAGAAGAAGGATCGCATCACTCTCGAGGCCTACTATGAAAAGAATAAGGACGGTCTGGTAGAGGCCAACGGTATCAACCTTATTGAGAAGAAGTCCTATAAGAACACGTCTGCTGTTTTTGACGGTGTGCTCGAGGAGCTCGATCCCGAGACACTTTATGACGAGGCTGTCAAGGGGATCGCTCAGGTTCAGTGCTACTCGTGGTTCGGAAGCATCCCTGTTGCTTCGGCAGGCGGGACGGGTTTTTTTGTGAAGTACGATACTGTCATCACGAACTATCACATAGTTGCGAACTATAATTCCAATTCGACCCTGGTTTATGACTACTCCGGAGCTTCCTACGAAGTAACCGACATCATCCTCGGAGATGCAAAAAACGACGTTGCGATACTTAAGGTTTCGCTTTATCAGGCCGCTGAGGGCAGGGAGGACTTTAAGCCCACCATGCTCCACCTCAATCCTGACTACATCCCGGCACCGGGCGAGGAGGTCTACGCGATCGGCAATCCTCAGAGCTACTCATTCTCGATGTCGAAGGGCATGGTTTCAATTCCGACCGCACAACTCGAAGGTACCGACTACCTGGTACACTTTGCGGCAACTTCCCCCGGCAGCAGTGGCGGAGTGCTCTTAAACCGCTACGGCGAGGTGATCGCCATCACGAACATGATCGTCCTCGTCTGTGAGAACATGAGCTGCTCGGTTCAGATAAAGTACGCTGCCGATCTCTTGAAGACCGTGGAGCAGCAGGAAGCAGCCGCGTGACATGACGACTGTCGCAGATCGGATGAAAAACGCGACATAGAAGTAAGTATATTTCAAGAGGAGTTGTTTATGATGTACTTGTGCCCGTGTCATTTCGGGCTTGAAGCTGTACTAAAGAGGGAACTGGCGGGTCTCGGACTCGCGGTCACCCGTGTTGAGGACGGAAGGGTCTTCTTTGAAGGAGATCCCCTCGCTGCGGCCAGGGCCAATGTGTTCCTGCGCACCGCAGAGCGTGTCCAGCTCGTCATGGGAGAGTTTGACGCGACCACATTTGACGAGCTTTTTGAAGGAGTAAAGGCGCTGGCGTGGGACGAATTTCTTCCTGTCGACGCCAATTTCTTTGTGTCCAAGGCCTACTCGGTGAAGTCAAAGCTCTTCAGCCCCTCCGACATCCAGAGGATCACGGGCAAGGCTGTTGTGGAGGCTATGAAGAGGAAGCACAGGCTCACCATCTTCCCCAAGTCGGGAGCCTCGTTCCCTATCAGGATAGCGATAATCAAGGACCGCGTGACTGTGTCGATCGACACCTCCGGTGAGTCACTGCACAAGCGCGGCTACAGGAAGATGCGCAGTGCGGCTCCGATCTCGGAGACACTTGCGGCTGCGATCATCATGCTCACACCCTGGCGAGAGGACAGGATACTTGTGGATCCCTTCTGCGGGTGCGGTACGATCCCCATCGAGGCGGCCATGATCGGACGCAACATCGCGCCCGGCATTTCGAGGAGTTTTGCAGGCGAGTCTTACCCGTTCCTGCCCGCTGCGACATGGGCGAACGCCCGCGAAGAGGCGAAGAGCCTTGCGGTTCCCGACCGCAAGATGTCGATCGAGGGCTACGATATCGACAGTGAGATCGTTGCGGCTGCCAGACAGAACGCTGCGGCTGCCGGAGTACTCGACACCATCCATTTTCAGGCGAGAGACATGCGCGCGCTTTCGTCGTCGCATCAGTACGGATTCATCATCACAAACCCGCCCTACGGCGAGAGGCTCAGCCCCTCCGCTGCGGGCAGTGACATAAAGGGAACAAAGAGTGCCGCCAAGACTGTCATGAGCGACGCTGAAATAAAAGAACTCCCCGCACTCTACAAGGACATGGGTGAAGTGTTCGGGAAGCTGAAGAACTGGTCATATTTCTTTGTAACAAGCTACGAAAAGGCTCAGGAGAGCTTCGGCAGGAAGGCCGACAAGAACAGGAAGATCTACAACGGAATGATCAAGACCTACCTGTACGAGTACTACGGACCCAAGCCTCCGAAGAGAGATAAAGCTTAACCTATGAGAGAGAGGATGTCGCTCATGACCTCATCCCTGCAGATCTCGTGAAGAAGCTCGTGACGTGCCTCATCGTAGATGATGCAGTCAGCTTCGGTGAAGCCGAGTTTCTGGTAGAGGTTGAAAAGAGTTGTGACGCCCTGTCCGTAGCCACTGACGGGGTCGTGACTGCCGCTCATAAAGATGATCTTCATATCACGCTGAATACGCTTGATCCCCGACGGGGAGCAGGCGTTTTGTGTCAGTTTGATCATGTCGCTGTAGTAGGCGGTGGTACACATGAAGCCCGTGAGGGAGTCGTTTATGTAAAGCCCGACCACGGCGTTGTCTCTCGAAAGCCAGTCGTAAGCCGTGCGGTTCGAGATCGCCGAGAAACTCTTGTGGTCATTCATGAGACGCGTGAGGTAGGTCGAGTAGTGGGATTTGCCCTTAAAGATGCTCACAAGTCCTGTCATAAAGCTTCGGAAGAAGCTCTTCGCCGACGAAAGATAAGGAGTTCCGCAGAAGATGCAGACATCCGGATAGTCGCAGGTCTGGATCGCGTTCTGTCCGATGACCGATCCGAAGCCCTGTCCGAGCAGGACGAGCTTTCTGCCGCGGTTGTTGTCGTGAACATATGTGAGGACGTGTATCGCGTCCGATACAAGGAGCTTGTGTCCGCCTCTCTCCTTGATGCTCCCGAGCAGCTCGAATTTGATGTCGCGGCCGTGACCGCGGAGGTCGTACACATATGCGTCAAAGCTGTTTTCATTCAGGAAGTCGATGAACTCGGAGTAGCGCTCGCTGTGATCCGTCGCATCATGAATGATCACCACACTGCCGAGAGGCTTTTCGGCTGCGGCGAGGGACACTTTGAGACGGATTTCGGCCTTGTCCTCTGCGATGATGTTGACGGTGCTTTTGTTCATGTATGACTCCTCGCGTGTCGCATCCTTTTGCCCCGGCGCGTCGGCTCGGGAACCGGATGTTTATGTAAAACAGTAAGGTATATTATAGTTTCAAGCGCGGAAAAAAGCAAGAAAGACAAACCGATTTGACAAGCCTTAACCAAAGACGGCGGCGAAGTATTAGACCCCGTTAACTTGTTTTTTTGCTGTACTTTTGGTACACTGTTCCACAGCGGTCTGCGAGTCACGGCAAGGTGATCCGCAGATAGTTTTGCGAATAATAAGGAGGTTTTTATGGGATTTTTAGACAAGCTCACCACAGGTGACAACGGGATGGGATATGCCGCTGTCAAGAACACACAGAATTTCACCACATCAGATCTTTTTGACAAGCTCTCGCAGATCAAGGTCAGCGCGGGAACACCCGTCATGGGCACTCTTAAGGACAAGCAGGCCGTTCTTTACAAGAATGTCACAGAGAAATTTGACGTCTATGTTATGGCCGAGGGTACCAAGGTCACCGTTGGAAAAACAGCGTCCGATAACGCAAGCAACGGCGCTAACGCACTCAGTGCGGGCCTCGGGATGTTCCTCGGACGTAAGGATGCCGGAGAATCCACAGCTGACAGAGCTGTTACCGAGATCAACGATGTTATCAAGAAGCTCGAAGAGGGACAGGCAGTTACCGCTTCCGCTTCCGCAGCACCTGCCAACACTTCGACAGGCGCAGCCATCTCTTTCTATATGAAGCAGAAGGCCATCTCTCTTAAGCCCAAGTTCGATATCTTTGATCAGAGCGAGCACACCGTTTATCACGTAGAGGGCGACCTCGCAAGACTCAACTTCAAGATCGAGAAGGGCAGCACAGAGGTTCTCAAGCTCAAGAAGAAGCTCCTCGCATTCATGCCTGAGTATTCGATCGAGCAGAACGGAACCCAGATCGCCAAGGTTAAGAAGAAGCTCAAGTTCTCGAAGCCTGAGCTTGTCGGCGAGGTTAACGGTCAGGAACTCAAGATCCAGGGCGACCTTCTCGGATTCAACTTCGATCTTCAGATCGGAAGCAAGACGGTAGGCCATGTGGACGTTGACAGCCAGATCTGGTCGGATTGCTACCGTATCAGCATTCTTGACGAGAGTCTTCAGGATGTGGTTGTTGCCCTTGCGATCATCTGTGATAACGTAGTAGACCAGGAGAACAGCTGACGAACATGAAACGTATTATCTTTGCCACCGGAAACGAAGGAAAGATGCGAGAGGTCAGAGAGATCTTGAGCGACCTTGAAGGCTTCGAGCTCGTTTCCATGAAAGAAGCCGGTATCAGGACCGACATAGTAGAGGACGGAACTTCATACAAGGAGAACGCGCTTATCAAAGCCCGCGCGGTGAAGGAAGAAGCGCTCCGCCTCGGCATGAAGGACTTCCTCGTGATGTCCGACGACTCGGGTTTTGAGGTCGACAAGCTCGGTAAGGAGCCCGGCATCTACTCCGCACGATACATGGGAGAGGATACTTCCTACGACATCAAGAACGCCGAGATCCTTCGCAGGATGGAAGGCGTTGCATGGGAGGACCGCACAGCGCGTTTCGTGTGCGCGATCGCCATGGTCGGCGAAGACGGCAGAGAGGAAGCGGTTCAGGCAACTTTTGAAGGCTTTTGTGCTTATGAGATAAAGGGCGAGTACGGCTTTGGTTACGACCCTATCTTCTTCGTGCCGGAGTTCGGCTGCAACGATGCCGAGCTCCTGCCCGAGGTGAAGAACAGGATCAGTCACAGATATAAAGCGCTCGTACTTGCGCGTGAAGTGCTTGCAGGTTGGAACTGAAATTTAAGGATATGACCGGATCGCACATTTGAGAGAATGCGTGATCCGGTCTGAGAGTTATAAGAGAGGTACAGACGTGACTGTAGATGCATTTGTGGACGGAAGCTTTGATCCGGCTGTAGGCAGGTATGCCTACGGTTGTCTTATCACGGACGAAGCCGGGAACGAAGTCGAACTCTGCGGATGCGGCAACGACCCCGAAGGTGTCAAGCAGCGCAACGTGACGGGCGAGATGATCGCCGCCATGCTCGCCGTGAAGTGGGCCCTCAAGAACGGCGTCGATGAGATCGTGATCCACTACGACTACACCGGTATCGAGAACTGGGCGACGGCGCAGTGGAAGACGAACAACGATCTCACCCGCAGTTACAAGGAGACGATGCAGGCTTGGGCCAAGCGTGTAAAGATCCGCTTCGTCAAGGTCGCAGCCCACAAAGGCATCGAAGGCAACGAACGCGCGGACGGACTCGCCAAGAAGGGTCTCACGTGCGAGCCGGGCGTACTTCCCATATGATGGGATCGACGGACTGAGTTCCGTGTTATCACATAAGCGTTGATATGGATTGAACAGAAGAGAGGTTTGTTATGAGAAGGTTTCCGCGTTTTCTGATCACTGTTTCCCTGGTACTGGTCTGCCTGCTCGTGGCAGGAACGGTAGTTGCGCCTATCGGTGCGGTTCCCGCAGAGGCTGCCGCTTCTTCCGAAGCAATAGGTGCGAAGACGGCCGACAAGTCGCTTCCCACCTACAAGATCTCGCCCAAGAGCACGCCCGTACTCGGATACGAGCGCTACGGCACCTACTCGAAGGCCACCCACTGCTATTACCTCCTCCGTTCATACATGGAGAAGCTTGAGGCAGAGGGCGGTGGAACGCTCATCCTCAAAAAGGGAACATATACGTTATCAAACACAGTCTTTGTCCCTTCCAACGTAACGATCATCTTCAATAAGAAGGTTAAGCTTAAGAAGTCCATGGATTCCGGGACGGACCTTTTTCCGCC
Source organism: Lachnospiraceae bacterium (assembly GCA_016285135.1). GTDB lineage: Bacteria > Bacillota > Clostridia > Lachnospirales > Lachnospiraceae > RUG11977. The sequence goes on from JAEEQC010000077.1 coordinate 9,594, forward strand.
TTCGTACTCGTTCTTCCAGCTCTGTGCGCCCTCTGATGCGCAGACAAACGGCGCGTACAAGGAGTACGGCGGGGTTCATGACGTGGCTTTCATCGGCAAGGGAAAGGTGACATTCGACCAGGCCTCTGCGCAGGATGTTATCAGCATCATGATGTGCCACAACAAAAACATCACCGTGAAGGGCATCAACTTTAAGAATATGTACGCCGGACACTTCCTCGAGATCGACGCGTCCGAGAACGTGCTTATCGAAGACTGCACTTTTACGGGACACAAGGACTCCCCCAAGAACAACAAGGAAGCCATAAACCTCGACACTCCCGACAAGGCGACGGGTGGCTTCCATGCCGACTGGTCGTCCTACGACAAGACACCGAATAAAAAGGTCACCATAAAGAACTGCACGTTCAAGGATCTCGAGCGTGCGATCGGTACCCACAAATACTCGCAGGACAAGCTCCACAAGGACATCACGATCAGGGATTGCAGCATTACGAAGTGCGATAAGGACGCGATCCGCGTTATGAACTGGAAGGACTTTACGATCAAGAACAACACGATCGATACCGTGGACGACGGAACGGACAAGATCTACCGTGCGATCCTCGTTTCGGGCGGTTACGGGATGGACATCTCGTACAACACCTTTAAGAACGTGCCCCGCCCCGTGCAGATCATGGCATGGCGTAACTCCGATGCCGGCAGCGAGTACGACACCATCTACAACGATGTGACTGACAGCGAGATGGAACTCATGCAGACCAACACTCTGAT
>JAEEQC010000005.1 GCA_016285135.1 Lachnospiraceae bacterium
CGATGGCGTTGCTTTCATCCTCCGTGAGGCTGATATGTTCACCGGACTCGCATGCAGTCAGAAGGAATACCATGAGACACGCAAGTAATAAAACCAATCCCTTTTTCACTATATCCTCTTCCCGTGTAGATCGAATCTGTTAAAAATGAAAACTACCATATTTACTTTTCGAAAAACTCAACAAAAAACAAATTCTCCGTTTCATATCTACACATTAATGACATTTTATCATAGAATTTCTCTTTTTACAAGATTAGCAACAATTTTTCTTATTCTTTTTTTGAATCGAGTTCAAACCAGAATTCTACGCCTCCGTCACGGTTCAAAACGCCGCAATCCCGCTTGTGCTGGTCGATTATGGCTTTTACAATGGAAAGGCCGATGCCGTTGCCGCCGTATTCACGTGTTCTGGCTTTATCAATTTTATAAAATTTGATCCAGATTTTTTCAAGATCTTCGTCCGCGATAGGCTCACCGGAATTAAACACACTGACCCTTACCACTCCCTCGGAACTCTCCGAGAAACCGATCCTTATGATCCTGTGATCGTCGACATGATTCATTGCATTGCTCAGATAATTTACAACGACCTCTTCGATCAGGTTCTCGTCTGCCCATACATAGATAGGCTCGGTGCGCTCTATTTCTACCGAAACATTTTTTTCCTTTGCAAGTATCGTAAACGACGAAGCAACACTCCTACACAATTCAACAATATCAAAGCGGCTCATATCGATCTTGTTCTCTCCGAATTCGATCTCGTTCAAGGAAAGAAGCTTCTTAACAAGCTTGTCCATCTTCGCAGCTTCGTCTATGATAACATCACAGTAATAATCACGCTCATCGGAATCACTCTCAACGTTCTCCTTGAGTCCTTCGGCGTAGCCCATAACGATCGCAAGAGGCGTTTTGAGCTCATGAGAAACGTTCGAAAGGAACTCCCTGCGCATCTCATCGATCTCTGTCTTGTCCTTAATGTCTTTTAAGAGTTCGATGTTGGCACTCTTGAGTTCGGTGATGGTCGACTCGAGCTTTTCTGACAGGGCATTGATACTGTTTCCGAGACGTCCTATCTCATCGTTACGCTTGCCCGAATACTTTTTTTCAAAGTTGAGCATCGCCATCTGGTCGGATATCTCTGACAGATCATTTATGGGTTTTGTAAATCTTGTGCTGAATATAAACATTAAACAGGAACCGATGACTATGACTATCGCTCCGAGTATACCGAGGAAACGGGATGATATCGCGACACTTTCCTCGATATTTTCAAAACTTGTTCTTATAAAGACGATGTTATTGTCATCAAGGGTCCCGAGCAGATCGATGAAGTAGGAATTGACGTCGTAGTCGTAGAACTTGTATATTTCAAATCCGTCGTACTTATCAAGAAGCTCCATCGTGTTCTTGGAAGCGGGCATCAAGGCCCCGAAGAAGTAATCGCGGATAGCATTCGTGATCCTGCGAAATCTGTCTGAGATCGAAAGCGAGTTTCTGCTGACATCAAGCTCGACGGGATATATGTACCTGAGAGTCTCTGATGAGATGATGTAGATGTTTGAGCTGTATGCGGTCTCAATGATATCGATACCGTGGACAAACGAGGTGATGTTTTTGGCGTCCTCTGTGGCGATAAAAGCATTGATTTCGTCGTATGTTTCACAAAGCGACTCCGTCTTGTTGTCCTGGTAATACACTATAAGAAGCTTTTCATTGCAGTACCAGCAGATAAAAATAAGCAGAAAAAGAGAAAGTGAAAGAATGCATGTAGTTTTAAACCTTAACGAAAACCTCATTTTTCACTCCTCGGATAATTCTCAGTCAACCTCAAACTTGTAACCAAAGCCCCACATGGTCTTGATGTACTCACCCTTGCTGCCGAGCTTGCTGCGAAGCTTCTTGACGTGAGTGTCTATCGTTCTGGCATCACCGTAATAATCATAATTCCAGACATTGTTGAGGATCTTCTCTCGCGAGAGCGCCACTCCCTTGTTGATTATGAAATAAGAAAGAAGCTCGTATTCCTTGACACTAAGCTCAACCGGAGTGTTGTCGACCCTGACTTCGTGAGCGTTGTCATCGAGAACTATCCCGCCAACTTCAATGAGGTTTTTTTCCGCACCGCCCGAGCGGCGAAGGATGGCATCGACACGAGCCATAAGTATCTTGGGACTGAAGGGCTTGGTGATATACTCATCCACACCGAGCTCAAATCCGAGAAGTTCATCACGTTCGTCAGACTTGGCGGTCAGCATGATGATGGGGACATCCGATTCTCTGCGGATGGTTCTGCAGACCTCCCAGCCGTCGACACGCGGCATCATTATATCAAGTATGACAAGCTTGATGTCCTTGTCCGCAAAGAACATGTCGATCGCTTCCTGTCCGTCGCATGCCTCAACAAGTGTCATGCCGTGCTTTGTGAGGAAATCCTTAACAAGCTTCCTCATTCTTGCTTCATCATCAGCATAAAGAATTTTGATATTATCCAACACATTCACCTCTGTCAGCATCTTGCGGCTCTTCTCCCATTTTGCTTTTTGCCGCATATTCTTCTTTTATTAATCCGCTATTACGATATCGGAGATCACAAGGTCCTCAACAGGCCTGTAGGATTCATCCGCCGTATTGGCCTCCCTGAGGATCCTTTCGATCAGGTCCATACCGCCGAACACCTGACCGATACAGGGGTATACTCCGTAAAGCCAGGGTGCACCGCCTTCTTCACGGTAAATATCGAGCTCCTCCTCACTGAGCTTTGTACCATAAGCGTTAAGAAGATACTCACTGAGCGTAACGCCCTTGTAGTGGAGCATGTCCTCGATCTCTTTGATGTTCTCCTTATCGCTCGTAATGATCATAAACGAACCGTCCGCTGTAAAATTCTCAGAAACAAGGACGGAACCGTAGATCGGATAAACATCACTCTCGGGGTCTCTCTTAAAAAGTTCCGAAGCTCTCATGCCTTCGCGTGCTTCGGTGTCTGCGGGGATACCTGCCGCTCTCACCATAAACAGATAATCTTTGATGACTGCGGAGACGGAAGCTCCTTTGTAGCTGCCGTCCTCGATCTTCTCGAGGAAAAGGTTGTAGGCCTCGGACGAGTCGTTATCAAAAAGCCTGATATCAACGCTTCCGAGATCCTTGATCTCGATCCTGATAACGTTGCCGCCAAAGCCCGGTTCGGTCTGAGACGACCCCGCACTGCCCGAGCATCCGCACAGAAGCAGCGCAACGCATATCAGTAAAATCAAAATCTTCCTCATAGTTCCCCCAAAATGGACCAGAGGGGAGTCGAACCCCTGTCCGAAAAACGATTCATCGTACTTCTCCGAGCGCAGCCTTTCTTTAAAGGATTCCCTCCGGCGGCCAAAGTAAGGCGAAATGCCGCCATCGGTAGCTTCATGATACGCCCATATGCTCAAAGCTTTGCATACGTCGTTTCCTGCATGGATGAGGCCGGTTACTTAACGTGCAGGTGCATCAAGGCCGACCCGCTGCACTCAGGCAGCGATAGCTACGTTATTTTCGTTAGCGTTTAATTTTAATTGTGGAATTTAACGCATCCCGTGCGGCTCGCTTCTCCAACTTCACGATCCCCGTCGAAACCAGTACTGGCCCGTGTAAGTCTTTTAAGCCCTCAGAGACATGCAGCGCCCAAACACATGAACTGTCAGTATTTGTTGCTGTCTTTGAAATCTCTCTGAGCTTCGCGCATCGCGTCCTTCTTGGCGATGGACTCGCGCTTATCATAAAGCTTTTTGCCTCGTGCAAGGCCTATCGAACACTTAACAAGGCCTTTCTTAAGGTACACGGTCAAAGGAACGATCGTGTAGCCCTTACGACTCACTTCGGCTTCAAGCTTATTGATCTCATAATCATGCAAAAGAAGCTTTCTCTCACGAAGAGGGTCCTTGTTGAAGATGTTGCCCTTTTCGTACGGCGAGATGTTCATTCCGCTTATAAAGACCTCTTTGTTGCGGATCTGAACATAAGCCTCCTTAATGCTGCACTTTCCCATCCTGACCGACTTGACCTCGGTCCCGAAAAGTGCAATACCGGCTTCGTACGTAGCTTCAATAAAGAAGTCGTGGTAAGCCTTTTTGTTGTTGGCAATGAGCTTCTGCTCACTTGTCTTGTTCATCGTCTGTCCTCTGATTCTCTCTCTCCGGATCCTCGGGTTCACCGACTATCGAGAAGGTGATCGTACGAAGCAGCTTGTCAGTGTCTTCGACTCTGATGATAAGCCGTTGACCAAGCTTGTACGTCTTCTTGGTGTGCTCTCCGACGAGGCTGTAGTGTTCCTCGTCAAAGTAGAAATAATCACCCTCGAGATCTTCGATCGGAATATTGCCCTCTACGGTATTCTTAAGCTCTACATAAAGCCCCGAAGATGTAACACCCGAGATAACGCCCTCGAATTCTTCGCCTATATATTTCGACATAAACTCAATCTTCTTGAGCTTTTCAACCTCTCGCTCCGCCTCGTCGGCACGTCTCTCATAACGGCTCGAAAGATAAGCAACCTCAGGCAGGATCGACTCGTAGTGCTTTATCTTGGAAGGTGTGAGCTTTCCCTGCAGATTCTGCTTGATTATCCTGTGGATCTGAAGATCGGGATAACGTCTGATCGGCGAAGTAAAATGGCAGTAGTATCTTGCTGCAAGGCCGAAGTGACCGTCACAGTTGACCGTATACTTGGCCTGCTTGAGTGAACGCAGCGTGAGCCTCTGGATAAGGCTCTCTGCCTCTGTTCCTTCGATCTTGGAAAGAAGCGACTGGATCTCCTTGGGATGGATCTCCTCGTTCGTGTTCTTGATCGTAAGACCGAAGTTGTAGATAAATGTCGCAAGCTTCTGGATCTTCTCGGGATCGGGTGATTCATGCGTTCTGTACACAAAAGGAAGCTCCTGCCAAAAGTAATCCTCGGCAACGGTCTCGTTCGCGATCAGCATGAAGTCCTCGATCAGCATCGTAGCTCTGTTGCGCTCGTAAGGTCCTATCTCGACCGGCTCGCCCTTTTCATCGACCTTGATCTTGCACTCAGGGATATCGAAATCGATGGACCCCCTCTTGTGGCGCTTAGCCCTGAGGATCCCTGCAAGCTCATCCATAAGGAAGAACATGTCGACAAACTCTTTGTACTCTTCCGTCTCCTCAGGATCCTTGTCCTCAATGATCTTTTTAACACTCGGATATGACATTCTCTTGTCAACATGGATCAAACTTTCGACAATTTTGTGTTCGATCATGTTGCCTTTTGAGTCGATCTTCATCAGGCACGACAGCGCAAGTCTGTCCTCGCCCGCATTAAGGGAGCAGATACCGTTCGAAAGCTCGTGAGGGAGCATCGGGATTACCTTGTCAATAAGGTAGTTACTCGTGCCGCGCTTAAGGGCCTCCTTATCAAGAGGCGACCCCTCCTTAACGTAGTGGGTAACATCCGCGATATGAACTCCGAGATTGTAGACACCGCCCTCTTTTGTGAGCGATACGGCGTCGTCAAGGTCTTTGGAGTCGATACCGTCTATAGTCACGGTCTGAAGATCTCTCAGGTCCTCGCGACCGGCCTTTTCTTCTTCAAATACGTGATCGGGTATCCCTTTAAGCTCGTTGATGACACCGTCGGGGAACTCCATAGGGATACCGAAAGCCCTTATAACAGAGATGATATCGCTTCCGGGATCATCAATATGGCCGATAACGTTTATGATATGCCCTTCGGGCTTCCTCGAAGCACTTCCGAAATAAGTCATTTCAACAATAACCTTATGACCCGAAACGGCATGCGCCGTAAATCCCTTCGGGATAAAGATATCGGAACCGAACTTTTGGTTGTCGGGGTGAACAAAGCCGTACCCGTTGTTCTTGATGAATGTACCCACGATCTTGAGATCGTTGCGCTCAAGGACTCTGAGTACAACACCTTCTCTCTTTTCCCCTTTGAAATCGGGATTCTTAACGATCTCGATAAGAACCCTGTCTTTGTCGTGCGCATCTGCAACAGAGGATGCGGGGATAAAGATATCCTCGTCCTGATCAGCGAGACGAACAAACCCAAATCCCTTCGCAGTGCCCGAGAAAACACCCGAGAAGACGTTCTCGCCGGGAAGCTTTAAGAGATTTCTCTGATCTTCGATGATCTTGCCGTCCGAAAGAAGTGCCTCGACAGCATCGAGGAAATCTTTTTTCTCTTCCCTCGGTACGTTCATGAGCACAGCAAGATCCTTGGCCTTCATGGGTCTGTAGCCCTCAGTCCTGATAACACCGAGGATCTTCTCTTTTTTCTCATCCATTGAAATATTGTCCATGCGCAACACCCCACATAAATATACTGTTATAATAATATATCAATGTGACAAAAGTGTAAACATAATAATCGAGTAGGCTGACTCCTACTCGATGCGACGGACATCTCGCGTACTAGTCCGCTCGATTACCGTTCACTCAGCCATCTGTTCGCAAACAAGCTTGCAACAGATGGCATTCGTTTATCGCACAAAAAATGGGCTGTCACGGATGACAGCCCAAAAAACTCAATGTTTGATCACTGAAGCGCGGGAAGTCCGAGCAGTATCGCAAGCACAACAAAGAGGACCGAGAAAACAACCGTAAGCCTCGAAAGTAAGCCTTCCTTTGTGCGGCCTTTGTTCTTGCTGATGAATGTTGATCTGGTTCCGCCGGTGATAGCTGCGGAAAGACCCTCACCCTTAGAATCCTGCATAAGAACAAGAGCAATGATCACAACACAAACAAGCAGGAAAAGAATTCTGAGTATCCATGCTAAAGCTTCCATATATCCTCCTCTGAGTAAACAAAATTAGTCGATTATAATACACGGCCATTTTGCCCGTGCCTTATGATATTATCACAATACCTGAGCCTATGCAAGCAGAAATTTCATTTTCTGATAACAAGTGACTCACCGGTCATCTCTGCGGGTTTCTTGACACCTGCGATCTCAAGAAGCGTAGGCATGATGTCCGCAAGCTTTCCGCCCTCGCGGAGAGTGATGTTCTCATCCGCATTTACAAGGATGAAAGGAACCGGATTGGTAGTGTGTGCCGTGAAAGGCTCACCTGTCTCGTAGTCTATAAGCATTTCTGCGTTGCCGTGATCGGCGCAGATAAACATCTGACCGTCAACTTCTTTTACAAAGTTTACAAGCTCGCCGAGACACTCGTCGATAACTTCGATAGCCTTTATGGCAGCCTCAAGAACACCTGTATGACCTACCATGTCGGGATTTGCGAAATTACAGATGATGAAATCGTAATAAGCCTCTCCGTTCTCGTCCTTCTTTGTGATAGCTTCGCTGAGTCTGTCGCAGACCGTGTAAGCGCTCATCCTGGGCTTTTTGTCGTATGTGGGAACATACTTGGGAGAATCAACAAGGATCCTGTCCTCGCCCGGATTGGGAGCCTCCACACCGCCGTTAAAGAAGAATGTAACATGCGCATACTTCTCTGTCTCTGCGATCCTGGCCTGTCTCATGCCGAGGCTTGAAATATACTCACCGAATGTGTTTGTGAGCTTAACCTTCTCAAAAGCGATGAGCTTGTTGGGAATAGTTACGTCGTACTCGGTGAAGCAGACATATTTAAGCTTTAAGAAACCGTTCTTTCTCTCGAAGCCGTCAAAGTCCTCGCAGCACATAGCACGGGTCATCTCTCTTGCACGGTCGGGACGGAAGTTGAAGAAGATAACGGAATCGTTCTCCTTAACCGTAGCAATGGGAGCACCGTTTTCTTTAACTACGAAAGGAATCACGAACTCATCTGTAACACCTGCGTCGTACGAAGCCTGGATACCTGCTACGGGGTCGTCAGCCGAAGCTCCTTCACCGTAAACAAGGGCTGCATAAGCCTTTTCAACACGGTCCCAGTTCTTATCGCGGTCCATCGCATAATAACGTCCGTGAACGGAAGCCACCTTGCCGACACCGATCTCTTTCATCTTCTCTACAAGAGCCGCTACGTAGTCCTTACCCGATGCGGGAGGAGTATCTCTTCCGTCAAGGAAGCAATGAACATAAACCTTTGTAAGGCCGTTCCTCTTTGCAAGCTCGAGGAGTCCGTAGATGTGCTCAATATGACTGTGTACGCCGCCGTCCGAAACAAGTCCCCACATATGAAGTGCGCTGTCGTGCTTCTTGCAGTTCTCAACCGCAGCGAGAAGTGATTCGTTCTTGAAGAAGTCACCGTCTTCGATCTCTTTGGTAATACGGGTAAGATCCTGATATACGATCCTGCCGGCACCCATATTGAGATGACCTACTTCGGAATTACCCATCTGGCCGTCGGGAAGACCCACAAACAGACCCGATGCATTACCTTTAACAAAAGGATATTCCTTCATAAGTCTGTCCATAACGGGTGTCTTTGCGAGAGCAACGGCATTTCCTTCGGTCCTGTCATTGAGTCCGTAACCGTCAAGTATTAAAAGTATCGTAGGTTTTTTAGCCATATTATGCATTAACGATCTGAGCAAAATCAGCCTTGAGTGAAGCTCCGCCGATAAGTCCTCCGTCAATATCCTCCTTTGCAAGTAACTCAGCAGCATTTGCAGCATTCATGGATCCGCCGTACTGGATGCGAACCGCTTCAGCTGTATCTGTATCATAAAGCTCTGCGATAGTCTCACGGATCATATGGCAAACTTCCTGAGCCTGATCAGCTGTAGCTGTCTCACCTGTTCCGATAGCCCAGATAGGCTCGTAAGCGATAACAAGGTTCTTAACGTCATCTGCGCTGATGCCTGTAAGATCCCATGTGATCTGTCTCTTGATCCAATCGCAGTATGTGCCGGCTTTTCTGAGTGCAAGGGACTCACCACAGCAAAGGATGGGATTTAAGCCGCTTGCAAAAGCCTTCTTAACCTTCTGGTTGATAAGAACATCGTTCTCGCCGAAGATATCTCTTCTCTCCGAGTGTCCGATGATGATGTAAGAAACGCCGGCTTCCTTAAGCATGGGAGCTGAAATCTCGCCTGTAAAAGCGCCTTTGTCCTCAATATAGAAATTCTGGGCACCGACTTTTACATTTGTGCCCTTAACAGCATTTGCAACGGTTGTGATGTCGATAGCGGGAACACAGTAAACAACATCTACGGCATCATTAACGACCTTGTCCTTGAGGAGAGCTACGAGCTCAGCTGCCTCAGCGGGTGTCTTGTTCATTTTCCAGTTTCCTGCAATGATTCTTCTTCTAGACATAATACTAACTCCTTCTTATCTTTTAAAGGGTCCGAAGGAATCCTTCGGACCCGCATTACATAAATATTTAATTACTTAAGGTCATCAGCCGCATAAACGCCGGGAAGCTCCTTGCCCTCAAGGAATTCAAGGGAAGCGCCGCCGCCTGTCGAGATGTGAGACATCTTGTCAGCGAAGCCGAGCTGATTGCAAGCTGCAGCGGAGTCACCGCCACCGATAATGGTTGTAGCATCTGTCTCTGCAAGAGCCTTAGCTACAGCGATGGTACCTTTTGCAAGTGTAGGGTTCTCGAAAACGCCCATAGGTCCGTTCCAGACAACTGTCTTGGCGGTCTTTGCAGCATTAGCGAAGAGCTCCTGTGTCTTAGGTCCGATATCAAGACCTTCCATGTCAGCGGGGATCTTGTCGGAATCTACGTACTTAACATCTACAGGTCCGTCGATGGGATCGGGGAAACCTGCTGCAACACCTGTATCAACGGGAAGAAGGAGGTTCTTGCCGAGCTTCTTAGCCTTCTCAAGCATTTCCTTGCAGTAGTCAAGCTTCTCATCGTCACAAAGTGACTTACCGATCTCATAACCCTGAGCCTTAAGGAATGTGAATGCCATACCGCCACCGATGATGAGTGTATCGCACTTCTCAAGGAGGTTATTGATAACATTGAGCTTGTCAGCAACCTTAGCGCCACCGAGGATAGCTACGAAAGGTCTTACGGGATTCTCAACTGCATTTCCGAGGAAGTTGATCTCCTTCTGCATGAGGTAACCTACAGCACAATTTCCGCCCTTCTTGCGAACGTACTCTGTAACAACGGAGACAGAAGCATGTGCACGATGTGAAGAACCGAAAGCATCACATACATAATCATCGCAAAGCTCAGCGAGTTCTTCAGCGAACTTTGTGCCGGCCTTAGCGGGCTTTGTCTCTTCTTCCATTCTGAAACGTGTGTTCTGAAGAAGGATAACATCGCCTTCCTTCATTGCTGCAACAGCCTCTGTAGCAGCGGGGCCTGTTACTGTGTAATCGGGAATGAACTTTACTTCCTTGCCGAGCTTAGCCGAAAGAGCCTTGGCAACGGGTGCGAGCGACTCCTTCTCATTGGGTCCTTCTTTAACCTTGCCGAGATGTGAGCAAAGGATAACCTTGCCACCGTCAGCGATGAGCTTCTTGATTGTGGGAAGTGCAGCTACGATACGTGTCTCGTCTGTGATCTCGCCGTTCTTTAAAGGAACGTTAAAGTCACATCTTACAAGCACTCTTTTTCCCTTGGCATTAAAATCATCGATGGATTTCTTATTGAGAGCCATGTGTAATTCCTCCGTATTGTTTGATATTCGGAGAGGGGTGACCCGTAAGGGCTGTCCTCTTCCGTAAAAAAGACGGGCCCGGTCCAACTGACCGGACCCGTAAAGGTCTTAATCTCTTTTCAGGGAGCGACTAAATTACTTAAGCTCCGAGAAGTACTTGATTGTACGAACCATCTGGCTTGTGTAGCTGTTCTCATTGTCATACCAGGAAACAACCTGAACAAGATTGTCAGCGCCAACCATGGTCTGTGTAGCATCAAAGATAGAACCGAATGTGCTTCCAACGATATCGGAAGAAACGATCTCGTCCTCGTTGTAACCGAAGGACTCGTTAGCTGCTGCCTTCATAGCTGCATTGATCTCTTCCTTGGTAACTGCCTTCTCAACTGTAGCAACAAGGATAGTTGTTGAACCTGTAGGTGTAGGAACACGCTGAGCAGAGCCGATGAGCTTGCCGTTAAGCTCGGGGATAACAAGGCCGATAGCCTTAGCAGCACCTGTTGAGTTGGGAACGATGTTGCAAGCGCCTGCACGTGAACGACGAAGATCACCCTTTCTCTGAGGACCGTCAAGGATCATCTGATCGCCTGTGTATGCATGGATTGTGCTCATGATACCGGACTTGATACCTGCAAGGTCGTTAAGAGCCTTAGCCATGGGTGCAAGGCAGTTTGTTGTACAAGAAGCTGCCGAAATGATTGTATCCTCGGGCTTAAGGTTCTTGTGGTTAACATTGTATACGATGGTAGGAAGGTCATTGCCTGCAGGAGCAGAAATAACAACCTTACGAGCGCCGGCATCGATATGAGCCTGTGCCTTTGCCTTTGATGTGTAGAAACCGGTGCACTCAAGAACAACGTCTACCTTAAGCTCGCCCCAAGGGAGCTCGGCTGCGTTAGCCTTCTTGTAGATGGTGATCTTCTTGCCGTTTACAGTGATAGAACCCTCTGTCTCGCCTTCACCTTCCTCATAAGAAACGGTGTCTGCCAGAGCGTACTTACCCTGTGACGAATCATACTTTAAAAGATGCGCAAGCATCTTGGGGCTTGTAAGATCGTTGATGGCAACAACCTCATAACCCTCTGCACCGAACATCTGTCTGAATGCCAGACGACCGATACGGCCAAAACCGTTGATTGCAACTCTTACTGACATAAGAACCTCCTGAAATTTAAAAAATGATTATTAAAAGAACAACGCCTTTTATAATTTATCAAACGGTCATATTTTAGTCGCTTTACGAGAATTTTTCAAGTGTCTTTTACGAACACTTGAAAATATGTACAATTCAACCAAAACAAACCGCCATTGATATCTCTGTATTTGTGAAAAATCACATACAGAACACCACGAACAGTTATGCCTCGGTGTTCTCATCCTCCGAAGTCGTTTCCTGAACTTCGGTAGCCTCTTCTACTGTCTGTTCGTTCGTTTCTTCAGCCGTTTCTTCATCTGTAACTTCCACAGCTTCCGCTTCTGCTGCCGTAGCAGCTGCCGCTGCCTCAGCTTCCTGTTCGGCAAGCCTCTGAGCAAGTGCATCGGCCGAAAGTACCTGCACCTTGCCCTGGTAGATTTCTTCGACAGCGATCGAGAGAGGCTTGTTGCACTTAACCTCTACAAGGGGTGTTGCTCCCTTGATGAGCTGTCTTGCTCTTTTTGCATTTGCTACGCAGATCGAGTATCTGCTCGAGATGATCTTCTCGCCATCCTCGTCGTTGCCGTTGATGACTTCCGAAAGTTCACTGTAAGACGGATGTATCATGATAAATCTCCTTCCTCTTGTACATTACTTGAGTTATGTCTTTTTGCTATAGTCTCGGGAAGCAGAGCCGAAAGGACGACCTGCATCCCGGTAGTTACTATCACAGCCTTGCATTTTCTGCCGCTTGTCGCGTCAATGCACTGCCCATTATCACGTGCGAACTGCACCATTCGCTTTGTCGGCGCGGCATCGGGACGGATAACGGTAAGGATCCGTTCGCCGTTTATGTAGTTGCCGTAACCTATGTTGATCATATCAGCCTGCCTATTCGATGTTCTGGATCTGCTCACGGATCTTTTCGATCTCGGTCTTGAGGTCAATGGCCGTGTTGGTGATCAGAAGGTCGCTTGCCTTTGAAAGGATCGTGTTGGCCTCCCTGTTCATTTCCTGTGCGATGAAATCGAGCTTACGTCCGATATTTTCTGCCTCACCGAGTGTCTTGCGAACATGTTCGATATGTGCACGAAGTCTGACCGTTTCCTCATCAACGCAGATCTTGTCTGCGAAAAGGGTGATCTCTGTAGCGAGTATCGCCTGATCGATCTGTGTATCGGCAAGAAGCTCCTCTACCTTGTTCGTGATACGCTCTCTGTACTCATCGACAACCTGAGGCGATCTCTCCTCGATAAGATCGATTCCTTTGATCATGCCGTCAAGCTTGCCGATAAGATCATTTTTCAGGTGCTCACCCTCATTGACACGCGACTCCACAAATTGCTTTGCTGCAGCGCTGATGGCTTCCTCAAGTATCTCCCACAATTCATCGGTATCGATACTCTGCTCTTCGATGGTGAATATCTCGGGGAACCTCGCAAGGTTGCCTGCTTTGATATCTGCATCGATCCCGAAGGTCTCGCCCATCTTTCTGATGTGCTCAAGATACTCGGCCGCTATCTCCTCGTTGTATTTTACACAGGATTTGCCAAGTGCGTAATCCTCATAAGAGATATAAACATCAACCTTTCCTCTGCTGATGTAGTTCTTAAGAAGATTCCTGATGGATGCCTCGAAGAAATTGAGCTTCTTGGGCATCTTAATGGTCATCTCACAATATCTGTGATTGACACTTTTGATCTCAACGGTGATCTTTCTCTCCGGGCTCTGGGCTTCGTATCTGCCGAAGCCGGTCATACTCTTTATCACGACAACCTCCTGAGTCTTTTGATCATAACGACAAAAACTAACTGATTATATAAAATTATTGAACATAAGTCAAGTAAAATAAACTATATCCTCGACCGCAGGCTCACTGTCACGGAGCTCACTCACGTAGAGAACCGGTCCCTTGCCTCTGTACTCGCGGCAGAACTGATTCTTAACCGTGCCGGTAACACGGATCCAGTCCCTGTCGTTGTGAGTGGCGAAGAAATCCTTATACGTGGATGTGATCCTTGAAACGATCCCGATAAATCCGATATCGTTCGCGCAGCACTGCATCGCGAATCTGCCGGGTGCAAAAGTGTCCTTGGGCATGCCCTGATTCCTGTAGAACTGGGCCTTAAAGGAGATCTCCTTGCCGTCGTACTTCTTTGTGTTGTCCATTACATCCAGATAGAAAAGACCGAAATCATCGTCTTCTATATCTATGTGCTTCAGGTTGATATCGTAAGGCAGCTCGTCTTCCTCACTGCCTCCGGCTTCCATACCGTCGTTCGTTTCGTAAAGGATCGACGCCTTTCTGTTGACAGGTTTGATGGTTCTTCTCACAAACTTGCGGTCGATATTCTCACAACGGTTTACGATGATCGTGTCACTGTACTTGAGCTCCTCGATTATGAGCGAGCGCATATTGTTAATGTAGGAATCAAATGTCTCTCCGTTGATCAGAGTGATCATCTGAACCGTTATCCAGCCGACCGGCGTGTCAACCTCAAGAACATCTTCCATTTTCCACATGCCATTAAGCTCGACTACAACTTTGTCGGGCCTGTAGGTACTGTTGAGTTCGTTCAGGTAATGAGGATCAAGCCCGCCCATATCCGTTGCGAAAACAACATCGATATTCTTTTTTTTGTAGGCATCGACATCGTACTCCTCTAACCCCTCTTCGCATACAATAAGGAGAGTTCTTGAGGTATTGATAAACTCAGGATCCTCAAAAGTTGTCCTGATGAACGAAGTCTTACCGGACTCGATGAATCCGTTTATGAGATAAACCGGTACATCCATGATTGTTTTTTGCGATAACGCTTATGGTCATGCGAAGAGCTCGCGAATCGCATCCTCCTTCACGTCACTTCCTATAACGCAGATCCTGCCGATAACATCGCTCGAGCCGTCCCTGACATCGGTCTGACCGGGTACCATATCAAAGTGAATGAAAGGTCCGGAAATCGAGGGAACGATACCCTTCGCACGGAGAATAACACCGTACTTCTCTGCATCTTCAAGAGCTGCAAGCTTCTCGGAGATCTCATCCTTGGTAAACTTATGAAGAGTCTCGATACCGACACTGGCAAAGATCTCGTCCGCATGATGGTGATGATGTCCGTGATGATGGTGTCCGTGGCAGCACTCGTGATCATCATCGTCATCATGGTGATGGTGGTGATGCTCATGCTCGTCATCATCATCATCATCATCATCATCGTCGTCGTCATGATGATGGTGACAGCACTCATGATCGTCATCATCGTCATCATCATCGTCATGGTGATGGTGACAGCACTCGTGGTCATCATCGTCATCATCGTCATGGTGATGGTGATGATGCTCATGCTCGTCGTCATCGTCATGATGGTGACCGCAGACAGGGCAGATACCCTCTTCTTCAAGAAGCTGCGCCATCATATCGTTTTTCTCTTCCATTGCCTTCAGGATAGCTTCGCCGGCAATCTGATCCCACGGAGTGGTAACCAGGACCGCGTCCTTGTTGTGCTCACGGATAAGAGCGATAGCTTCCTGCTGCTTCTTCTCATCAACGATACCCGTCCTGCTCAGGATGATCGTTGCCGCATGCTCGATCTGATCGTTAAAGAACTCACCGAAGTTCTTCATGTACATCTTACACTTGGAAACATCAACAACAGCTATAAAGTTATTAACAACGATGCCTGCTTCTTCCGAAACATCGTTTACGGCTCTGATAACGTCCGAAAGCTTTCCGACACCCGAAGGTTCGATGATGATACGGTCGGGCTTAAACTCGTTCTGAACTTTTACAAGTGCCTTACCGAAATCACCTACGAGAGTACAGCAGATACAGCCCGAATTGAGCTCGTTGATGGTAACACCTGCATCTTTTAAGAATCCCGAGTCGATACCGATCTCGCCGAATTCGTTCTCGATGAGTACTAGTTTCTCGCCTTTGTAGGCCTCATCGATCAGTTTTTTGATAAGTGTGGTCTTTCCTGCTCCGAGGAAGCCCGAAAAAATATCAACTTTTGTCATTTTCCTGTCCTTCTTATCTGACTTTTATTTTGACTTAGGAGGAATGAACGTATCGACTGCCGAAACTATCGCAGTCGCGATCTTCTCCTGATAAGCTTCATCACTGAGATTCTGCGCTTCCCTCTTATTGGAGAGGTAACCGCATTCAACAACTACAGCAGGCATCTCTGCCTTACTGCAGATCACAAGATTATCCTTGGTCTTAACGCCGCCGTTTATGGCGCCCGTCCTGCCCGAAACCTCGTCAACTATAAGCTGTGCAAGTTGTTCGTTTTCATCATTTTTAGAGGTCCAGACCTCAACTCCTTCGTCCGATGTCTTGTCCGAAGAGTTCTGATGAATGCTTATGAGCGCAAGCGCACCCTCGCATTTATTGGCGAGATCGGCTCTGTCATTGATTCCCACGAAGGAATCGTCCGAACGTGTCATATATACGCCGAAGCCTTTTTCTTTGAGCCTCTCCGAAAGCTTAAGGGCTATGTCGAGATCGATGTCTTTCTCGTATTTTGTGGCAGAGATACAGCCGCTGTCGTAGCCGCCGTGTCCCGCGTCGATAACGATCAGACCTCTTTCGGACGAATTGACAAAAGTACCGGAGCCGCTACCCGCGTTGTAGATCGCGTCATCGGTCTGATTGTCTACAAGTGAGATCTCACCGGAAGGTGTCTTGGAAAGGTTGTTTTCAACCTCTGCAGTGTCCTTCGGCGAAAAAAGCTTCACAAGAAACACAATGATCAAAACAAGCACTGCGATAGCCGCAAGACCCATACCTATAAGTATGGCCAGTGCCTGCCTCTTCTTTTTCATCTCGCGCTCATACCACTCTCTTTTTCGGGCTTCGCGTTCCGAGAATCTGTCAAATTCGTCGCTTTTGTAAGTTCTTGTCCCCATCTTCCCTCTCAAACCTCTGATACATCAATATTTAAACGCCGGTCGCGTCAGGTGTTCATCTGTGTAACATAAGGGTGTTTGTTCATAAAATCAACAATATCAACTACAGGATCGTTGGCACTTCTGATACCGCACACGATATCGATCGAACCGTCGGGATGCTTGGTAAGTGAATTGACAGTGACTTCCTTATCAATAGATCTGACAACTTCGACAAACGCCTCAAGATTACCTTCGCCGGGTGCAAGTCTTGCCTGTACCTGACGCGGAGTGTGACCCTCCAGTTTCCTGAGCGGTCTGTAGATCACGTACTGACAGAATATCATGCCGAACGTTCCGACAACACCCACAGCATAAAGGCCGCATCCGAATGCAAGACCGACAGCCGAAACGGACCAGATACCGGCGGCCGTAGTCAGGCCCGAAACAGACCTATTGCGAAGAAAGATAACTCCCGCTCCGAGGAACGATACACCGGTGACAACATTGGCGGCAACTCTGGCGATGTCCGCACTGTTGCCCTCAACAAGGACATCAAGGAAGCCGTACTTGGAAACAATACCGAATATAGCGGCACCGAGTGCAACAAGACAATGTGTTCTGATACCGGCCTTCTTGGCCCTGCGCTTTCTTTCAAAACCGACAACCGCACCGCAAGCAAGTGAAGCAAAAAGCCTGAGCGAAACGATTCCTACGAACTCCCAAGTCTCTACCATAGCATTTTCCTTTTCTTAATTAAAGTATAAAGCCATCGTTTCAATTCTACACCACGTGTCTGATTAAGTAAAGGGGAGAAAAAAGAGAAAAACGGCTCATCGAGCCGTCAGTTCTGAGTCATATTAAAAGGGTACCGGGCCGGTTTCACGGAGTGTGTCCGGCCCGTCTGGGAGCGTCCTGATCTCTCAGGACAATCACATTATGCATCCGCAATATGTTTATTTCAAGTATCAATTTATATTTAGACATATCAAAAAATACACAACATTGAAAAATCAACAATTGTGATGTATATTATTTTCTATCAAAAAATATTTTTGGGTATTGCAAGCATTATTAGATATAAAATTAGATATCTCAAATATGATCAGATACTGATTTACCGGACAATTCAGTTCCGTAAATCAGAAAAAAGCGCTACAGTTATTGCTTTGTAATAGGGAAAAGGGGATACGGTCATGAAGATTTTCAAAGAGTCCAAAGGGTATTTCAGAAAAATATTTACTTTTTTTCTTATGTTTATAGTGATACCTCTTGCTGTTGTAAGTACAATTTTCTACACTGTTTTTTCGAGAGAGATAAAACAGACCTATATCGAGAGTCAGGAGAATCTTGTACACACCATCATCAACGAAGCGGAAGCTACGATCAGGATGGCAGCAAAAAGCATCCCCCAGGATTCTCTTATCGCTTTCTTTAATGATCAGTTTACCGGCGGAAGCGGTGTTATGACTGTCAAAGTATACGAATCTTGGGAGATAGGTAAGGAAGAACTGGATGAACTCAGAGATAAGCTTCCTTCGGATCAGATCCTTATCGACGGAACATTTCTTGATGATACTGTGGGATATTACGTTATCTTAAAACTTACAAACAGAGAGCTTGGTCTTGATACTTATCTTTTTGTCGGGATACTTTTTACATGTATTGTTGCATTCATTCTTTCTGTTGTAGCCTACTTCCTGAGCAAAAAGATCAGTAAACCCGTTACCACTCTTTATAAAACGGCTCTTGATACCAGAGAGATAGACCTTCCCGATGTAAAAAAAGAAACAGACAGTGATGAGGTAAGCACTATAGCTGCAGTTTTCGAAGAGATGAACCACGACATGCGTGCTTCCAAGGAACTTATAAGCACCTACAGCCGTGCAGCGCAGGCTTACTCTCTCATCCTCTACCTTGAAAAGAACATTCCTCTCTCTCGTTTTCTTGATACAAACAATGAATTCAAGGATTCCGCCTTTTTCCTTCTGTGCGGGGTAAAGCTTTGCAATGATCTCGTTGCATCGCATTATCTTCTTAATCTTGCCAGTCTGATCACAGATTTCCTTGGTGACGATACGATCAGCCTTGTTTCACCCTTAAACCAGAACACGATCCTTATTCTTCTTGCTTCAAAGACTAATAAGGAAGAGCTCGACAGGCTTTCCAAAGATCTTTACGATATGATCGATCCGGTTGCAAAGTCAAAGTATATCATGGCGATCACCAACATCACGCAGGACATCACAGCTCTCCCCAGAAGGAGCAAACAGCTTGACGAACTTATCTCGAACGCGGAATTCTACGAATCATACAACAAGATGATATCCCGTGACAGTGTAGTAAAGCTCACTTCAAAAAATGTTCAATCCTTGATCAACGAGTATTATCCGAGATTTGTCAGTTCACTCCTTGAAAACGACAGACTCGGTATCGAGATGAGCACAGATCGCTTCTTTACACAGATAGAATTTACCGGAACCGATACAGCGATCGATGCTATAAGACGATTGCTTGACAGGATCATAGAGGAAGAGGCATTTTCGGGAAAGATAGATCCCGAATATAAAGTGATATTTGATCAGAAAGGAACCTTTAAAGATATCAAAAAATCTTTCTGCACAACGCTTATCAAAGCTGCTTCATTCTACGAACAACAGATCAATCCGGAGAAGAAGCTTTGTGAAAGTGTTGCACAGTTGCTGACCGCGAATTATAACAAAGATATTGATATGCTATCGATCGCATCACGCTTTTCGGTCAGCTACTCTTATCTCTCAAGAATATTCAAGAATCATATGCTGATGACTCTCACTGACTATCTGAACAAATACCGGATAGACAAGAGCTGCGAACTTTTGAGCGACAAAACCGAGAAGCTCGAAACGATCGCAATGAAGGTCGGATATAATAATGTTCAGAGTTTTCAGCGATTCTTTAAGAAATATAAAGGCACGACGCCGACACTTTACAGAAAGTCGGTACTACAATATTAAGGAGTCAATATGAAACACGAAACGATCAATGTTGACGGAATGATGTGCTCCATGTGCAGTCGTTCCGTTGAGCGCGCAGCATGTTCGGCCGGTTCCGAAACAGCCAGCGTCAATCTGTTACTGAAAACCCTCACAGTCGATTACGACGAAAGTAAAACAAGCATCAAAGAAATCATGAAGTCTGTCTCAAAGGCAGGTTATAAGCCTTTCCCTCCGGGAAAAGATTCCACCTCGCTCTTTAAGAGGCGTCTGATCCTCGGGATCACACTTCTCGTTTTTCTGCTTGCAGTATACTACCCTCACATGTACTCGCAAGTCTTCGAAGGATCGGTGATCCCGGTTACTGTTTTTCAGTTCGTTATCGCCACACTTGTCCTTGTCATTAACAGAAGCTTCTTTATAAAGGGCTTCAAGAGCGTCATATCAAGAACTCCCGGCATGGACGTTCTTATCTCCCTTGGATCAGGCATCTCGTATATTTACAGCATCGTCCTTTCGGTCCTATTGATAATCGAAGTCATAGACGGCCGGACCGGCGAAGCATTTGACAGATCAAGGATGCTTTGTTTTGAGTCGGCATCGATGATACCGGTGCTCATAAGCATTGGAAAGTATCTTGAAGAAAAGACAAAACGTAAGACGTCGAGTGCTTTAAAAGAGCTGATGAACCTCAAGCCGCTCGAAGCAGTCAGGATCATCGCACGTGACGGGATGACGCTCAAAGAAGCCGCATCAAGCGGGAATTTTGATACAGAAAAAGTAAATACAGACCTCGTCGGGATCGGTGAAGCCATCATCGTGAAAGCCGGTGAAACGGTGCCTCTTGACGGAACCGTGATCTACGGAACCGGTACGGCGGGTGAAAGTGCCCTGAGCGGTGAATCCGCTCCCGTCGACAAAGAGATAGGAAGTGAAGTTTTTCAGGCCACTACACTTCTCTCGGGATTTTTGGTGGTGGAAGTTACAAAGACAGGTCAGGATACAGTTCTTTCAAAGATGATAGAACTTGTGACAAAGGCCTCTGTCTCAAAACCCGATATCGCTATGCTTGCCGATAAACTGAGTGCTGTCTTTGTTCCGATCGTACTTTCCCTGGCTGTTATCACATTCTGTATCTGGAAATTTGCTATCGGAGCGGAGTTTGCGAAAGCTATCGGCTACGCGATCAGCGTGATCACAATCTCCTGCCCGTGTGCGCTCGGACTTGCCACTCCTACAGCCGTTATGGCAGCAGTCGGCAAGGGTGCCAAAACAGGCATGCTCATCAAAAACGCGCAGGTGATCGAGCTCTTGCGAAAAACCGATACAATGGTATTTGATAAGACCGGTACCTTAACAACCGGTATCCTCAGCATAACAGAAATTGACTGTGATGACACTGAAGCTCTTAAAGCACTGTTTGTTTGCGAAGGGATGATCACACATCCGATCGGGAAAGCCGTTTGCGACGGTCTCGGCGACAGGTTTTCCAAAGATACCGCCCTCTCTGTTACCGATTTTGAGACGAGACCCGGCTACGGACTCACTGCGGTCGTCGACGGAAGATTCTTTTATGCCGGCAATAAAAATCTCAGGGACGAGATCTGCTCCGATGTGGCCGAGACAGAAAGAGATAAAAATGCTGTCCGTTACATGAGTGAAGGAAAAACCGTCATCTTCTTCGGCTTCAAAGGCGAAGTCCCCGGAGTTATCGCACTTTCCGATACACTCAAGCCCGATGCCGGCGAGATGATAAAAGGTCTGAAAGACTTAAATATCACTCCCGTACTGCTCTCGGGTGATAATCCCGCATGCGCTCTCTATACCGCAGGGCAGCTTGGGATCACTCAAGCTTTCGGCGGCAGGGATCCGATAGGTAAAGTCGACAAGATCAAAGAGCTGAGCGCCGAAGGACACACGGTCGCTTTCGTCGGAGACGGTATCAACGATTCACCTTCTCTCACAAGTGCCGACATCGGTATCGCGATCGGGGCGGGAACAGATATAGCGATCGAAAGCGCCGACATGGTGCTTGCTTCATCCGACCTGACAGACGTTGTAAAAGCTGTCAAGCTCGGATACGATACTGTTAAAAACATAAAACAGAACCTTTTCTGGGCTCTGTTTTATAACACGTTATGTATCCCGCTTGCCGCAGGCGCTTATTCAGCATTCGGGCTGTCTATAAACCCTGCCATAGCCGCGGGACTCATGAGCTTAAGCTCTCTGTTTGTGGTAACAAACTCACTGAGGTTACGGTATTCCAAATAACTGTCATTCACTTCTGAGTGCTTCTACAGGGTCTTTCCTTGCCGCGCTCATCGCAGGGAAGATGCCGGCAGTGAACGTAAGCAGCATGCTTATGGCGATAAGTATGAGCGCTGCGATATTGGGAAGCTTCGCGATGTCAGCTATATCCGTAAAATGATAGATTATCAGGTTGATCGGAATGAGCAAAAGCTTCGTAACAAGGATTCCGAGCGCACCTGCAGAAAAACCGATTATGATTGTTTCAGCGTTAAATACGCGGGCGATATCTCTCTTCGAAGCACCGACGGCACGGAGTATACCGATCTCCTTTGTTCTCTCGAGTACAGAGATATTTGTGATGATCCCGATCATTACGGACGAAACAATGAGCGAGATCGCAACGAACGATATAAGTATGTAACTGATAACGTCGATGATCGTCGTAACCGAAGACATGATCAGTCCGACATAGTCTGTATATGTGATCCTTTCGTCCTCAGGCAGAGGCTCGTTGTACTCCTTGATGATATCAGCGATCTTGTCTTTGCTTTCGAAATCGACCGGGAAAATGTTTATGAGTGAGGGCTCTTCAAGATCGGAAACACCGAATTTCTTCAGATTCTCCTCGTAGGTCGCGTTCGAGATGGTTGTTGCCAGCATACTCTTTATGACCGTAAGCATCTCTGACTCACTGAGCCCCTGCTGCTGCATCTGCCCGAGCGACTCGGTCGACTCCTGACGGCGATCGTCGGGAAGTGTGGCAAGATATGCATTAAAGGATTCCATCGATGAACTGATCTGGTCGATCAGGGTTCCGTTATCAAACGGGATACCGTTAATGACATCAAAGTCGGGCTTTTCCTTCTGCTCTCTTACGACCGCACTGTTGTTGACACGGTCGATAAGGTACTCCATGAGCGAAGTCCTGTAACCGATCCTGCCGCTTATGGACGACGACATGGCTGCATCAGACTTAGGCCTGATAATACCGACAACTTTGATAAGCAGTCCGTTGTCGATAGCATTCTTCATAAATGCCGCATCTTCGCTCTTGTCGACCCATTTGCCGTTATTTTTCTCATAGATCGCACTGTTCTCGAGAAGTCTGAACTGAAGACCAAGGACTTCATCGTAAGAAACATCTCTGGGTTCGGGGAATTTTACATTCTCCTCTCCCTTCAGCATGGCCTTAAAAGCCTCGCTCAGGGCATCGCAGTCCATAAGGCCGAGAGAATAAAGTGTGTAATCAACTACCTCGTTCTTATCATTTACTATAAGAACAACCTCGTCTTTATTTTTCGGGAACTTGCCTGCGATCACTTCGTACTGCTTCTCGATAAGCTCGTCGTTGTCAAGGAGTCTGGTCCAGACATCACTTTCGTAACCGCCCATCGCACCGAGACCTGCCATGCCCGAAGTACGGCCGTTTGTCCTCATTCCGAGCTTCTCAAATACCTGGGGTGGCGTCACCCTGAAGATACCGTTCTGTGTGTCTGCGCGGTAGACATTTATCTTGGTCGAATAGCTGTACTGTATATCCGAAACAAGTCCGTCGAACTTGCTTCTGTTACTATCGATATACTTCTTGAACTCGGCAAGATTGTTCTGAGTGACTTCCTTCATCATGGTATCGATGAACTCGGTCATAATACTGTTGGTGTAGATCTTGTCAAGGTCATGTTCTTCGGTGCTCTCACCGACTCCCGAGATAACGGACATAAAGTTTGCCACGTTAAGTGTCTGCTTCTCGATAGAAAGCGGGTAACTCGAGAGCGTATCCTCCTGAACCTTGTCTATATAGAGCTGTACTCCGTTTGAGATGGAAAGGATGAGCGCTATACCGATGATACCGATACTTCCCGCGAATGACGTAAGGAAAGTCCTGCCTTTCTTTGTAAGGAGGTTATTAAAGCTCAGGGAAAGCGCCGTATGAAGCTTCATGGACTTACGGGACTTCCTGTGCGCCTTTAGGAGCTTCTTTTCGGCTTTACGCGTGGCTTTTTCTTCAAGCTTTTCAGCCTTTTTGCTGTTCTTCGCCTCATTCTTGCGGGCTTTTTCTTCAAGCTTTTCCTGTGCTTTTGCTTTCCTCACTTCTTCTTTATAACGTTTCTTAAGGAGCTTGGGATCGTTTATCTCTTCCTCGGTTGCATCCTGAGGAGGGATCAGGTTTTCAAGTGCCTTTGTGGAGTCGTCATCATCGCCTGAAACTATATCCTTGATGTCTCTTGTCTCCACTGTCTCACCGTGCCAGCGGCCCGGTTCAAAATCATAGAAGTTCCCTTCTTCTTCGGCAGACTCATCCTCGCTGACGGGCATGGAGTCAGACAGGATCTGTCCGTCAAGAAGCTTGATGATCCTTGTGGAGTATGTCTGTGCAAGCTCGGGGTTATGTGTGACCATGATAACGAGACGGTTCGCCGCAACCTCGGCAAGTATCTCCATGATCTGGACACTTGTCGCGGTATCAAGTGCACCGGTAGGCTCGTCGGCAAGCAGGATATCCGGATCGTTTACGAGCGCTCTGGCAATCGCCACACGCTGCATCTGTCCACCGGACATCTGCCCCGGCTTCTTCTTGACCTGGTCCGAAAGGCCGACCTTCTCAAGAGCAGCGAGCGCGCGCTTCTTCCTCTCGCGCCTCGAAACACCGCTCAGGGTAAGTGCAAGCTCGACATTTTTAAGAACCGTCTGATGAGGGATAAGATTGTAGTTCTGGAAAACAAAGCCTACCGAGTGGTTTCTGTAGGCATCCCAGTCCTTGCTTTTATAGCGTTTCGTCGAAACGCCCCTGATCTTTAAGTCACCTTCGGTGTACTCATCAAGACCGCCGATAATGTTAAGGAGTGTAGTTTTACCGCAGCCGGAAGGGCCGAGGATCGAAACAAACTCACTGTCGCGCATCTCGAGAGAAATGCCCTTCAAAGCTTCGACTTTGATGTCTCCCGAAGTGTACACTTTACGAATGTTGGATAATTTTAACATAACTGCCTCTATATTCATGTATCGTGGTTATAATTCCGTAATTCATGCATCGTGTTTAGCAATTTCACGAATTTTAAGAAATAACTTTATAGATGATATCAAATTAAAGAATCTAATGCAAGGGGGTAATAGACACAATAAAGCGGTATAAAACGCAATATCCGCAGTTTAGGATACTGTCGTGTCATCACATAAGCGTTTTTTCCCGCAGATCAAACGGATGAAAACAAACGCCAGAACATCAGCAAGGATGGAGATCACGCGCACAACGACCGAAAGTGTGAGCACGGTATCAAGATAAGGAGTATTAATGTATATGAGAGAAAACACCGCTTCTCTGACTCCGATCCCACCGGGTGCACCGATGATGATAAAACCGCAAAGCCAGGCTGCGATATATGCGCCGAGGAGTCCTGTAAGCTCGGGTCCGTCTGCTCCCGCGGGGATCATTGCAGAGCATACGATCAGAGTAACTGTCCCCATTGCGAGGAGTACGCCGGCGTAACAAACAAGATCGAGCGCGATAAGCCCGAAACCTCCGCGTTCCTTAAGCCTCTTCAGGATGCTTCCGAACGATTTCTTTTTCTTTCGGAGAACAATAACCCCGATGATCACCACAAGCACAGCCAGTACGCAGAGAACCGGGATGATGTAACCATACTCTTCGATCGCTTCCCCGATCACTTCGTAATTACCGAAAGCCAGTGAAAGCACACATGCGCTCACGATGAGGCACATTACCTCAAGAAGCGACGCGATCACAGTATCGGTATGGCTGATACCGTAGGTCGAAAAGAAAAGGTTGCGTTCAACGTACTGGAATACATTGCCGGGGATGTACTTACCGAGATTGGCGCGGCAGTATACAAGAACCGCTTCCTTAACGGGGACCTTACTTCCGTCCCTGCCCTTCCCGATATTGCGTGAGAACAGGAGTCCGAGAAAAAGTACAGTGAAGGTCTCCAAAAGAAGTGCCGCGATCATCAAAGAAACTGATGAAGTTGTAAATTCGAAATCAAGGGATGAAAGGTCAAGCTTGAAAAGTCGATAGCAAATAAAGCCTGCTGAAGCGATCATCAGGACTAACCCCACAACTCGAAGCGCTTTGTTTTTCATTCGACCCTACCAATCCTTAAAAGAACCATCTGCCAGGGAAGTGACTTTCTGTACGCCATTACCTCGAGACCCCCGGCTTTGCTTATAAGCGTTAAGAATCCCTTCTTGGAGTAATGGTTGATGTGTCCGGGGGTGTTGCCGAGATCCTTCAGGTACTTGAACCTGCACATATTGAGGATCCTCCAGATCGGCTCACGTGGAACCGAAAGGAAGATGTAGCAGGAGCCGACCCTTTTGAGCTCTTTGAGGGCTCTGACGGGGTCTTCGAGATGCTCGAGTACCTCGCTGCAGACTACGAGTGGTACCGAATCGTCCTCTTTCGCGATCTCATAGATGCTCCCGGTATAGAATTCGATACCCTTGTCCGAAAAGCTCTTCACGGCCTTGGCGACCACTTCGTCTTCGAGGTCGAACGCCTCGATAAAAGCCTTCGGAAAACTGTCTTTCACGAACGACGTAAAAACTCCCTCGCCGCACCCTGCTTCGAGGATTCTGACGGGATTCCCGTCTTTCCTGACCATGTCAAAAAGACCCGAAACATTGTCAAAGAATCCCTTCATGAGCTTCTTCTCGATGGGATTCTTTGAGTTGTACTTGTCGTAATGGTTTCCTGCTACG
Organism: Lachnospiraceae bacterium; assembly: GCA_016285135.1. Classification (GTDB taxonomy): domain Bacteria; phylum Bacillota; class Clostridia; order Lachnospirales; family Lachnospiraceae; genus RUG11977. The sequence goes on from JAEEQC010000005.1 coordinate 26,485, forward strand.
TTTTTCACTTTTGATTCTTCCATTTCAGACCCGGTCCTTCCGGCTACGCTGCGTCAGTCTTCCTTCAGTCTTCTGTCAGCCTGTCTCCTGTCGGCCTTTCTTCTGTCTTCCTGGCCGCGCTCAAGCTGACGTCTGTCATGCTGCCTTCTTTCGTACTGCCTTCTGTCCTGCTGTCTTCTCTCGCTCATTTCTTCTGACATGGTTTGCTCCTTTTCCCTTTCTGTGGTGGTACCCTTGTCCGAGATACTGTCTACCTTGTAGTCAAGTCTCCGGACGTGGTACTGAATGTCTTCTATTATCTTACGGTTCGCGGCGATAACATCACCGAGAAGACCGATAAGAACTGCCATAAAGCCCATAAGCGCCAGGATTGCGGTAAGGATGAGTGACTGAACGTGTCCCGTACCTTCACCGAGACACATGTACACGATGTACCTGATCCCGAGGGCAAGTGCTCCCAGAAGGAAGACCGCTCCCATCGCAAAGAAGAACTTAAGAGGCTTGTACATCATGAACGCCCTGATGATGGTCGCGGACGAACGCTTCACATAGGCCGGGATGCTCTTGAAGAGCCTCGAAGGCCTGGTCTCCGGGTTCGTTCTGATCTTGACGTTCGCGATCGCCGTCCTGTTGTGGCCGGCCTGGATGATAGTCTCAAGTGTGTATGTGTAGTTGTTGATGACATTCATGTGCAGGGCCGCCTCGCGCGAGATAGCCCTGAATCCGCTCGGTGCGTCGGGCACGTCTGTTCCCGATGCGATCCTGACGGTGCGGCTTCCGATATGCTGCAGGCGCTTCTTCATCTTGGAGAAGTGTTCGGTCTCATCAATAGGACGCTCGCCGATCACATAATCGGCTTTGCCCTCCACTATGGGAGCAACGATCTTAGCGATATCGTCGGCACAGTACTGGTTGTCCGCGTCGGTATTGACGATTATATCCGCTCCGGCACGAAGCGCTGCATCGATCCCGGCCATAAAGCCGAAAGCAAGTCCTCGGTTACGTCTGAAATTGACGATGTAGTTAACGCCCCAGTCACGGGCCACCTGAACGGTGTTGTCCTTGCTGCCGTCGTTGATGATAAGGTACTCGACCTTGTCAACTCCGGGCACGGACTTCGGCAGAGCGTCAAGCGCGGATCTTAAGTTTTCTTCCTCGTTATAACACGGGATCTGAATTATAAGCTTCATATCGTTTCCTTGATTTTACTCTGATATCTCTGTCGCGACTAATCCAACCATTTCGGATTGCTTCTGTGTTGCTTTGCAACACGCTTTTAACGCTTATGTTACAGCACTCTCAGATCATAGCTTCGAGGTTCTTGCGGATAGCCTGAATGAACTCAAGGCTCTCGCACTTATGGATCTCGGTGAGCTTCGAGATGAGTGCGAGGTCACCGGTCATATAGCCCGACTCGATAGTCGAAACCGTTGCCTTCTCAAGCTTCTCGGCGAAGTCAACGAGTGCTGTATTGCCATCAAGCTCGCCTCTCTTCTTAAGAGCTCCCGTCCATGCGAAGATGGTTGCAACGGAGTTTGTCGATGTCTGCTCACCCTTAAGGTATTTGTAGTAATGCCTCTGGACTGTTCCGTGAGCTGCCTCGAACTCGTACTTGCCGTCGGGTGAAACGAGTACCGAAGTCATCATGCCGAGCGAACCGAATGCAGTGGCGAGAAGGTCGCTCATGACGTCACCGTCGTAGTTCTTGCAGGCCCAGATAAATCCACCCTCTGACTTGATCACTCTTGCAACAACGTCATCGATAAGTGTGTAGAAATAAGTGATACCGAGCTCCTCAAAACGAGCCTTATATTCCTTCTCGTAGATCTCAGCGAAGATATCCTTAAAGTTGTGATCGTACTTCTTGGAGATAGTATCCTTGGCAGCGAACCAAAGGTCTTCCTTGCGGTCGATCGCGAAGTTGAAACAACTTCTGGCGAAACCTGCGATCGAAGCATCAAGGTTATGGATACCCTGGATGATGCCGGGTCCGTCGAACTCATGGATGAGTACGCGCTCTTCTGTTCCGTCCTCAGCCGTAAACACAAGCTCAGCCTTACCCTTGCCGTTCACCTTCATCTCGCTTGCCTTGTAGATGTCGCCATAGGCATGACGGGCGATGGTGATGGGCTTCTTCCAGTGAGGAACATAAGGATCGATGCCCTTAACGATTATGGGTGCGCGGAAAACTGTTCCGTCAAGGATCGCACGGATAGTTCCGTTGGGGGACTTCCACATCTTCTTGAGGCTGTACTCCTCAACACGTGCGGCGTTGGGAGTGATGGTAGCACATTTTACGCCGACACCGTACTTCTTGATAGCTTCGGCACTTTCAACGGTTACCCGGTCGTCTGTCTCGTCTCTGTGCTTGAGACCGAGATCATAATATTCTGTATTAAGGTCGATAAAGGGAGTCAGAAGCTCATCCTTTATCATCTTCCAGAGAATCCTTGTCATCTCGTCGCCGTCCATCTCGACAAGCGGCACATTCATTTTGATCTTTTCCATATCTATACTCCTTATTCAATTATGGTCTGTGCGTAGTCTTTCATTACCTGTTCGTAGAACTTTTTCCTGATAAAGACTCTGTCCTTTGCGGTCTGCGGATATTCCGTACTGCCACGCGACATCAGTTCCCTCATCTTAAAGCCTTTCGGGTACTCCTTCTTTGAAGCGATCACTGCGTGCGCTGCGTCAGTCGAAAGATCCGACCCTTCCGAGAAGCAAACGTGGTCGTAAAGTACAAACTGATAATGCTTAATGCTCTTTGCACCGGGGGCGACGTAGACAGGACTGTCCGCAAGCGTCGGATCATCCGTGATCACCTGAGCAACGGGAAATATCCAGTCCATGAGCTTTTTATCACGTGAAAGACGGATCTTATCATAATCAACAAATGTGATGATAACAGAAACCACGGACAAAAACAATGCCGCAGCATATAGACTGTATGCCTTTTTTGTTATCAGAGAAAGAATGATGACGACTGCAAAGACCGCGCCCGACAAAAGAGCGGCCCATGCAAAGCTTCCTGTAACTTCCGGTACAACAGCTGTCGTGATACCTTCGGACTTGAGCTCCACAAAAGTGCAGAGCGAAATATAGTTACGCGTGACCGCACTTACTCCCTCGATAAGCGGTGCGACTTTAATGAGGAATAAGGCGCTGACACCTGCAAATATGACAACACCGACCGCCTTTAGTACAGTATAGAGTTTTTCCTTCTTCTGCATGCAAAGATACAGCCCCGCAAGAACACACGGACCGCATCCGCAGGCAGCGTACCTTCCGTAGACAAGCCAGTCGGATCTTTGCTCTCCCGTTCCCTCAAGCAGGTTCGAAACATAAGGGAAGAAATAAATGATGCTCATCGCAAACGTTCCGAGGAAGAGAATCACGGAAAATGAAGTAAATACCATGACTGCATTTGAAGCCTCTGACCTTTTCCTGATGAACCTTATGACGACCACGGTTCCGATCACCACTCCGATGATCACAAGACCGTATGTCGATACAATCATGTTAAAGGCGGCACCCAGAGTCTCTGCGACAAACGCCTTAAAGCCGTCTTTTGTAAAGATGTTTGCAAGTGCCCCGAAATCAAAGCTTTCCGCACTCGAATAAGCAGTTCCGTAATGTGAGTAGAGTGCCTCCTTAAAGAACGAGGCGATCGCGTTATCGATAAGAAGCGCCGCTCCGAGTGTCAGAACCGAAGGAATGACAGCCACGATCCTCGTCTTCAGGATCAGGCTTACTATAAGCACAGTCACAATGACTGCGAGGACCACTGCTATCCCTCTTGTATGTAACGAATATGATGCAACGGTCACAAGCGCCAGAAGTATCGAAAGGATAACTCTTTTTCTCTTAAAGCGCTTTTTCTCTTCACCTGCCGCACCCGAAGCCGAAATCTTAACGAGCGTGAGAATAATGAGCGCGATGAGCCAGGGCGTGAATATAAGCATTGCATCTGCTCTGGCGTAAAGTGTATAGAGTGCTGTAACCGGCAGACAGAACGTAATGAGCGACATCACCCATGACGAGCTTCTGCGCATTCCGAAATGCTTTTTAAGGATCACAAACGCGATCACAGGGATAAACGAACACACCACCGCATTGAACGCGAGCATGGATCTGTAAAGAACATACGGATCTTTGATGAGCACCACCAGAGGATAATAAACCATTCCTCCGCCGTACTTAAAATAATAACCGCCCATCGCATGAAGCGTCTCACTCCAGTCGTAACCCGCAAGATACATGGGGCTGGCGACTGTGGCGACTTCGTCGATGACGGGCGGAATGTTGAGGCGCAAGGCCATGATGAGGAGGAACACAAGCGAAAAAATGTACAAAGAAGCACACGCGATGAAGTCTGCATGATCCTTGTACATTCGTTTTATCATACTATAATCCCCTCTACCAGTTACCTTTTACGATTAAAAAAGTTACAGTAAAATTCATACGGCTCCGATGTGTCACGCTGAAACACTTCCGGCGCACGCTTTCGCTATGGGTTGGGTACCCCTTACGCTACTAAACTCACGCTACGACGCTGTCTTGCGTTCGTTAAGTAGCGAGACCCAACACATGCCCGGAAGTGTTTCCCGGACACATTTCTTCGCCTAGGTACTGTATAAACAGTTGATTTTCTTTTAACTTAACCTAGTTGAAAAAAATAATCGGTTTTGTGTGAACATACCGTATTCCCAATAGGTGAGAGTGCGCCGTCAAATACTTCCCGGACAATAAAGGGTCTCGTTGCTTAATGAGTACGAGCCAAAAGCGAAGTACGAATTTAGCAACGCGAGGGCACCCGATATTAGCGGGAGCGTGTCGCGGGAAGTATTTCGACGAGGCAGCTCTCACCGTATGTGGAAAATAAATATCACGATTGTATTACTGTAACTTTAATGATTCTTATAGTGATTTATGAGGCACCCATCTACAAGAATCTGCCTCTCTTCATCCGTGAGCTCTCCAAGCCTGAGTTCGATCTCGCGCATGCTTTCACCCACGATGTAACCCTTGATCACTTCCGTCTTATCCATGACTGCTTTCTTAATACCGGGGATATATACGTAATCACCCTTCTGCACATCATGTCCGTCATAGAGGAAGGGAAGCATACCCCAGTTAATGAGGTTGCTGCGGTATCTCTTTGTAGCGTACTCGGATGCGAGGTTTGCCCATGCACCGAGAACCTTCTGGCAGGAAGCTGCCTGCTCACGTGCTGAACCGTCGCCGGGCTTAAGTGCGTAGATAGTGCTTCCGACTGAGAGCTTCTTCTCATCTGCACCAAACTGCTTCTTGATGATCTCAAGGATCTTGTCGTACTCGGCAGTAATGTCCTTTGAATCCTTAAGAAGCTCGAGACCTCTCCTTCTTCTCTCGACATCTCTGACGGACTTAGCCTCACCTACATACTCGGGGTCCTTTCTCGAGAGCGTGAACTCTGCGAGTCCCAGAGGATTCGATCTGTAGGAAGATGTCTCACCCGAAGGGATAAGCTCGTCTGTGGTCGTAACGGGATCGTTGATCACGCTCACGCACTTAACAAGGAGATCTTCTCCGAGGCCTTCCATCTCGGGCCAGTCCTTAATGTTGGGACCAAACCTGATATCCTGCTTGGGATCGGCTTTGCCGACGCAGTTAAGGACTCTCTTCTCATAGATACTCTTATCGAAGAAGTATTTGGGAGCAGAAAAGTCGATTCCCTCAAGTTCATCTGCACCTGTCAGGAAGCCCTTGTTAACAGCGGTTGCAGCGATAGACCTTGCGTCCATGAGCGCAACGGAAGCGATCTGACCGTTTCCGATCTTTGAACCTTCGCGGTTCGGGAAGTTACGTGTCGAATGTCTGATCGAGAACGAGTTGTTCGCAGGTGTGTCACCCGCACCGAAGCAGGGACCACAGAACGCTGTTTTGATGACAGCGCCTGCTTCGATAAGGTCTGCAGCAGCTCCGTTCTTGACGAGCTCCATGTATATGGGCATCGAGGCAGGATATACGGAAAGCGAGAAAAGTCCGTTTCCTGTATCTGCTCCTTTAAGGATCGAAGCGGCACTCATGATGTTCTCAAATCCGCCGCCCGCGCAGCCTGCGATAACGCCCTGCTCAACGTAGAGCTTGCCGTCCTTAACCTTGTCGGTGAGTGTGAACTTGCACTTGTCACCGAAGCTTACCTTTGCTCTCTCCTCACACTCATGGAGATAATCCGAAAGGTTAGCCTTCACATCGGCGATAGGGTATGCCTTGCTCGGATGGAAAGGCATCGCGATCATGGGCTTGATCTTTGAAAGATCGACCTTGATAAGGCTGTCATAATATGTAACCTTGCCGGGCTTCAGCTCTTTATAAACGTCCTCACGTCCGTGAACACCGAGCCACTCGCGAGTCTTTTCATCTGTCTCCCAAATGGATGAAAGACAGGTTGTCTCGGTCGTCATAACATCGACACCGATACGGAAGTCAACCGAAAGATTCGCAACACCGGGTCCTACGAACTCGAGGATCTTGTTCTTAACAAATCCGCTGTCGAATGTAGCCGCAACAAGAGCGAGAGCCACATCGTGAGGTCCCACGCCGTAAGGAACGTCACCCTCAAGGTATACGCAGACAACCTCGGGACGCTTGATGTCGTAGGTGCGGTTAAGGAGTTGCTTTGCAAGCTCACCGCCGCCCTCGCCGATAGCGATGGTACCGAGAGCGCCGTAACGAGTATGGCTGTCAGATCCGAGGATCATCCTTCCGCAGCCCGCAAGCATCTCACGTGCGAATTGGTGGATAACAGCCTGATGAGGAGGAACATAGATCCCGCCGTATTTAGCAGCGCATGAAAGTCCGAAGAAATGATCGTCCTCATTGATGGTTCCGCCGACAGCACAAAGGCTGTTGTGGCAGTTTGTAAGCACATAAGGGATGGGAAATTCTTTAAGTCCGCTTGCTCTGGCGGTCTGAATGATCCCGACGTATGTGATGTCGTGCGAGGTGATCATATCAAACTTGATCTTGAGATTTGTGTCATCCCCCTCACGGTTGTGTGCATCCAGAATGCCTGCTGCGATCGTGTTCTTCGAAGCGGCGTCTTTGTCAGTAACGCTTATGCCGGCAGACCGTACTGCCGCCTCATCGGCAGCATCGATGATCTCTCTGCCGTTCACGAGATAGATTCCGTTTTTAAAAAGTTCCATTGTTCCTCCTAATTGTATCAGTAATCTTTATGATTCTTCCTGTACTTACGTATGTACGCAAAGGTCTTATCCTCTCCGAGGACACTTAACATCTTAAGAAGCTTCTCAAGGAACGCCTCCGTTTCGGGGTGTATGAACCTGTGCGGTTTTCTGAGCATGAAGTATCCGATGGGATCCTTGTCGGTGTACTTCTCTTTGTTGTACGTCTTGCTCGCGGCAACTCTGTCACAGAACATCTCCAGTACATAATCGAGCGGCATCTTAACCGGTCTTACACGTCTGTCTTTGAGGTTGTAGTCGGTCCAGTACTCGAAATGATGACGGTTGCGTCCCTTGTGATGCATCCAGGCCATGGAGTACCCGTAAGCTTCCCTCTCACCTTCGTTGGGGCTTTTGTCACCTTTGAAATACTTAACGCCGTAGTAGAATTCGCGCGGTGAAAACTTTGACATGTCGTGTAAGAGTCCCCTGATCGGCATGCCGATTTTGGCGCAGTGAATAAAAACAAGACGCTTATGCTTGAGAACGGTGAAAAGATGGCCTTTAAAACAGGCGGGATCAAACTCGAGCTTCTGAGCCGCCTTATCTAGGATCCGGCAAACCGATTTCTTTGCCGTTTTTCCGAACCTGTCGGATCTAAATGATTCAAATCTAACTGCCATTTTTTACACCTCGGTTCTTGATTATAATTTATTTTTCTTTGTTTTTCAAGAACAACAGGGAGTATGTCGCCTGCCCGTTTCGATATGAAAGAGACACAACTTCTTCAAACGTGTTTCGTTTGACAGTAAAAGCTGACGGGACCGCCTTGCTGTGCAGACTTGCGCACGTCTGCACGGGGACGGTCCCGTCATCAAAGAAAGTGAGGTATGAGTAAATATCAGATTCTGAATCTCGAAACGAGCTCACGAAGCCTTACAGCGTCCGAAAGGTTGTTCTCGATCATACCGCTGGTACGTGTTGTCGAAGAAACCATGTCGTTTGTCTTCTCCGAGATATCGGAGATACCCTGTGTTGCTTCTGCGATAGTAGTGTTGATACCGTTAATGGCGATAACGATGTCTTTGATTGCTTCCGAAAGCTCGTTACTGGACTTGGAGATGGTCGACATACTCTGATCGAAGCTCGAAGCATCCTCTGAGTACTTTACGCCAACTTCCGAGAAATCCTGGTAGTCATTCGAAACTGTTTCCTCAAGGAACTTGAGGGTAGTATTGAGACACTCTGTCATGTTGACAACTGCCTGCTGCACTTCGGTAACGATAGCAGTGATGTTGTTAACAGCGTCTGTAGACTGGGAAGCGAGATTACCGATCTCACCGGCAACAACTGCGAATCCGCGTCCCTGCTCTCCGGCACGTGCTGCCTCAATTGAAGCATTGAGTGAAAGCAGACCTGTCTGAGCTGCGATAGCCTTGATGGCTGCGGTAAGCTCCTGAATCTTCTCAACAGCCTTGCTCTTGGCGATAGCTGCGTTTGTCTGATCCTTAACATTGTCGAGCATCTTCTGGGTTCTGTCGATAGCCTGTGAAGAAGAAGCCTTAAGTGAAACCGCTCTGTCCATGATCTCCTGAGCAAGCTTGCTGCCCTGACCTGTAAGATCTGCGATATCATCGATCTTCTCTTTGATATGAGCGATGTTATTGTCGATAGTCTCTGTGGTAGCGGATGTCTCCTGCATGCTTGCAGCGAGCTGTTCGGTAGTAGCTGAGTTGTCACTGCTCTGCTCGGAGATAACGGACGAGATGTCACGTACATCCTGTGCATTGTCATGAAGTGTGGTAGCGATCTCGTTGATGGTGGTGATGATATCAACAAACGCAGCCCTGACGTTTACAACGGCAGTGGCGATCTTGCCGACCTCGTCTGAACGCGAAGCAAGCGTTCTTGCGACAGGGTCGTCCATAAGATCAAGCTCTGAGATCTTGTTCGTGCTCTGAACAAGGAGTTTGAAAGGTCTAACGATGATAAGCGCCACAAAGACAGAAATAGCGATAAGGATAACACCGACGATCAGACCTACCATGATACTCTGATTTCTGAATGAACCGATCGAGCCGTCAAGCTCGGACTGATCCATGGTCAGAACGAGGATCGAATCATCGGAAAGGATAACGTAGGAAGCGAACTTCCATGCATCCTTGAAGATGTAAGTCACACACTCGGGAGCGGGACGCTTGCCCTGCGCGAGACCTGCTACGAGGCCTTTGACAACATCGTTGGAAACGGGATTTCCAACCTTGTCTTTTGTAGGGTGGTACATCATGGTACCCTCTTTGTCAACGATGTACGCGTAAGAAGATTTATAACCCGATACCTTAACCTTGGCAAGGATCTTGTTGTAATCTTCATAAGTGAGCTGACCCTCGGAGATCTCCTTCTCAAGGAAATCACCATAGGCGATAACCTGATCGAGCATATGCTCGGAAATAGCTTCATTAATGGTTGTGGATGCCTTTCTCACCGAGATGATGGTCAGAACTGTTGTTACCACCAACAGTGTTGCCAAAACAAAGAGCAGGATCTTGGTGATAAGACCTAATGAAAAGGATTTTGTCTTTGCTTTTTTACCCATAACTTCCTCCTAAAATACGATGGTGTGCCATTTTTCACACCGATTGTTTTATAAAGATTAGTCTATCACATTTAAATACAATTGTAAACAATAACTAAACAAAAATCGAATAAAATTATTCAAGAAAACGAATTTATGACGATTTCGTATATTTATCATCGCGTATTATGGATTATTTTGTACAAGTTAAGAATTTGTGAACTATCTTCTGAGAACTGTTTTGGGCGTAACGATCATATCCACGGGCACATCGTGGCTTAATACACCGATATCGTCTTCAACGATCTGAAAATCATAAGCGAGGGCCATAAGCGTGAACCTGACATCCTCATGCTCGTTTAAGTACCTGTCGTAGAAACCGCCGCCGTACCCGATCCTGTTAAATGATCTGTCGTAGGCGAGTCCGGGCATGATCATAAGCACTTCGGGGTCTGCAGCCACTTCGCCCTCAAAAGGCTCGTAAATGCCCTTAAAGCCCGGCATTACGCTGTCGAGGCTGTCGATATAGATAAACTCCATCCTCTCCCCGATGCAAAGCGGCACGGCAACCTTTTTTCCGTCCTTCCACGCCTTCTTCATGATGGCATGCGTCGAGATCTCCTTCTCTGTTTCGAAGTAGATGTAAATGGCTGTGGCGTTGTTGTACTCGTCGCTTTCGAAAACCCTGTCAATAACAGCACGGGAGCAGCGCATCACATCAAGCTGTGTGAGGCTGCTCCTGAGTGTCATTATTCTTTTTCTGATGATTTTTTTATTGTCCATTCAGATCATTGTTCCATTCATTGATGCGGATCAGGCGTTCCGGCTTGTCGCACCGATCCTAAAAAGATTTTCATGTCGTGTTTTTATCCGGCTTTCGCTCAGTCACACTTTTTTTCGACTTTCGCCTAGTCACACTTTCGGGGTTTTAAGTTCACCCGTGATAACGCTTATGACCTTCCCCGCCAGTTCGCTTCCCTTGGCGCACGTCTCATCGGCGAACCTGACAAGCTCTTCCGCTTTGGAGCGGTCCTTCATGTAGCGTGCGTTGATATAAACATTGAGCGCCGCAGCTTTCATGGCCGCTTCAAGAAGGATGAGTCCGGCGCAGGCATCACTGATGACAAGTTTGCTGCCGTCCGTTCCGGCTATCGTCGCAGCCTTGATACCTTCAAGACATGACTTCATGACAGAGATCGGTACATCACATGCCGCAAGATACTCCTTTTGGAGCACTTCGTCTTTATGGGCCGCTTCCTCGGGAGTCCCCGAAGGAAGTGAAAAAGCCTCGGCAAGGGGAAGGAACGCCTTGGCATCCCTATCGATCCCGTCAAAAAGAAGGCTCGCATTTTCCCTGAGGCATGAGTCTGCTTCCCTGAGTGCCGGTTCCTTGTCGGCATACTTTTTCTTTCCATACGTGAGAGCGCATGTCATGGATGCAAGTGAAGCTCCGAGCGCTCCCGTAAGTGCGCTCGCTCCTCCGCCGCCGGGAACCGGGTCCTTGCCGGCCAGGGCTTCCAAAAAGTCTTTTATACCAAAGTTTCCTGAGAGTTCCATCTGTGCTCCAATTCTTTTATATATTTATATCTGCCCAAAAGACCTGTCTTTATGTACCTGCTCATCCCTGCATGCTTAAGAGAAGTATACGAACCAAACCGATTCATCCCTTCGAACTTCAGTGAAGTACATACGATCAAATCAGAAGAGTCCGGAAATAACTCCGTCGGCATCCACATCGATCTTCTCGGCTGCGGGGACCTTGGGAAGTCCGGGCATAGTCATGATATCGCCCGTAAGTGCCACGATAAATCCGGCACCGGCGCTGACCTTGAGGTTTCTGACAGTGATGTCGAAGCCCTTCGGAGCACCCTTCTTGGTCTGATCATCCGAGAAGCTGTATTGTGTCTTGGCAACGCAGACAGGGAGCTTGTCGAATCCATTCTCAACGAGAGCCTTGAGATCCTTCTTTGCGGCTCCTGTAAACACAACACCGTCCGCATGATAGATTTTGGTAGCGATAAGGCGAAGCTTCTCTTCGATGGGAAGAGTTTCATCATACGAGAATCTGAAATTGTCACTTCCGTCTTCTTCCTCGCAGAGCCTTACGACTTCGTCAGCCAGTTCTACGGCACCCTTGCCGCCTTCTGCCCAGTGCCTTGCGATACATGATTTAACGCCTGCTTCAAGGACTGTGTCACGAACAACCCTAAGTTCCTCTTCAGTATCTGTAGGGAATGCGTTAACTGCCACAACAACAGGGAGGCCGTATACATCCTTCATGTTCGAGATGTGTTGCATAAGGTTGGGCATTCCGGCCTTAAGGGCCTCGATGTTCTCTTTTGAAAGGTCTTCCTTGGCAACTCCGCCATGGCTCTTGAGAGCACGGACCGTTGCGACAAGCACGACTGCCGAAGGCTTAAGTCCCGCAGCACGGCACTTGATGTCGAAGAACTTCTCGGCACCCAGATCGGCACCGAAGCCTGCCTCGGTGACAACATAATCGCCGAGTGTGAGAGCCATCTTTGTGGCCATAACAGAATTACATCCGTGAGCTATATTTGCAAAAGGTCCGCCGTGAACAAATGCGGGTGTATGTTCAAGTGTCTGTACGAGGTTAGGCTTGATGGCATCCTTAAGCAGAGCCGTCATAGCGCCCTGAGCCTTGAGGTCTCCTGCGGTGACAGGCTTTCCTTCGGTGTTGTAGCCGACTACTATACGGGATATCCTGTTCTTAAGATCCGTAAGGTCGTTCGAGAGGCAAAGGATAGCCATGATCTCCGAAGCTACAGTGATGTCGTAACCGTCCTCACGGGGAACACCGTTTGTGCGTCCGCCGAGACCGTCCACTACGTTACGAAGCTGTCTGTCGTTCATATCGACACATCTTCTCCATGTGATGCGTCTTGTATCGATATTAAGAGAATTACCCTGATAAATGTGATTGTCGAGCATTGCGGCAAGGAGGTTGTTGGCCGCGCCGATCGCATGCATGTCTCCCGTGAAATGAAGGTTGATATCCTCCATGGGGACAACCTGAGCGTATCCGCCGCCTGCGGCACCGCCCTTGATACCGAAAACAGGACCGAGGGAGGGCTCTCTGAGTGCAACAACTACCTTTCGTCCCGTGAGCTTTAATGCATCGGCAAGTCCGACCGTAGTGGTGGTCTTACCTTCTCCGGCAGGTGTGGGCGTAATGGCCGTAACAAGGACAAGCTTGCCCTGCTTGCCGTTTCTGTCAGAGATAAGCTTGGGATCTACCTTAGCCTTGTACCTTCCGTAGCTTTCAAGATACTTGTCATCGATCCCGAGGCCTGCGGCGATCTCGGTTATGGGCTTCATCTCGTTTTCCTGTGCTATTTCGATATCGGTTTTATACATATATGATCTCCTGTTTTTTTGTCGGTCTCTGTTATCTGATCACTGAAGTGACTTCCACTTGATCTTCTTCTCTCGCATCAGCTTTCTGACATCCCCGCTCAGGTAAAGCGAACCCGCGCAGCAGACAATGTCGTTGAGTCCCGAGTGTGAGAAGGCTTCTTCGATCGCCTTTTGAACACTTTCGCAGGCAAGAGCCTCTGTGCCTCTCTTACGAAGCCCCTCGGCAAGCACCTCGGGATCCTCTCCTCGCGGATCGACCTTGACGGTATAGACACGGTCCGCGTTCTCGACAAGTATGTCCAACATACCGTCAACATCCTTATCAGAGTTGATGGCCGTGATGTATGTGATCTTTTTCTTAAGGAAAAGCTTTCGGAGCGAATCGACAAGTGCTCTCATGCCGTGAGGATTGTGAGCACCGTCTACGATCAGATAGGGATTGCGCTTCATGATCTCGAAGCGGGCACTCCATGTAACATTCCTGAGTCCCTCGATAACGGCATTTTCATCTATGGGAAGCTTGCCGGTGACCATTATAAGCCTGAGAACCGAAAGAGCCAGTGATATATTTGATATCTGATACTCTCCGCAGAGCGAAACCGTAACCGGCTCACTGATCGCGCTCGTCATGATCCTGATGCCCGAGAGATCGGACGAAACGATCCTGACATCTGAATTTCTGGCGAAAATGCAGGGAGAATCAATAAACATGCATATGGTCTTGATGACATTCATCACCTCGGGGGCCTGCTCTATGCAGACGCAGGGAACACCCTTCTTGACGATACCTGCCTTTGTAAGAGCGATCTTCTCGATAGTCTCACCAAGCTCGGCTGTATGATCGAGGCCGATGTTGGTGATAACGGTCATGATGGGCTCGTCAACAACGTTTGTGCTGTCAAACTCTCCGCCCATACCGGTCTCAAGGATGACAACATCGCAATCGGTCTTTGAGAAGTGAAGGAAAGCCATAGCTGTGAGCTTCTCGAATACGGTAGGCGCATCCTCCATTTTAGATGCGGCTTGTTCGATCCTTGCGGCATATGCGGTAAAATCCTCATCACTGATATCTGTGCCGTTGACACGGATCCTTTCGTTGTACCTTTCAAGGTGGGGTGAGGTATAAAGACCGCAGGTAAGTCCGGCGCTCCTGCAAACACTGTCAAGGATAGCGGCAGTAGAGCCCTTGCCGTTCGTACCTGCGATATGAATGCACGAAAGACCATCCTGAGGATTGCCAAGGAGCCTGCAAAGAGCCCTGATCCTCTCAAGGCCTTTCTTTTTGTCCTTCCACGAAGTCGCTGTGATATAGGCAAGCGCCTCATCATAGTTGTTGATCATAGTACCCTTCTCTCATAAACCAAATTGTTATAACCCTAAAACATTACTATTATACTCTCTTCTTACTCTCTTTTGAAGAAGATTTTTATCCCGCGACAAGTCCGCTTGTAATTTATGGGATTTGTATATCGCACATAACAAAAGAAGCCGCAAGAATTGCAGCTTCTCTCAGCACACGGTTTCGATCCGCGTGAAATTCCCTTGTTAATCAAACGATTATTCACAAGTGTCTGTAATATCTCAAGATCAAAGAGTATTGACAGCCTTCTGTAAACCGGAAACCTTACGTGCGCAAGTATTCTTGTGGAACACTCCCTTAGCGCCTGCCTTATCGATGTATGCAGCAGTCTCCTTGAAGTTAGCAATAGCGGTCTCCTTGTCGCCGGCAGCCACGGCAGCAAGAACCTTCTTCTGAAGGGTCTTAACCTTGCTCTTGATCATCTTATTTCTTAAAGTCTTGGTCTTGATGACTTTGATTCTCTTCTTAGCAGATTTAATGTTTGCCAATTTAAGTTCACCTCCCGTATCAAATTTTGTATACACTTTTTTGATGACGAATGCGCGATAAATCCGGACACGGACGTATTACCGCACACAAACATAATAATATTAGACAGTGTTGCCTTATTTGTCAATACTAAATTATTTATTTGTGTAGATTTTCACTACGGGGTGGTCCCCAAG
>JAEEQC010000078.1 GCA_016285135.1 Lachnospiraceae bacterium
TTATCAAAGAAAAACAGGAAAATGACAAACACGAGCAATAAAGTCTACACAGTCTCTCAGATCAATGCGTACATAAAGAGGATCTTCGATACGAACGGTCCTCTTCGATATGTCAGCATAAACGGAGAGGTCTCAAATTGTAAATACTCCGACGCGGGTCATATATATTTTACGCTCAAAGATAAGGGCGGACAGCTTGCATGTGCCATGTTTGCCGGCAGGCGTGCCGGTCTTTCTTTTGTATTAAAAGACGGAATGAGCGTAGTAGTCTCAGGACAGATCAGCGTCTATGAGCGTGACGGCAAGTACATGATGTATGCCGACAGGATCGCTCAGGAGGGCCTCGGAGCTCTCTATGAAGAGTTCGAGCGACTCAAAGCCAAGCTTTCGGCCGAAGGGCTTTTTGATCCGGACCGGAAGAAGGAGATCCCCGCCTTCGCAAAGAAGATCGGAGTTGTTACGGCACGTACCGCTGCCGCACTTCAGGATATCATGAGGATTGCGAGGTCACGAAATCCGTTCGCACAGCTCGTACTTTCACCTGCGGTCGTTCAGGGAGCCGACGCACCCGAATCTGTCTGCAAAGCGCTCATGAGACTGCTGCCTGAAGAACCTGACGTGATCATTATCGCCAGAGGCGGAGGTTCCTACGAGGATCTGTTCTGCTTCAATGATGAAAGGATAGTCAGAGCCGTGGCGGATTGCCCTGTACCCGTAATCAGCGCGATCGGACATGAAACGGACACAACGCTTATAGATCTCGCCGCAGATGTCCGTGTTCCCACTCCGACTGCCGCAGCTCAGCTCGCTGTGTTTGATCTGTCAATGGTTGATGAGAAGCTTGATCTTTTACGGATGAGGCTCGGCAGGGTGATGAATGACAGGGTAATGCTCGTGAGACACAGGCATGAAGCGCTGAAAGCAAAAGTTGCTTCGCATGATCCTTCAAGAGTGCTCGATAACATGCGCATGAGACTTGACGGACTTGACGGCAGAGTGAAGCAGGTATTTGAGTCAAAGAGGAGCAATACCCTGCAAAGGCTTCAAAGAGTCACGGAGCTTTTAAAGGCCCGCTCGCCGCTCGGGATGCTTGAAAAGGGTTTTTCTTACGTAACGGATGAGAAGGGCAGGAATCTATCAAAGGCACATCAGTTTAAGGCAGGACAAAACATCTCGCTTCGTGTCAGTGACGGAACTGTGAGCGCTGTTGTGTCCGATACGAGTACAGATAAAAGCTGAAAACAATTAAATTGTAAAAGTTATGGACCGGATTGGCGGTCTGACAGTTGAAGTTTATTTGGTTTAAAGACAGAAGAGGATTTATATGGCACAGACAAAAGAGAAAAAAGAAGAAAAAAGTATAAATAATTACTTCGAGGAGATAGAGAAGCTGATCGGTGAGATGGAAGATCCTGCCGAAAGCCTTGAAGATTCCTTTGAGAAGTACAAAAAGGGAGTTACTCTCATCAAGGAGTGCTCCGAGAAGATAGACAGAGTAGAAAAAGAACTTAAGGTTCTCGACAGCTCTGACAAATAATATTTCGAGGTATTACAGTGACAGATCTGCAGACGATAGAAGAAATGCTCGAAAAGTGCCTGCCCGCCGCGAGTGAGGGATACGGACTTTTGAGCGAAGCGATGAGATACAGTGTGCTCGGAGGAGGCAAGAGGCTGCGTGCCATCATGCTCATAGAGAGCTTCAGACTCTTCTCCGATGACAGGGAACTTGAGAAGTATACTGCACATCCTTTTGCATGCGCTATAGAGTGTATCCACGGTTATTCACTCGTTCACGATGACCTTCCGGCCATGGATAATGACGAGTTCAGAAGAGGTGCCTTGACGACACATAAGCGTTATGGGCATGCCATGGGCATACTTACAGGAGACGCGCTACTTAATTACTCGATGGAACTGATCACGCGTGCCGGAGAAGAGCTTGAGAAGAACAAACCCGATTACTATATGGACAACATGCGTAATTTCATGCATGCGGCAAGGGTACTGTTTACGAATGCCGGGGCGTTCGGGATGATCGGAGGACAGGTACTTGATGTCGAGGGCTTCGGTGATGAGCGTGTGCCCGACCGCGAGATGCTTGCCACACTTTGCGAGCTGAAGACCTCAAAACTTTTTGAGGCGGCTCTTTGTTGCGGTGCTATCCTTGCAGGAGCAGACGAGTCCGCTGTTTCGCTTCTTGGTGATATAGGAAGGCTCATGGGACTTGCATTCCAAATCAGGGATGATGTCCTCGATGTGACGGCTTCTTTTGAAGAACTCGGTAAAGACATCGGAAGCGATGAAAAGAACAACAAGGCGACTTTTGTTTCACTGTTTGGTCTTGACGCTGCCAAAGAGAGGATCGGCGAGCTGTACGGTGAGATGAAGAGCAAACTTGAGGTTTTGCCCGGAGACAAGACTGCCTTCGAAAACCTCTTTGATAAACTTTTTATGATTTAAGATATTGGAAGGTACATTGATATGAGTATCCTTGATACGATAAACGAAGCGGGTGACATAAAAAAGGTCGATCCCGCAGATTATAAGGAGCTTGCGCGCGAGATCAGAAGCTTCCTCGTCAACAATGTGAGCGTTACGGGCGGGCACCTCGCTTCCAACCTCGGAGTTGTGGAGCTGACGATGGCGCTTCATCTTTTTCTTGATCTGCCTAAGGACAAGCTGATCTTTGATGTGGGACATCAGTCATATACACACAAGATCCTCACGGGGCGCAAGGACAGGTTCGAGACTCTTCGTTCGTTCGGAGGTCTTTCGGGCTTCCCCAAGACATCCGAAAGCGACTGTGATGCGTTCAATACGGGTCACAGCTCGACTTCGATATCTATAGCGGACGGAATGGTCAAGGCTCGCGATCTGATGGGCGAGGATTACAGGGTCGTCGCTCTGATCGGAGACGGTGCTTTAAGCGGCGGAATGGCCTATGAGGCACTCAATAATGCTGGACGTTTTAAGTCCAACATGATTATTGTTTTAAATGACAACAAGATGTCGATCTCCGAGAATGTCGGCGGTATGGCTGCATATCTCGGTAAGCTCAGGACCGGTTCGGGCTACAATTCGGTCAAGTCATCTGTTGAAAAAGGACTTTCTTCGATCCCGGTGATCGGTGACGAGCTGGTTGACAAGATCAGGAATTCCAAGAACTCGATCAAGAGTCTGTTTGTAAAAGGCATGTTCTTTGAGAACATGGGTATAACATACATCGGTCCCATTGACGGGCATAACATTCCGCTCATGCTTGAGGCTTTTGAAGCAGCCGGTAAGAGCAGGAATCCTGTGCTCGTTCATGTAGTCACCAAGAAAGGCAAGGGTTACAGACCCGCCGAGGTCAACCCGAGGATGTTCCACGGTGTTGAGCCTTTTATCAAAAAGACCGGACGCAAAAAGGAAAACAACGGTGTTGTTACATATACGGATGTGTTTGCGGATGCCGTTATAGAAGAGGCCAAGAAGAATGACCGTATCGTTGCTGTCTGTGCCGCCATGTCGGACGGGACCGGTCTCTCGCGTTTCAGGGATTATTTTCCCGGAAGATTCTTTGACGTGGGGATCTCGGAAGAGCATGCTGTTACTTTTGCCGCAGGAATGGCAAAAGTCGGGATGAGACCTGTGGTCGCTGTATATTCCACATTCCTCCAGCGCTCGTACGACCAGATCCTTCACGACGTGGCGCTTAACCGGCTGCCTGTTGTGTTTGCCGTAGACAGAGCCGGGATCGTCGGAAGAGACGGCGAAACGCATCAGGGTATATTCGATCTTTCGTACCTGTCCTCGATACCGGGTCTTACTGTGATGGCACCGAAGAACGGTGCGGAATTAAAGAAGTTCCTTGAGTTCGCTTTCAGGCACGACGGACCTGTGGCCATCAGGTACCCCAGACACAAAGCAACCCAAAAGCTCGAGAATTTTGATGCTCCGGTTGAGTACGGAAAGTCCGAGATCATCCGTGATATCTCTGACGTAACTGTATTTGCCGTTGGCAGGATGGTCAAGGTTATGGACGAGATAATTGACCGTCTTGAGAAAGAAAAAGGTATTAAAGCGGGACTTGTTAATGTTCGTTTTGTAAGTCCCATAGATAAAGAAACGGTGTTGTCTGCCGCAAGCAGGGGAGAAGCTTTGATCACCTGCGAAGAAAACGTCAGACGTGGCGGATTCGGAGAAGCGGTCGCTGATATGATCCTCGGCTCGGGTTTCAAAGGGAAGTTCTTAAACCTTTCGCTTCCTGACGAATTCCTCTCTCATGGAAGCCCTAATGATATCCGCGATCACATTTCGTTCGATCCGAACAGTTTGTACAATAAGATATGTGAATTTTTACAGTAATAACATTTGTCGGATCGCTCCGTATCTGACACTTGAAACGCTTAATTTGTGATGAGATGCGATTTTACTTGACGCACGGGATTTATGTGATATAATGTTTCTGTGCTTTTAGGAATAGCCATCACTTTTATGCACAATTCATAACCGGAGGGAGGTTAGGTGTGAGGCTATGTCGAACGTAATAGTTAAAGAAAACGAGACACTGGACAGTGCTCTTCGCAGATTCAAGAGAAATTGCGCTAAGGCAGGTATCCAGCAGGAGATTCGCAAGAGAGAGCATTACGAGAAGCCCAGCGTTAGACGTAAGAAGAAGTCTGAGGCTGCACGTAAGAGAAAATTTAAGTAAGCCGTTTTGTGATCAGAGCATGGTTTTTACCATGCTCTTTTTTCATGCCATCAACAGTTTTCTCGCTGATCCGGTGCAGGTGTTCTGCCGGATTATGATAATGCGGTCAGCGAAAATATTGAATTTTAACGCCTTAAGTAATATAATGATAACAAAACATGAACAGGCAGATATTGCTGTTTATGTCTTCATTTTCTCTGTCGGGGAGTTATTCTTGTATGGAATCGATCGAAAAGATCATTAATATACCGGGCACACATATGTCGAATGTCTTCGGACAGTTCGACTCACACTTGAAGGTGATCGAGAAAGCACTTTCTGTTGATGTTGTAGTCCGCGGTGAAAGTGTCAAGGTGATCGGGAGCGAGTCGGCCGTTACAAAAGCCGCACGTGCGCTCGAGCAGCTTTCTGCGCTTGCGCAGAACGGCAACACCATTGACGAACAGAAGGTCTCATACACACTTGCTCTTCTCATGGAAGACAAGGAAGGGCTCGTGAGTGAGATCGACAAAGAGCTGATCTGCTTTACGCTTGCCGGAAAGCCCATCAAGCCCAAGACTGTCGGCCAGAAGGAGTACATTGACAAGATCAGGGACAACATGATCGTCTTCGGACTCGGACCGGCCGGAACAGGCAAGACTTACCTCGCCATGGCGATGGCGATCACGGCCTTTAAGAAGGGTGACGTCTCAAGGATCATACTTACCAGACCCGCGATCGAAGCGGGAGAGAAGCTCGGGTTCCTTCCCGGAGATCTTCAGAGCAAGATCGATCCCTACCTTCGTCCTCTGTATGACGCGCTCTATCAGATCATGGGCGCCGAGAGCTATCAGCGCAATGCCGATAAGGGCCTGATCGAAGTAGCGCCTCTTGCATATATGCGTGGCAGGACGCTTGACAACGCTTTTATCATCCTCGACGAGGCACAGAACACCACGCCCGCCCAGATGAAGATGTTCCTTACAAGGATAGGTTTCGGTTCGAAAGCTATCATCACGGGTGATCCTACCCAGAAAGATCTTGCCCCGCCCGCAGTGAGCGGTCTCGATATAGCCATGAAGGTTTTGAGAGACATCGAGGGGATAGGCTTTGCTCATCTGACAAGCCGTGACGTCGTCAGACATCCGCTGGTTCAGAAGATTGTCGAAGCTTATGAAAAATACGAAAAGAGGGAAAACGATGCCGCAAAGAACAGATCAAAAGGACAGAACAGGTTCCGTGATCACAAACAGGCTTAAACACATATCTTTTCTTCTTATTGCTTCGCTTTTGTGCGCTACCGTAGTGGGGCTTTATGTTTCGGGTGCTGAAATCCTCACTGTCAGGAACTGTATCTACGGTTGTGCTTTTGTTTTGAGCATTGGGTTCCTGCTCATCTACTATATCGATGTAAATAAAGAGAACATCCTGCGTGTCCCTTCTTCAAGACTCGCTTTAATGCTTATACCTTCGATCTGTCTTTTCCTTCTCCACTGCGGTAATGTGGAGATCGTTTCGTGTGCGATCATCGTGCTTTTAGCGCTGTTTTCCGGGTGCTTTAATTTCACGCTTTCATCGCTCACGCTTTTTATGCTCTATGTCTATGCCGCGCTTTTCCCCGAGTTTACGGTCATCCCTTCCGTCGGGACTATTCTTTTCATCTTTGCCGTGACTCTTTTTGCCAGAAGTGTTTTCACACTCAAGAACAGTCTGTACTCGGCACTGATAGTTATCGTGTTCTACGCGATAGTTCTTCTTATCGAGTGTGATTTCGTTATCGATGATATCCTGAATCTTTACCATCTGTTTGTGCTTCTGTTCGGTATCATCTCGCTTATAGGTGTCAGATTCCTTGTTATGCTTCTCGGCAAAGGTTTTGCCGGTACTTCTGCCATCAGGTTCACGATCCCCGCCGATGCTGTTTCTTCCACAGATCTTGAGGATTCGGATTCTTTCATGTTTACCGAAAAAGGACAGGCAGACACGGAGAGTGTCAACCTTGATGACTACGTTCTCCGTGAGGACTACGAAAAGCTCGAGGAACGTCTTTCACGTGTTTACAATGAAAACTACGAGCTTCAGGACAAGCTTTCCGCTGTCACCGACAGGAAGAGTGTCATGACGATCTCGGACATCTGCAAGGAAGAGTTTATGTACCTTGTCAGGGTCAAGCTTGATAACCCTTACGTCTATGAACACAGTCTTGCACTTGCACGTCTGTCTTCGGGTGCTGCAGGAGCTATCTCATGTGATACTGAGATTGCCTACGCACTTGGTATAATTCATGATGCGAGCAAGATACTCGGATCCGAGTATCTCGATATCCTTGCCGGCAAGTACAGTGTACCTGATTACCTTCTTAAGCCTCTTGCCCAGATGGCAGTCAAAAAGATAGAATTTCCGATCATGCGTGAGACCGGTATCGTTATGCTTGTCAACGATATGATCAACACCTACGACTACGTCATGAAGAATAAAGAAAAGATCAGAAGTACGGGAGAAGACGTCGATCTTTCGTGGGCAGGAGTTGTAAGGAACACCATTAAAGTACGAAACACACAGAACTTCCTCAGATATTCCGGATTCTCGTCCGATGAGGTCAATAGCATTAAAGACTACATGATAGCCGCCGGAGGTGATTATTATCAGGTTAACGATTGATATCGAAAGCAGCGTAAAGTTTCCTTTTCAGCCCAGGACCCAGGCAAAGAAGATCATCGAAGCAGCACTCAGGCAACTTAAGGTGCCTTACGAAGCCCAGCTTGATGTCTGTATCGCCGATCAGGAATATGTGGCTGAACTTAATAAGCGTTTCCGCGATATAGATTCAACCACGGATTGTCTTTCCTTCCCCCTGGTTGATTACGATGCACCGCTTGATTTTTCGTATGTCGAGAAGGATCCGGGAGCATATCTCGATCCCGAGACAGGCGCGATCATGCTCGGTGATATCGTGATCTGTGCCCAGAGGGTCTTTTCACAGGCGGAAGAGTACGGTCATGCACCTCTCAGGGAGTTTGACTTCCTGATCGTTCACAGCCTGCTTCATCTTCTGGGATACGATCATATGAATGATGATGAAAGAGCCGTTATGGAAAAGATTCAAAAAGAAATTCTTGAAAGTGCGGGGATCACGAGATGAAAGACTTTTTTGGCAACATTATCGAATTCGTTAAAAGCCACCTTATCATGACGATCGCGGCAAGCGTGGTCGTTGTTGCGGGTGTTGTATGTCTGATTGTTTTTCTGCCCTCGGGACAGGAGCCCGAAACTCCCGTTTCCACTGTTTTAGAGAGTGACATTTCGCCCACACCCATTCCGACCGAAGTGCCGACACCCACACCGGAGCCTGTGGATCCGACTCCCACTCCGACTCCCGAACCTGAGCCCGCGGATCCTTCGCACGAAGGTGAAGTGATCAGTGTTATCGACGGTACATGGATTCCCGAAGAAGTGGCTGCCAAAAGACCATACGCAATCATGTTCAATAATATCGGTGTCGCCAATCCGCAGAGCGGTATAGGTGATGCGAAGATCCTCTACGAAGCTCTCGCAGAAGGCGGTATCACAAGGCTTATGGGCATCTTTGAGGGCCTTACGGATGAGTCATCATGCAAGGACAGGATAGGATCCGTACGCAGCGCAAGACATTACTTTGCAAGCTTTGCAGACGAGTACGACGCGATCTTCGTGCATTTCGGTGAGACCACATATGCGACAAAGAAGATCAAGAAGCTGAAGCTCGATCATCTTGAGGGTACGTACGCCATCGGTGACACCGTATTCTACAGAGACAAGGAGATCAAGGCACCGCACAACGCTTTCGCTTCTCTTGACGGTATCATAAAGGGTGTTGAAAAGTCAGGCTTCAGGACCGATCATAGCGAAGACTTTACGTCCAACCATTTTGTTTTCAATGAGGAAACCGTTGTTCCCACGGGCGGCACAGGCGCCAGCCTAGTGAGACTTAATTACTCGGATTACATGTCACCGTATTTCGTTTATGATGCGGCTTCGGGTAAGTACACCAGATACCAGTTCGATGATGTTCATATCGACAGGAATACCGAGACGCCGCTCACCTTTGACAATCTGATCATTCAGCTCGTCAAGGAGTGGAACAAGGACGAGAACGGCTACCAGGACATGGACATCGAGGATTCGTCGGGTGAGGGTTACTATATCACCGGCGGCAAAGCTGTTCCGATCACATGGAAGAAGAATGAGAAGAACAGGTTCATGTGTTATTATGACGAAGCGGGTGAGGTTCTCAGCATCAATCCCGGAAGAACGTTTATATCTGTCTTCCCGAACCATCGCCTCAGTAAGATAGTGATCGAATGAATTGGATGAAAAAATGAGCAAGAAGAACAATTATCTGACCCAGGGACTGATACTTGCCGTTGCGGGGATCGTCACAAGGTTTATAGGCATGCTGTATCGCATTCCGCTCACGAACATCGTCGGAAGTGAAGGCATGGGCTATTACAGCACGGCGTACGAAGTTTACAACATCGCCCTGCTTGTTTCTACGTACAGTATCCCCGTTGCGATCTCAAAGATCATCTCTGCCCTTAGTGCGCAGGGCAGATTTGTCGACGGCAAAAGAGTTTTTAAAGTGGGACTTTTGTTCTCCTCGCTTGCGGGTCTTGTTGTCTCGATTATTCTTGTTATCTTTGCGGACCCTATCGCTTCCGCCATGGGTTATCCTTCGGCGGCGCTGCCTCTTAAGGTGCTTTCTCCCACGATATTTGTCTTCTCTTGTATGGGTGTTATCAGAGGCCTGTTCCAGGGAAGAAAGAATATGGTCCCCACAGCCGTTTCACAGGTTGTTGAGCAGATCGTCAATGCCGTTATCAGCGTTGTCAGTGCTGTTTTCTTTATCAAAGCTGTTTCGGATTATTCAAAGGCTTCCTTGGGTGCCGCGGGCGGTACGATGGGTACGCTTGCGGGTGCTGTTGCGGGCCTTATATTTCTGATCGTCTTCTTCTTTGTGAGACGCAGGAAGGATTCAAAGGAAGACACTGATGTCGCAGCTGTCGATACCGTTACTCCCTACAAGTCACTTCTAAAGCTTCTTATCGCCACTATGGTGCCCATAATACTCAGTCAGACCATTTATCAGCTGAGCGGTATCACAGACGATTTTATGTTCGGTCGCATCCTTGGCGGCAAGGGTGTTACGGAATCGAGCCGTGCCGTTCTTTTTGAAGCTTATGCCAATAAATATAAGTGGCTTTACAATATGCCTGTTGCTATAGCTTCGGCCTTCGGTGTCTCTATAGTTCCGGTCCTGAGCAGTGCTTTTACTTCTAAGGATATAGACGGTGTAAAAGAGAAGACAGGCAGCACCGTGAAACTCAACATGATGATCGCGATACCTGCCGCTGCCGGACTTTCGTTCTTTGCCGGGCCTATCATGAAACTCTTCTTTAAAAGTGACGGAGAGCTCGCCGCTAAGATACTTGTCTGGGGCGGAGTGGCTGTTGTGGTGTTTGCCTACTCGACACTCACAAACGGTGTCCTCCAGGGTATAAACAGACTTAAGCTGCCTGTGATCCATTCGGCGCTTTCGCTTGTAATACATATTCC
>JAEEQC010000079.1 GCA_016285135.1 Lachnospiraceae bacterium
GATAATGTTCGCTGCTTTGTTGTTTACCTTGACCTTTTTGTCGAGTTCCTGTTGCTTTTTCATTTTTACTGCTCCTTCCAATACCGAATAATAATTCGGTTTTAATTCAAAAATAATAGTTAGCAATCGCTAACGTATATGTTTAAAAAAGAGAGTTTACCCCTTCGTAATAACACTTTATGACCAGATCAAGGAGTACTCTCGACGACTCTTTATCCCTGTAATGTCTGGCTACTTCGAGGATTCCCTCAATAAAGTTATTTGCCATTATGTGCGCGAACATATCATCATAAACGTCACCGGTATTTTCAGCCAGCTGTTTCTTGATATGTGCTTCCAGCGATCCTATGAAATTGTCTTTCGCGTGCTCATATCCGGAACCCGCGCTTTTGTCCATGACTATAATAAACACTTTGTAATTCTCTATAAGACTCAGAATATAGTCCTCCGTTACATTTCTGTATTTATCGGAAGGAAGTCCCTCGTCCACACGTTCTTCCTCCCGGGCGATCCTTTCCGGATCGATCGGGAGTGAACCTGCTATTTTTTCAAACAATTCTTCTTTGTTTTTAAAGTAATTATATATAAGACTTACCGGTATCCGGGCTTTAGCCGCGATCTCTTTCATAGTGGCTGTCCGGTAATTCTTCTCATAGAAAACATCGATGCCGGAAGCGATTATACGGTCACGAATTTCTTCTTTTAATACTTGTGCCATTTTTTTACCTCACGTGGTCGCCGGGGGTGGTCCCTTGGGGACGGGGGTTGGTGGACCACATCAGTCTCCGCGCCCGAAGCGTTTCCCGAAAGCTCTGTCGAACGTCGGTACTTAGCGCCCGTATCACAGGGCGCTTATGTACCGCTACGTGAGACCGAGAACGAGAGTGCCTTTCGGGAAATGGTTCGTGGCAGGAGACGTAAGATGTGGTCCGCAACCCCCGTCCCCAGGTGGGCCACCCCGGCGCATTCATTCACTTTGCTGCAATTCGTACATCTTTCTGTAGAGAGCGCAGTCTTTCATGAGCTCTTCATGTGTTCCGTTTCCGACAACCCTTCCTTTATCGAGAACTACTATCCTGTCGCAGCCGGCCACGGAGCGGAGTCTGTGGGCGATCATCAGGACTGTCCTGCCCCTTGTGAGTCTCTCGATCGCGCACTGTACCTTTGTCTCGGTTTCGGGATCGACAGAAGCGGTGCTTTCGTCAAGGAGTACTATAGGCGCGTCCTTAAGGAACGCCCTTGCGATAGAAAGTCGCTGACGCTCTCCGCCCGAAAGTGTATGTCCGTTCTCGCCTATCACAGTGTCAATCCCTTCGGGAAGCTTTTCGATAAACGACATACACTGCGCGTCGGCCGCTGCCTTGATAACTTCTTCGCGCGTCGCCGACCTGTTTCCGATCAGGATGTTGTTATAGATAGTGTCGTTAAAGAGTGTTACATCCTGGAAAACGATTGAGAAAGACTTCATGAGTTCTTCCGGATCGACTTCGCTTATATCTGTGTTACCGACAGTGATCCGTCCCTCATCGGCGTCCCAAAAGCGGGCCACAAGTCTTGTGATCGTACTTTTTCCACTGCCCGAAGGCCCGACAAGTGCGGTGATCTCGCCCTGTCCCGCCTTGAACGATACTCCGTTTAATACCTTTTCCTCTTTGTATGCAAAAGAAACATCCCTGAACTCTATATCGTAATTCTTTGCATCTAAGGGCTTCTCCCCTTTCTGGCGCGGATAATCCCTGATCTCTTTGATCCTTGTTGCCGCAACCTTTGAAGCAATGACAGCCCCGAGATATTCGATCGTATAGGAAAGCGGCTCATAGATCCAGACAGCCATCAGCATAAATCCAACATACATGGTGATGCCGATCTCGCCGGCAGCGAGGAGATTCGCCCCGTATATGGCGATTATACCGATCCCGACTCTCAGAACATTGTAAGAGATCGATACACTCATGCCCGCAAGGAACTCAAAAAGTATAAGCCCCGGTATGAGCGCTCTCATCTTCTTTCTGAGGCCGTGTCTGTAGTCGACGTCAGCCCCGGAAGCCTGAAGAACCTTGATGTTTTCTAGGTACTCCTGGAATCCGTCAGAGATGTTCGCTTTCTTTTTTCTGTTGCGCGTATGTGTTCCGCCCGATATTTTATCGCTCAGTGCCATCATTATCGCTGCAACCGGAAGTACCACGCAGAGCATGAGGCCCATTTTAACGTTTATGCAGATCATCGCGATGAGTGCAACAACTATCGAAATAAAGCCTCCAAACATTTCCGTCATCTGTCCGGCAAGCACACCTTCGATACTTGCGATATCATCCATCACAGTGGACGACAGATCTCCGAGATCCCTGCTCGAAAGAAAACTCTCGGGAAGTGTTCGCATACTGTCCATGATGTCCATACGCATTTTTGCATTTTCTTTAGAAGCGCTTATGTACTTGACCTTGTACATTTTTCTGTATGTAAAGAACAAAACGGCCACAAGGACGATACCGATAAGCACATACGGCAGGAAGAACGGTCCGTCCGAACTTCCGCTTATATAAGCCTCGAGCATTCCGTCAAAGGCATGAATGATGAGGATCATGGGAAGCAGACAGACTATATTAAAGATTCCGAGCCAAATCGAAGCATTGCGGATTGCCTTGCACCCGGCATCGCTAAAGTTGTACATCTTCTTCAGCATGATACAGGCTCCTTTCCGGCTGCTTTTTTCCTATCGGAACCTATACTCCAGTTGACAGCCTTTCCGTATTCATCATTCATGGCTCTGTAGATGCCTTCCCGGACCATGAGCTCATCATGTCTGCCCTGCTCTGCTATCTTTCCCGCGTCAATGACATAGATCATGTCCGCATCATGAACGGTAGACATCCTGTGTGCGATCATGATCACTGTTTTACCCTTACTGAGACTCATGAAGGCCTTTCTTATGAGGTACTCGTTTTCGGCATCGGCAAAAGCGGTCGCTTCATCGAGGATTATCACCTTCGGATCTGCCAGTATGACACGTGCGATCGCGATCCTTTGTATCTCACCGCCTGAGAGATATGTCCCTTTTGAGCCATAAACGGTATTTATCCCGTCGGGAAGCTTTGCAATGATATCATCGCACTGCGCCAGCGAAAGTGCGCGAAGGATTTCTTCCCGCGAAGCGTCCTTTCTGTACAGCGCAACATTCTCAGCTATTGTTGTTTTTAACAGCGTACTTTCCTGAAATACCATCCCGACGATGTTTTTAAGAGCATCTTTCGGGATATCACGTATATCAACGCCGCCGATCAGGACTCTTCCTTCGGTAACGTCTCTCATCCTCGCAGCCAGCGAAGCGATGGTGCTTTTTCCGCCACCCGATGTGCCGACCAGCGCGGCCACGCTGCCCTGAGGAACTTCGAAGCTTACGTTATCTACCGCGAGCGGCAGGTTTTCTGCGTATCTGAACGAAACGTTTTCAAAACGAACATCATATTCCTTAGGAATCTCTCTGCCCTTATACTCCATCGGCTTCTCAGCAAGGATTTCACGTATCGAAGCCATTGCTTCATTAACGATTATGGTCTCCGAGGAATTGCTCATGATACGCTTGAGTATCGTGACTTCCATCGGAATGATGGATGCAAAGAATACAAAAGCGCTGATAAGGTGTGCCGGTCCTTCAGTCGATCTGAAGGCTATGAGAGCAGACGGCACAAGCGCAAGGAACACCGAGTTGATCGCGGTATTATATGCACTGTCACCATTTATCATTGAGATCGCAAATTTAAGAACATATTCGCAGAAGCTCTCTACAGATGTTTTGTAGCGGTTAAAGGAATCCGCCGTCTGACCGAACGTCTTCATGACCGGTATTCCCCTGACATACTCCACCGCCGCGCTTGAGAGGTTCTTGTTGGACTGCTGGTACTTTGCCACGAACTCTCCGCCGTTACCTATCATTATCATCATGAGAAGCGCCATTCCTATGATGACCGGGACAAGGCATGCGATCGAGAGCGGTACGCTGTAGCGGAACATAAACACCACAAACGCGACCGGAAGAACGATCGACATCGTTGTGTTCGGTATCTGGTGTGCTATAAGCGTTTCGGAGGAATCCGTGTTTTTCTCGATGATCTTGCGAAGCGCTCCGCTCGGATTCATGTCGAAAAATCCGCCCGGCAGAGTCCCGATATGATCGACCAGTTTCATTTTGAGTCGCGCTGCGGTATTGAACGCGGTTATATGTGAAAAAAGGAGCGATATCCCGTACAGACCGTATGCCCCGCAGATTGAAAAGACTATCTCTTTTCCGCACTCCGTAATAAGGGCGGTGTCAATACTGCCCTGTCCGCCCACGTTTTTCATCAGTTCTTCCACAATCTCGTAGACGTATGTATAAGCATAGATGCTCATCACAGCCGAAAAACCTGCCACAAGAACCGAAAGGAACATTGTGATCTTAAAGGCCCCCATCGATTTAAAAAGGAACTTTAAGTTTTCCCCTTTTTTCATGTCTTCACCGTACGGGATCGTTTCCCCCGGTCCCGTATTCCTCTCTTATCACTTAGATCAAAAAAAATATTAATCCTCAGACTTGCTCAAATGCTTTTTAAGGATCAGCCATCCGAGGTATACTCCGGCAAAAGCAAGTACAAATACAACAGCGGTTGCCAAAACACCCATCATCCCCTGCGTAGCTGCCGCTTTTTCCTCCATGTCGGCTGCTTCCATTCCTCTTTCAATCCATTCCTGCTTATAGCTCTCAACAAAGAACCACGAAGGCACGATGGAACCCCATGCCTGTCCGATGTGGAGGATTCCCGAAGCGATCGCTACCTTCCAAATCGCAGGCTTGTTTCCTCTCGATGCGATAAGATCCGCAATGATAGCTCCGACCATGGATGTAATGATCCAGGGCAGATATCCGGCGCCCATTATTGAGAATATGATCATCAATATGGCCGTCATTATAGTGAATTGACCGAACTTGCCGACTTTCCTCGACATGAACACAAAGATCGATCCGGAAAGTAGTGCGCAAAGACCCGGGCTGATGGCGTGTCCGAAAGCACCGAAAAGTGCCACAAGGGCACCCGAGAGCATATAAACGATCAGGTAGAGCGCTGAAAGCAGTGCTACCATTACAACATTTTTGGTTTTCATTTTTTTCATTTTGGTATTCCCCTCTCTATTAAAAGCTCTTGTTTGAGCAATTTAATCTTTTGTTATTATGCAGTCTCGCATGTCTGCTTCATTTCCATTTCGCGAAATGCCCCGTTCAGGCGATCAAGCGTGTCTTCGGAGAGTTCGTAGTCGTCTTTTACCCTCCCCTCTTCAAGATAAATGACCCTGTCGGCGACTCTTCTTATAAATTCATAATCATGAGATATCACAAGCACCGACGACTTATTCCTCAGCCCGTTGATCCGGGTAGCAACCTTTTCCATGGACTTCGAATCAAGTCCGCTGGTCGGTTCGTCAAAAATGATCAGATCTCTGTCGCAAAGAACTGCCATTCCTATCTGCAGTCGCTGCTTTTGACCTCCTGAAAGATCAAAGGGATGAGCCTTTCTTTTGTCTTTTAGTCCCAGACTTTCAAGTACCGTTCTGACCTCATCCGCATCTTTTTTCACCATCATGAGCTCGTTTTCGGCTGAGGTCCCAAAAAGCTGATAATCCGGATCCTGCATTATATAGAACGGCATTCCGGAAGTCTTTATCTTCCCTTTGGTCGGTCGGATGCTTCCGCACATAAGTCTCGCAAGCGTAGTTTTTCCGACACCGTTACTGCCGATCAGTGCCGCGACCTCGCCTTTATAAAGCTCAAAAGAAACATCGGAAACAATATTCTTATACGAGACGTCGGTAATCTTCCCGACACATTCACGCGGAGTCGTTCTTTTGTTTTCTCCGCTTTTTCTCTCTTCCTTTCCCGAGATCCCGAAACCTTTTATCGAGAACAGATCAAAACTTCTTGTGTCATAGCCGCTGTTCTTAAACTCTTCTTCGCTTTCATAGCACGTGACGCTTCCGTCATTCATCAAAAGTACTTTGTCGGTGATACCGGAGAGATAGTAGAATCTGTGGTCGGCCACTATCACCGTGATCCCTTTTTCCTTCAGCCCTTTTATGATCCTACCGAGCCTCATCGCGCTTCCATAATCAAGATTGGCTGACGGTTCATCAAAAAGAAGAAGCTTCTGACCGAGTGCAAGGGCGCACGCAAGAGCCACTTTTTGCCTTTCTCCGCTTGAAAGTGTGTGGATATTTCTATCCAGAAGACCATCGAGACCAAATTCCTCTCTAAGCTCCCCGATCCTTTTATCCATATCCGCTTTTGTCATCCCATAGTTTTCCATGGGGAACACAAGCTCGGAAGTAGTGTTTTCCGTAAAGAACTGAGTCCTCGGATTCTGGAAAACCGAACCCATAAACCTGTTTTTCTCGAACATCTTCATTTCGCACAGGTCTTTATCCCCTACCAGAAGCTGCCCGGTTATTTCTCCTTCCGTCACAGAAGGTATCAGTCCATTGAGGCACTTCAGAAGCGTTGTTTTACCGCTCCCGCTGTCTCCCGTCAGGAGCACGACCTCCCCTTTTCGGATCTTGAAAGAATTGTTCTTTATTCCTTCCTCAGACTCCGAATAACAAAACCCGAGTTCACGGGCTTCAAGCACTGTATCACTCAAATCTTTCACTTCCTTATATGGTATGGTCCCGGGGGGACGCGGGTTGTGGTTCACTTTATCACTGTCACCGCAAAACGCCCTATGCCATTTTCTCTGCTACGGAACCGAAGGTATCCCACTCCCCTTCGCCGCTATGACAACCGGGAAAAATCTGCAATTGGTCAAATCACAAATCCGGCAGCAAGTCCCCCTGCAAAAACTGCAAGAACAAGCGCATCGGAAACACGGAATCTCTGGCTGTAGTATGATGATCTTCGACCGGGAGCATTTATCCCCTTAACAAGACCGGCCGCAGTGACCTCTTCCGTCAGCGACGCGCATCTGAAAAGCTGCGGAACTATAAAAAACTTAAAGCTGCGAAGCGGTCTCCGTATCGTAAAAGGTATCCCCCTCAGCCTCATTGATTCCTTAATGTATCCAAACTCACGCCTGAACGCGGGGATATATTTAATGGTTATGGTGGCAGCTATAACAACAGTCCTCGGAAGATGCACTCCCTCAAGCGCCGAGAGTAGCTGCGAGGAACTGTACTTGCTGATAAGAAGGGATGCCAGTACAAGGCATGGAACAAATTCTATGATAACAACCAGATAGGAAGTCCACGAATTAAACACCCCGAGTCCGGTGCTGGTTTCAAATATTGCGTACACAACACCATATATTCCCAGAAGAACAAACAGCCTTTTAAAGCTGCCCATCAATATTAAAAGACACGCCGCAAATCCAAGGAGGAAAAACTGAAGATAAGAAGCCTTTGTAAAGATATACATCGTCGGTGATACGATGTTAATAAGCACCAGGACGATCGGATTAACCTCAAGGAATTTCATGCTTTTGCTCCTTTATGCAATATACGCTGTCATTCAATTAGCCTCTGCTAACCGCATGACAGTTTACAACATCTGTGTAGAATTTGCAATATGGATTTTTATTTTTTATTTTAGAGTGGACGCCGGGGGTGGTCCACCCATTGACAAATGCCGAGATTATGTCAAAAATATACTTAGCACAGTAAAGCACAGCGGGGTAATGCATATGAGCGAAGAACTGAGGATGAGCGTCTCTTCCATGACGCGCACGAAGGACAGCAAGGCTATCTATATACTCTTTACCGACGGAGAAAAAAGTGCCGAGCTCACTCTCCCCGAATGCAAGGTCATCAGTAACAAGGGTTTTACAGACGAAGAGATCGCAGGGCTTAAGTATTACATCAGTAGCGATCGGGAGACGATCTACGCGATGGCGAAGAAAGTTAACCCCGTGAAGGCCATGATGAAAGACACCAAACCCCCAAAGGAGGCGCGATAAATATGAACAAAAAGATCAAGATCGCATTTTTTGATGCCAAGGATTATGACAAAAATTCGTTTATGGAGGCGAACACCGGGGACGAATTCGAGATAACATTTTTTGAGACAAGACTCACCCCGGATACCGTTCAGCTTGCCAAAGGCAGTGACGTCGTGTGCGTCTTTGTAAACGATGACATTAACGAATCGGTCATTGACGAACTCGCTGCGATGAACATATCTCTCGTTGCACTCCGGTGCGCCGGTTACAACAACGTCGACATCGAGAAGGCATACGGCAAGGTGCATGTTGTGCGCGTTCCGGCGTATTCTCCGTACGCTGTAGCCGAGCATGCCATGGCTCTCTTGCTCACCTCCGTGCGCAGGATCCACAAGGCCTACATCAGGACCAGAGACTTTAATTTCAGTCTGAACGGACTCACAGGCTTCGACCTTCACGGCAAGACCATGGGCGTTATCGGCACCGGAAAGATCGGACGTATCCTCATTGACATCTGCCGCGGCTTCGGGATGAACATCATCGCCTATGACAAGTTCCCTGCAGCAGATTCCGGGATCAACTATGTTGAACTCGGCGAACTCTTCGAAAAGAGTGATATAATCTCGCTCCACTGCCCCCTGACGGACGAGAACCGTCACATGATCAACCGCGAGACCATAGGCATGATGAAGAAGGGCGTCGTCATCATAAACACATCAAGAGGTGCTCTCATCGACAGCGAGGCACTCATCGAAGGCATCAAGGACCGCAAGGTCGGTGCGGCCTGCCTGGACGTCTATGAGGAAGAATCGAACGTCTTCTTCCACGACTACTCGGGACATATTGTTGACGACGACACGCTTGCCCGCCTGATCTCCATGCCGAACGTCATCGTTTCGTCGCACCAGGCCTTCCTTACCCGCGAGGCTCTTAAAAACATAGCAGACACAACGCTTTCGAACATCCGCGAGTTCCTTGAGAATGGCGTCTCTCAGAACGAAGTCTGCTATAAATGCGCCAATGTCTCCTCCTGCGACCGGAAGCACACAAAAAAGTGCTTTTGACGAAGGAGCATCCTTTACAAATCGCACGGCAAGTAATAGAATAGTGGGCTGAAATAACGGATTTCGGAGTTTTTTATGAGCTTAATGATCATACTTCAACAGATGGGCGTTATCTGTATTTTGGTCGCTATCGGCATCTTTCTTCAGAAGCGGGGTGTTATCGATTCCCTTACTTCAAAGAAGCTGTCGGCAATCGTGGTGGATGTGTGCAACCCTGCGATGATCCTTGCCTCGATCCTGAGCGGCAATATCACTGCCGGTCACGCGGATCTTATAAACGCCATCATCCTCGGAGCGGCGTTTTACACGCTTCTTGTGATCATCGGCTTTATCATGCCGCACATTCTGCGCGTGGACCGCGATAAACGCAAGTTCTATAACCTCATGTGCGTTTATACCAACACGGGCTTTCTCGGGATCCCGGTTGCAAAGGCTATCCTTCCTGCCAATGCGATCATCTACGTCATAGTCATCAATGTTTTTTACAGCCTTTTCTTTTATACACACGGCCTTACCATCCTCGGGAACGGCCCCGAAGACGAAGGGAAGAAGAAGGAGAATCCGCTCAGGCATATCCTTAATCCCGGCACTGTCATGGCGGTTCTTGCGCTCGTGGTATTTTGGTTCAACCTCGAGCTTCCTCCCATACTCGAAAACACCGTCGAATATGTCGGCAACGCCACCGTCTTTCTCTCAATGGTTCTGCTCGGTGTTTCGATCGCCAGGTCTAAGCTCTTAAGATCGATAAAAGACGCACGCATATGGATCTTCATAGTGCTGCGTCTCATCATCCTCCCCGTGATCATAATCCTTGTAATGCATGCCCTGTCATTCGACAAGACTGCCATACTCGGAGTTGGTCTCATGGCAGCCGTTCCGGTCGGGAACCTGCCCATGATCCAGGCCGAGAAAAAGGGCATGGACACGACCATTCTCTCCACCGCTGTCGCTATAACAACCACTGTTTCCATTGTCACTATAACCGCGCTCATCGCAGCAGCTACCGCGCTGCTGTAATATCACGGGGTGACCCACCTGGGGACGGGGGTTGTGGTGACCCATCTGGGGACGGGGGTTGGTGGACCATTGGGATTCATGGTCCACAACCCCCGTCCCCGGTGGGTCACCCCAGTGTCCGCAGTTTTCACTTCACATCGTAGAGTGTATAGATTTCCTCAAACGGTTTATAATCTCCCAGACGGTTGCTAAATAATCCGCTCATC
>JAEEQC010000080.1 GCA_016285135.1 Lachnospiraceae bacterium
CTCCGTATTTTTGAAAGATTTGAAGGAAGAAACGATATAGAGGTACTCAAGATCGACAGTGAGCTTCGTAAGGATCCTGTCGAGAGAGCAAAGCTCATCAACGCGTCGGATGTCACGTTCCTGTGCCTCCCAGATGCGGCAGCGATCGAAGCGGTTGCGCTCTGCACGAACCCGGACACGGTCATCATCGATACTTCGACCGCGCACAGAACGACTGAGGGCTGGGCGTACGGACTGCCGGAGCTCTCACCCGAGTACCGCGAGGCAATCAAGACTTCGAAGAGGATCGCGAATCCCGGTTGTCATGCGACAGGATTCATCACTCTGGCTTATCCGCTTGTTAAGAGAGGGATCATAAGCGCTGATACGAGGCTTTGCTGCTTCTCACTTTCGGGATACAGCGGTGCCGGCAAGAAAGGTATCGCCCAGTACACGGATCCCGGCAGAGCCGAAGAGTTTGATTCGCCCAGACAGTACGCTCTCGGTCAGCAGCATAAGCATTTGAAAGAGATGCAGTATATCTGCGGGCTTGATAAAGCTCCCGTGTTCTCGCCGATCGTTTGTGATTATTACAGCGGAATGGAAGTCACGGTCTTCCTCTACAAGGAGATGTTCACCAAAGAGACCACGGTCGAGAGCCTTTGCAAGGAGTACAAGGAAGCCTACGCAGGATCGAATTTCGTGAGAGTGAGAGAGGTCGGAGCGGAAGCGGAGACGAACGGTTTCCTCGGTTCAAACAATCTTTCGGGCAAGGACTTCCTTGAAATCTTTGTTACCGGTAACGAGGACAGGATCGTTGTAACATCGAGATTCGACAACCTCGGCAAGGGCGCCAGCGCGGCAGCGGTACAGAGCATGAACATCGTGTTCGGCTTCGATGAGACTACAGGTCTTGTTATGGAGTGATATCGAAGATAACGCTTATGTTATAAGCTATTATTATCTGAATAGAATTACAGGCCGGTAAATTATTAAGTACTTGTTCAGGAAGAAAACACAGAGTCGGTACTTGATAGAGAGCCGGGAAAGGATATTGATATGAAACATATAGAAGGCGGAATTTGCGCAGCAAAAGGATTTAAAGCTTCCGGTATACATTGCGGTATCAGGGAAGGACGTACAAAAAGAGACCTCGCTCTCATCGTGAGCGAGAAGAGAGCGGCGGCGGCAGGTGTGTTCACACAGAACCTTGTTAAAGGTGCTCCTGTCGTTCTCTCAATCCAGAACCTTCGTGACGGTCATGCTTCGGCAGTTATCTGCAACAGCGGTAATGCCAACACATGCAACGCCAACGGCATGGAGATCGCACGCGGAATGTGCGATCTTGTAGAGAAGCATCTGCAAATCGACCACGAGGACGTCATCGTCGCTTCCACCGGCGTTATCGGCCAGGAGATGAGCCTCGGTCCCATGGTTTACGGAATGAAGGAGCTTGTCGATGCACTTGCGGACACTCCCCAAGCGTCTAAGGATGCTGCGGAAGCCATCATGACCACCGACACCAAGCTCAAGGAGATCGCAGTTGAGTTCGAACTTGACGGTCAGACCTGCAGGATGGGTGCCATCAGCAAAGGTTCCGGTATGATCCACCCCAACATGGCTACGATGCTCTGCTTCATGACCTGTGATGCAGCCATCAGTCCCGCACTCCTTCAGAAAGCACTCAGTGAGGTCGTACAGGACACCTACAACATGGTCAGCGTTGACCGTGACACATCGACAAACGACACACTCACGATCATGTGCAACGGTATGGCCGGCAACAGTGAGATCATCGACGAGGGCCCCGATTACGAGGAGTTTAAGAAAGCTCTTTTTGAGTGCGCTTCCTACCTTGCCCGTGCTACCGCAGCGGATGGCGAAGGAGCTACCAAGCTCATCGAGTGCACGGTAACAGGTGCAAAAGACAAGGCAACCGCCAAAGTCCTTTCTAAGTCAGTTATCTGCTCACCCCTTGTAAAGGCCATGATCTTCGGACGCGATGCGAACTGCGGCCGTGTAATGTGCGCCCTCGGCTATGCCGGCGTACCCTTCAGTGTAAAGGACACGAGCGTAACGCTCCGCTCGGATGCAGGCTCCGTCCTTGTCTGCCACAACGGCAACGGACTCGCATTCGATGAGGACAGAGCGCTTATGGTCCTCAGCTCAGATGAGATCTATATCGATATCAGTGTGGGCGAAGGCGAAGGAACCGCTACCGCATGGGGCTGCGACCTCACTTATGATTATGTCAAGATAAATGGGGATTATAGAACCTGATAATTATGTAATACTTGAAAATTCTCTTATATCGTGCAGTTTTGTAAGAGCGTCGAGGTGTCACAGTAACTGTGAGCCGCATACGTAGGAGCCGTATCGGTTCACGAAGATGCTTAGCACCATCGGGCTCGAGGCAAGGATGCCGAGAGAGGGAGATATGAGACATGGATGGCGAATATCGACCGGTCCGAAAGCCGTGAAGGTAATCTTAGCATCTTCGCATGAACCGTCGGCGACGGAGTCCGCGGTCTCAGAGTCATTGTGACGCCTTGACGCAAATAAAAAACGGAATAGAAATAACAATAACAATAACAATTTAAATTACAAAGGAGCACTGTTATGGACACTATCGACAAGCAATCTGTCATAAATTCAATGCAGACGGACATCCTCGTGCATGCCCTTCCCTACATCCAGAAATACACGAACAAGATCGTGGTCGTTAAGTACGGCGGAAACGCCATGATCAACGAGGATCTCAAGAACAGCGTGATGCAGGACATCGTCCTCCTTTCACTCATAGGCATCAAGGTTGTCCTCGTACACGGCGGTGGCCCTGAGATCTCTGATATGCTCAAAGCTGTCGGCAAGGAAAGCAAGTTCGTCAACGGCCTCAGAGTGACCGATGCGGAGACAGCTCAGATAGCGCTTATGGTCCTCGCAGGCAAGATCAACAAGAACCTCGTGAACATCATCGGAAGTCTCGGTGGTAAGGCTATCGGTCTGTGCGGACTTGACGCGGGCATGATCGAGGCAGAGCAGTACGATGAGAATCTCGGCTTCGTAGGCAAGATCACCCACATCAATCAGAAGCCTATCCTTGATATCCTTGAGAAGGGCTATATCCCGGTCATCTCCACAGTAGGCTTTGACCATGAAGGCAATGTTTATAACATAAACGCCGATACGGCAGCTGCGAGGATCGCAGGCAAGCTTGCCGCAGAGAGCCTGATCTCGATGACAGATATTGACGGTATCCTCAGAGACAAGGACGATCCCTCGACTCTCATCAAGAAGCTCAACGCATCCGAAGCTCCCCAGCTTATGCGTGAGGGCATTATCTCGGGCGGCATGATCCCCAAGGTCGACTGCTGTATCGAGGCAATCCGACGAGGCGTCAGAAAGGTGTTCATCATCAACGGCACCACACCTCATTCGATACTTGTCGAGATCCTTACGGACGAAGGTATCGGAACCATGTTTGTCTGATACCCACGTGAGAAGTATTACGAATGTTTGATTCGCGATATGAAAATCTTTGGCGAGTGGCACGTTTGATCACAGGTCTTGGAAAGTACGGTTACGGGATTGGAATCGAAAGTGTGTTGTATCGCTTTTTAGGAGGAGATTGTTATGGATAATATAAAAACATTGGATAATGACTACATAGCACACACCTACGGAAGGTTCAATGTGCTCATCAATAAGGGCAAGGGTTCGCTCTGCTACGACGAGAACGGCAAGGAGTACATCGATCTCGGTTCGGGTATCGCGGTCAACTCGTTCGGCATCTGCGACGATGAGTGGAAGAAAGCCGTGATCGACCAGCTCGACAAGGTTTCTCACACATCGAACCTCTACTACAGCAGCCCCCAGGCAAAGCTCGCCAAGATGCTCTGCGACCGCACCGGCATGAAGAAGGTGTTCTTCGCAAACTCAGGTGCCGAAGCCAACGAGTGCGCCATCAAGGTCGCAAGGAAGTACAGTAGCGATAAGTACGGCGAGGGTCGCTCGACTATCATCACGCTCGTCAACAGCTTCCACGGCAGGACGATCACGACTCTGTCGGCAACCGGTCAGGATGTGTTCCATAAGCATTTCGGGCCCTTTACCGGCGGATTCAAGTTCGCTCACGCCGGAGACAAGGATGAGATTAATGCACTTGTCAAAGAGGGCGGTGTTTGTGGTATAATGATCGAGCTCGTACAGGGCGAGGGCGGTGTTATCCCGCTTGATAACGCCTATGTTCAGGAGATCGCACGTATCTGCAAAGAAAAGGACATCATCCTCATCGTGGACGAGGTTCAGACAGGTAACGGACGTACAGGCAAGCTTTACGCCTTCGAGAATTACGGCATCAAGCCCGATGTCTTCACCACAGCCAAGGGGCTTGCGGGCGGACTTCCCTTCGGCGCTTGCGTCATGGGAGAGAAAACACAGGATGTGCTCGGCAAGGGCGATCACGGTTCGACCTTCGGCGGTAACCCGATCTGTGCGGCAGGCGCTCTTTCAATCCTCTCGAGGATCGATGATGAGCTTCTTAAGGGCGTGACCGAGAGGTCAGAGCTTATCAGGAAGAAGCTTGAGGCGGTTCCCGAGGTTGAGTCGGTTACAGGACTCGGACTTATGCTCGGTGTGAGCGTCAAGGGCGCTACAGCAGCCGACATTGTTAATAAAGCGATCGAGAAAGGCTGCATCCCGCTCACTGCCAAGACAAAAGTAAGGTTATTACCTGCACTCAATATCCCTATTCCTGTGCTTGAAAAAGGTCTTGATATACTTATAGAAGCAATCAAGGAATGCACCGCGGCAAATAAGTAATTACCGAAAACAAAGTATTAAATATAGAGACAATACTCAAACAAAAGAGTAAATATTTAATCCATCAGTAATGATGAGTTAAATAACGTCGGCCTATAAAAGAATTACTATTATGGCTTAATTCACAAATTAAATGAGTTTTGATCTATACCCCTCTGCAGGAGGGAAAACTTTGTCTTAGATAAATAGTTCGATTTAAGGATTAAGAATCGATCTTTAAAACAAAGACAATCGGACAGAGAGTAAAAAACAGTATTAGAAACAATTGGGGCTTTAATAAAATATCATGAGGAGGATTAGAACATGAAGCACTTACTCAAATTACAGGATCTCTCACCCGAAGAGATCACCGAAATACTCAACCTTGCGGATCAGCTCAAGTACGAGAACAAGCACAAGATCCCTCACCAGCACCTTAAGGGACAGACTCTCGGAATGATCTTCACAAAGTCCTCGACACGTACACGTGTTTCGTTTGAGGTAGGAATGTACCAGCTGGGCGGTTCGGCGCTCTTCCTTTCGAAGGACGATATCCAGCTCGGCCGCGGTGAGCCTGTTCGCGATACGGCGAGAGTCCTTTCACGCTACGTTGACGGCATCATGATCCGTACATTTAAGCAGAGCGATGTTGAGGAGCTTGCTTCCTACGGATCGATCCCCATCATCAACGGTCTTACCGATTACTGTCATCCCTGCCAGGTTCTTGCGGACCTCATGACCATCAGGGAATTCAAGAAGAGCCTTAAAGGTCTCAAGCTTGCGTTTATCGGTGACGGCAACAACATGGCGAATTCGCTTATCGCAGGCGGTGTCCTCACAGGCATGAAGGTTGCGATCGGATGTCCCGATACATACCGTCCCGATGCGGCGCTCTGCGAATGGGCAAAGCAGAAGGGTGACCTCACCATCACAAATGATATCTTCGAGGCAGCCAAGGATGCTGACGTTATCTATACCGATGTTTGGGCTTCCATGGGACAGGAAGGCGAAGCTCTCGAGCGTGCCAAGGTATTCAAGGACTTCTGCGTTGATGACAAGCTTATGAGTGTTACAGCCAAGGACAGCATGATACTTCACTGCCTGCCCGCACACCGCGGAGAGGAGATCACCGATGAGGTATTTGAGGCTCATGCAAAGGAGATCTTCGAAGAGGCTGAGAACAGACTTCATGCTCAAAAAGCCGTCATGGTAAAACTAATGAAGAAGTGATAAATGCTAGAAAAGGGCATTATCATGATTAAGAACATTTAGCGCTATTGTTAAAACTTAGCAATAATTCTTTAGACAATGAAGAATCCGAGCGCGCCCGCATACTTTTCCAAAAACAATTAAGCGCTCTGCGCGTTTTTGGGAAAGCATGCGTGGCAGCGAGGATATTTCCTAAATGAGAATTGATACTTCTCAGAAGAGAATTGATATTTCTCAAATGAGACTAAATACTTCTCAGATGAGACATGAAATCATAGTATTGTAGAAAAAGTTGTAGTGTAATCATGCAGTATAGTGTTTGATAACAGAAAGAAGGCTACATGAGAAGAGTAATGTCAATATTGGTTGAGAACACCTCGGGCGTCTTAAGCCGCGTTT
This sequence comes from Lachnospiraceae bacterium, assembly GCA_016285135.1. GTDB lineage: Bacteria > Bacillota > Clostridia > Lachnospirales > Lachnospiraceae > RUG11977. The sequence goes on from JAEEQC010000080.1 coordinate 6,388, forward strand.
CCGGTCTTTTCAGCAGAAGAGGCTACAATATCGTCAGCCTTACGGTTGCCGAGACTCAGGATCCCAAGCAGTCACGTATGACTGTTGTTGCGGACGGTGACGAGCAGATCCTTACACAGATCCAGAATCAGCTCGAAAAACTCGAGGACGTTATCGGTATCACGACCCTGAGGAGTCGCGAGGCTGTCTGCCGCGAGCTTATGCTCATCAAAGTAGCCGCCGATCAGAAAAAGCGCGGTGCCATCATGACCATCGCCGAGATATTCCATGCCAAGGTAGTCGACGTTTCAAACGATTCCATCATGATGGAGCTCACCGGCAATCAGGATAAGCTTGACTCATTCCTCAAGCTTTTGGTAGATTATACTATCATCGAGATGGTTCGTACGGGCGTGACCGGACTTCCCAGAGCTGATGCCACGGACTATTCGGATAATATATAAAGCAAACAGAACAAATCCTATTTATAGGATTCATTCTGTTCGCGTCGTATCGGAGTATTTGCGATACGATGCGTGATTGCGGAGCAATCTGCTTTATAACGAGCAAATTGCGAAGCAATTCGCGAGTCTATAATTTGCGAAGCAATTCGCGAGTTTACAAATTCGGAGAAATATAAGGAAGGATATAAATAATTATGAGTGAATGTACACATGACTGCAGCAGCTGCGGTGAGGCTTGTTCCTCAAGAGAAGAGGGCGGATTTGAGAGCTTCCGCGCTAAGCCTAACGAGCACAGCAGTATCAAAAAGATCATCGGTATCGTGAGCGGAAAGGGCGGAGTAGGAAAGTCACTTGTTTCCTCGTTCCTCGCAGTTCAAATGAAGAGAAAGGGTTACAATGTAGGTATCCTTGATGCCGACGTTACGGGACCTTCGATCCCTGCGGCTTTCGGACTTAAGGGCAAGCTCTTCGGTTCGGAGTTCGGTATCATGCCCTGTGAGACAAAGGACGGTATTCAGGTTATTTCAGTCAATATGATGCTTGAGAACCCGGACGCTCCCGTTATCTGGAGGGGCCCCGTTATCGCAGGCGTTGTAAAGCAGTTCTATACCGATGTTGTTTGGTCGGATATCGACTTTTTGTTTGTCGACATGCCTCCCGGAACGGGTGATGTGCCGCTTACGGTGTTCCAGTCGCTTCCGGTTGACGGCATAATCATTGTTACGAGCCCTCAGGAGCTTGTCAGCATGGTTGTCGGCAAGGCAGTCAACATGGCTGAGCAGATGAAGATCCCGATCCTCGGAATCGTTGAGAACTACAGCTACATCGAGTGCCCCGACTGCGGCAAGAAGATTTCTGTCTTCGGCGAGAGCCATGTTGACGAGATGGCTGCAAAGTACGGTCTCGAGGTTCTCGAAAAGCTTCCTCTCGATCCTTCGATCGCGAAGGCTGTGGACGAGGGACTTATCGAGCTTTACGACAGCCATATGCTCGACGCTACGGCAGAAAAAATTGAGAAGGAATTCGTTCTTAACGAGGCGTGAGGCTGCTTAACGATGACTAGATAGTACAACGAAACACGGTGTATTATTTTGAGCATTGACTGTTTACGACACAGAGATACAAACACATAAAACGATCAAAAGCCCGGAAAGACTGGTAAACGCTCGCCTACCGGACTTTTGCGGGTTTTATTTACAGATAGTGGAACGGATAAAAAATGGACAAGTCAAAAATAAGAAATTTCTGCATAATAGCCCACATCGATCACGGCAAATCGACGCTGGCCGACAGGATCATCGAGCTTACGGGACTCCTCACACAGCGTGAGATGCAGGAGCAGGTGCTCGACAACATGGATCTTGAGCGCGAGCGCGGCATCACGATCAAGGCTCAGACCATTAGGACCGTGTATAAAGCGAAGGATGGGCAGGAGTACATCCTCAACCTCATCGACACACCCGGTCATGTGGATTTTAATTACGAAGTATCACGCTCGCTTGCGGCCTGCGAGGGAGCGGTGCTCGTCGTTGACGCCGCGCAGGGTATCGAAGCACAGACTCTTGCGAATGTCTACCTCGCGATCGACCATGATCTCGAGATCGTCCCGGTCATCAACAAGATCGACCTCCCGAGCGCACGCCCGGACGAGGTGGTCGAAGAAATAGAAGACGTCATCGGAATCGAAGCGCAGGATGCGCCGAGAATCTCCGCCAAGAACGGCATAAACATTGAAGATGTCCTTGAAGCAATCGTACATAAGATCCCCGCGCCGAAGGGCGATGAGAAAGCACCGCTCAAAGCGCTCATCTTTGACTCGCTTTACGATTCTTACAGAGGCGTCATCGTGTTCATGCGTGTCATGGACGGTACAGTCCGCAAGGGCACAAGGATCAGGATGATGGCTACCGGAGCCGAGGCCGAGGTTGTTGAAGTCGGCATCTTCGGGCCCGGAACGTTCATCCCGTGCGACGAGCTCTCCGCCGGAAGTGTCGGCTATATCACGGCGAGCCTTAAGAACGTCAGCGACACGCGCGTCGGCGATACGGTCACCGAGGCACTCCGTCCCGCAGCAGAGGCACTCCCCGGCTACAAGAAGGTTCTCCCGATGGTTTACTGCGGTATGTACCCCGCAGACGGTTCAAAGTATCAGGACCTCAGGGACGCACTCGAGAAGCTCCAGCTCAACGATGCTTCGCTCATGTATGAACCGGAGACCTCGATCGCGCTCGGATTCGGTTTCAGATGCGGATTCCTCGGACTTCTCCATCTCGAGATTATAGAAGAGAGGCTCGAACGCGAGTACGGTCTTGATCTTGTAACGACCGCACCGAGCGTTATCTATAAGATATTTAAGACAAACGGCGAGATGGTCACTATCACGAACCCTGCAAACATGCCCGATCCTTCGGAGATCGAGCACATGGAGGAACCGTTCGTCAATGCAGATATAATCGTTACAAAGGAATTCGTCGGTCAGATCATGACACTTTGTCAAGACAGACGCGGTGTTTACAAGAGCATCGAATACATTGAATCGAACCGTGCGCTCATCAAGTACGAGCTGCCTCTCAACGAGATCATTTACGACTTCTTTGATGCGCTGAAGTCACGCTCGAAGGGATATGCGTCATTCGACTACGAACTCAAGGGCTACGTTCCTTCGAAACTTGTGAAGCTCGATATCCTCATCAACCGCGAGGAGGTGGACGCACTTTCGTTCATCATTCATGCGGATAACGCCTATGAGCGGGCAAGGAAGATGTGCGAAAAGCTCAAAGACGAGATCCCGCGTCAGCTCTTTGAGATCCCGATCCAGGCAACGATCGGAAGCAAGATCATCGCCCGCGAGACCGTCAAGGCCATGCGTAAGGATGTCCTCGCCAAGTGCTACGGCGGTGATATCACACGTAAGAAGAAGCTGCTTGAGAAGCAGAAAGAAGGCAAGAAGCGCATGAGACAGGTAGGCAATGTGGAGATACCCCAGAGTGCCTTTATGAGCGTGCTCAAGCTGGATGAAGAATAAGGAGCTGTCCCTTTATATCCATATTCCTTTTTGTGTAAGAAAGTGCGCTTACTGCGATTTCCTTTCTTTTGCGGCAGAGGACAGCCTTAAGAAAAACTATATTGACAGGCTCTGCCGGGAAATCGAGCGGGCTGCGCTGCAGTACGAAGACAGAAAGGTGATAAGTATTTTTTTCGGAGGCGGAACGCCCTCCGTGCTTTCCGCGGATCAGACAGAACGGTTGATGGGCCTTATCTGTGAGAAGTATAACCTGAGCCCGGAGGCGGAGATAAGCATCGAAGCCAATCCCGGAACTGTTGATACGGGAAAGCTAAAAAGCTACAGAAAAGCCGGGATAAACAGACTCAGCATAGGCTGCCAGTCCC
>JAEEQC010000081.1 GCA_016285135.1 Lachnospiraceae bacterium
CAGCTCTTATCATGCCCTTGACTGTGAGGCCACGATAGAGCTTTTTAACAATCTGGGACTTAAGACGAAGGTTGAAAGAGGAGGGCGTGTGTTCCCCGAGAGCGATATGTCCGCATCGGTGACCGACACTCTGCGCGAAGCTGTAAAGAAACTCGGAGTGGATGTGAGGCTCGGTTCAAGGGTCACACATATCTGTGCATGTGACGGGGTGTTTACACATGTCACACTCGAAGACGGCACAGAGATAAAAGGCAGCGCATGCGTGCTCGCAACGGGAGGCCTTTCTTATCCGGCTACGGGATCCACGGGAGACGGCTTTACGATGGCCCGGGAACTCGGTCATACCGTGACGAAACTTATTCCGTCACTTGTGGGGCTTAAGACTGTGGAAAGCTTTGTCGCAGATCTTGAGGGACTGTCTTTAAGGAATGTCAGACTCGTCATGAAATGCGGCGGCAAGAAGCGCTACGACGAGCTCGGCGAGATGCTCTTTACAAGACGCGGTATCTCGGGACCGCTCGTGCTCACCCTTTCGTCGGTCTGCTCGAAAGACCTGACCTCGGGTAAAGAGTGCGGTCTCAGTATCGACCTTAAGCCTGCTCTCGATGAACAACAGCTTGACAAGCGGATTACAACCGATTTTAATGATAATATCAACAAAGATTTCATCAACGCACTCGACAAGCTGCTTCCCACGAAGCTCATACCTGTTGTTGTTTCGCTCTCGGGGATAGATCCCCACAGGAAGGTCAACACCGTATCGCGTGCAGAAAGGATGAATCTTGTAAGGCTCTTAAAAGCATTCCCTCTCACCTTCAAGTGTACGGGAGGCTTTGAGGAGGCGGTGATCACGAAGGGTGGCATAAACGTCAGAGAGGTCGATCCCTCGACTCTCGAGTCAAAGCTCGTCAAAGGTCTTTTCTTTGCGGGTGAGGTGCTCGACGTTGATGCTCTCACCGGAGGCTTTAACCTCCAGATCGCCTGGTCGACAGGGTTTGTCGCAGGAAAGAGTGCGGCAGGAGCACCCTGAGATAAAGTGTATTTTTTAGCCCTGACTTCCGCTCGGGAAGAGATGGGCTTTAGAGAAGCGGCGGTAAACGCCTTTAAAGAGGAGACAAAAATGAGAATCTATAATGTTGCCATCGACGGACCCGCGGGTGCGGGCAAGAGTACCATCGCAAAGAAAGCGGCTGCAGAGCTTCGCTTTGTCTACATAGATACAGGAGCGATGTACAGAGCCATGGCTGTTTATTTCCTTGATCACGGTATCGACAAGAATGATGAGCAGGCGATCAGTGAAGCTTGCAAGGATATCGATATCGAGATCAAGTACGATGCGGGCAATACCCAGCGTGTGTTCCTTGAAAGAGTCGATGTTACAGACAGACTCCGCACTCAGGAGGTAGGCGATACGGCATCGGTCATTTCGGTATACAAGGACGTACGCAAGAATCTTGTCGCACTTCAGAGAAGGCTTGCCGAGTCACAGAACGTCATCATGGACGGTCGCGACATCGCTTCTGTTGTGCTTCCTTATGCTGAGGTAAAAATCTACCTTACCGCCAGCAGTGAGGTGAGGGCAAAGAGAAGATACGACGAGCTTATAGCCAAAGGCATAGAGTGCGACTTTAATGCGGTCAAGAACGAGATAGAGGAGAGAGACTGGCGCGATATGCACAGAGAGAACTCACCTCTTGTAAGAGTGCCCGAAGCCGTGCTCATCGACACGTCCGACATGACGATCGATGAAGTTGCGCAGAAGGTCATCGAGCTTGTAAAAGAAGAGATGGCAAAGGATATCTGATGAAAGACAGAAAGATTACCGTTGCGGCGAGTGCCGGGTTCTGTTACGGAGTAAAACGCGCCGTCGATATCGTGAAAAAGCTGGCCGGGGAAGGCAGGAAGGTCTTTACCTTCGGACCCATCACGCACAACGAGAGTGTTGTCGAAGAACTTAAGGCGATGGGTGTCGGGATCGTGAACGACATCGCTGAACTTGAAGGGATCACGAATGCGACGATAGTGATCAGATCACACGGTGTGGGGCGGGAGATATGCAAGGCGCTCCGTGACAGCGGCAACGAGATCGTTGACGCCACATGCCAATTTGTTAAAAAGATTCACAATATAGTTGACGAAAGAACAGGTAAGGGCGAGTTTGCGGTCATAATAGGAGACCCCGAACACCCCGAAGTAAAAGGCATCTGCAGCTGGTGTAACGGGCCTTTTGAGGTGATCAACAGCCCCGAAGAAGCGAAGAGTTTTGCTTCGAAAAACAACAATAACATTTTTATTGTTTCACAAACAACCTATGATACGCATAAATTTGAAGTATTAGTTGAAATCTTGTCGAACATGAGGTATAATGTCATTGTTGTGAATACGATTTGCAATGCCACAGAGATACGACAGCGTGAAACGCTCGAATTAGCCAAGAATTCAGACGCGATGATCGTTATCGGAGGAAAGCACAGCTCTAATACGAGAAAGCTTTTCGAGATCTCTAAGGAACAGTGTGAAAATACTTACTACATACAGACACATGTTGACCTTGATTTAAGTGCTTTTAAATCTTTTCGTTGCGTAGGTATTACAGCAGGAGCATCCACACCCAAGACAATCATTAAGGAGGTTTTAGAGGTAATGTCGGAAGAGAACTTTGAGCAGATGCTGAACGATTCATTGAAAACAATACACAACGGGGAGGTAGTTGAAGGCACAGTTATCAGTGTTAAGGAAGACATGATCGCTCTTAATATTGATTACAAAGCAGACGGTATCATTACCAGAAGCGAGTACACTAATGAGCCCGGTCTTGACCTCCGTACAGTTGTTAAGGAAGGAGACAAGATGCAGGTTAAAGTCCTCAAAGTCAATGACGGCGAGGGCCAGGTTCTTCTTTCCTACCGCAAGCTCGCAGCAGAGCGTGGAAGCAAGAGACTTGAGGAAGCCTTTGAAAAGGGCGAGATCCTCAAGGCTAAGGTTATTTCCGTACTTGGCGGCGGAATTTGTGTTTCGATCGACGAAACAAGGGTATTCATCCCCGCAAGTCTTGTGTCGGATGTATACGAGAAGGACCTTGAGAAGTACAAGGATCAGGAGATCGAATTTGTACTTTCAGAGTTCAATCCTCGCAAGAGAAGGATCATCGGCGACAGAAAGCAGATCCTTGCAGCTCGTAAGGCTGAGGCCATGAAGGCTCTCTTCGAGAAGATCCATGTTGGCGACACCGTTGAAGGTACAGTCAAGAACATCACCGATTTCGGTGCGTTCATCGACCTCGGCGGAGCTGACGGACTCCTTCACATCTCAGAGATGTCATGGGGCAGGATCGAGAATCCCAGAAGACTCTTTAAGGTTGGCGATAAGGTTAAGGCATTCATTAAGGATATCCAGGGTGAGAAGGTTGCACTTTCAATGAAGTTCCCCGATCAGAATCCTTGGGTTGACGCAGAGACACGTTTCGCTCCCGGAACTGTTGTTACAGGTAAGGTTGTTCGTATGCCCGACTTCGGTGCATTCGTTGAGATTTATCCCGGCGTTGATGCTCTCCTTCATGTTTCACAGATCGCCAAAGAGCACATCGACAAGCCTTCGGATGTATTAAAGCTTGGTCAGGAAGTTACAGCTAAGATCGTTGACTTCTCACTTGCAGACAAGAAGATCAGCCTCAGTATCAAGGCCCTCCTTGCTCCCGAGCCCAAGGCAGAAGCTACCTCAGAGGAAGCAGCAGCAGAGAGTGATGCAGCCGAAGAGGAAAAGAAGGATGAGACACTTGCTTGATGAGTCAGGCATAAGATAAAGTTTACGGTTTTTTCCTCGCCGGTCCGTGCACCACACGGACCGGTTACTTTACAAAAAGGGTGGAGTTATCATGGAAGAAAACTACGAGTATTTCAAAACACAGATACTGCGACTCACAAGTATTGACCTCAATGCGTATAAAGAAGGTCAGATGCGGCGTCGTATTGACACTCTCATTCAGAAGCACAAGTGTAACTACGTTACATATGTGAACCTCATCAAGTCCGATAAGGCAAAGTTTGAGGAATTCGTCAACTTCCTTACCATAAACGTTTCAGAGTTCTGGCGTAATCCGGAACAGTGGAAGGTCCTTGAAGAAAAGGTGCTTCCCGACATCATCAAAATCCCTTCATTCAAGATCTGGAGTGCAGCATGCTCGACAGGTGACGAACCTTACTCGCTCGTCATGCTTTTGTCGCGCTACCTGCCTCTTTCGCGTATTAAGATCATCGCTACCGATATCGATAAGCAGGTTCTTGAAAAAGCAAGGGTCGGGCTCTATCACGAGAAGAGCCTTAAGGGACTCCCCAAGGAGTTTATCACAAAATACTTTGAGAAGAAGACCGAAACAAGCTATCAGATAAGCAATGATATAAAGAGGTGCGTGGAATTTAGGGAGCATAATCTCTTAAAGGATCCTTATCCGAATATGTGCGATCTGATCGTTTGCAGGAATGTTCTTATCTACTTTACCGAGGAAGCCAAGGATGAGATCTATGTGAAGTTCAACAAAGCTCTCAAACCCGGCGGAGTTCTCTTCCTCGGAAGCACGGAGCAGATCATCCAGCCCGGCAATATCGGGTTCGGTGCCATTTCTTCATTCTTCTATCAGAAAAAGAACTAAAGTCACAGTTAAGGGTTTGGGTAACGCGTATGGATAGGGTCATAAGTATCGCTCTCGATCTGTCGGGACCTTCGGAACAGCTTCCGGAGAGGGTTGCCGGCTGTGTTAATGCGTGCTCTGAACATGATGATATCAATCTTGTTCTTTTTGGGGACGCTGCGCAGCTGCAGAAGATCATGACCTCATACGGACCGCTTAGGAACAGGATCAGGATCGTAGGCTCTGCCGAGGAAGTCACAGAAGGCGACGCGATCGTTGATGCGGTCCGTAAGAAAAAGGACAGCAGTCTTGTAAAGGGACTTGAGATGCTTCGAAGCGGTGAAGCGGGCGCTTTTCTTTCATGCAATACACGCAGGATCGTCGGATCGGCCGCACTTATGATGCTCGGCAGGATCGAAAGACTCAGTGTGTCTCCCATGGCCACGCTCGTGCCCGGGATCAGAAGAGAGTTCCTTATCATAGACAGCGGCTCCGGCGGAATGACAGGCGTGAAGCCTGCGGATTTTGTCAGATTTGCATCGATGGGATCTTTGTACATGCGCTTTCTTAATGCTCTCGAGAAGCCTACTGTCGGGTTGCTCAGTGATTCGGAGCTCCCCCTTAACGGCGGGATGTTGTACGGCGACAGCTATGAGCTTCTCAGGAGAAACGGCGAGAACCGTTTTATCGGAACCGTGAGACCCGAAGATCTTTATCACAACAAGGCTGATGTCGTTGTCTGCGACGGATTCTCGGGCGGGCTTTTGCTCGGACTTATAAGCGGAGTCATAAAAGATATAAAATTTGCTGCGTCACCTGTGCGCAGACATCCTCTTTTCGGTAAGTCGAGGGATCTTGCGACCGAAAGGATGCTCAGTTCGCTTGACTTTACAAGCAGGGGGATGACATTCTTCCCGGGCCTTACCGGCCACGTCATCTCGCTTTGTGATAAACCGAATCGTGACACCATACAGAAAGCGATCGGTCATGCGGCTCTCCTCGTCAGGGAAGACATGAGAGGAAGGCTGATCAGTTTATTAAGGTTATAAGAGGAGTTTTGGTTTTATATGGAATTTGAGATCGTTAAAAAGATCGTGGCACAGATCACGAACCTTGACCCGGATGCCATTACGGAAGACACTACATTTGCCGATGATCTCGGAGTCGATTCTCTCGACCTTTTCCAGATCTTAATGGCCGTCGAAGAACAGTTTGAGGTTGAGATCAGTGAGGAGGACGCACAGTCCGTTGTTACCGTAGGGGACATTGTCAGAAAGATATCACAGCTCGGAGGAACTGCCGGTGACTCAGAGGGATTACACTAAGCTTGAAAAGAAAATAGAGTACGAGTTCAAGGATAAAAAGCTCCTCTGCGCCGCACTCACACACAGCTCTTATATGAACGAATGTGTGATCGGTCAGCATGAGTGTTATGAGAGACTCGAGTTTTTGGGAGATGCGGTCGTTGAACTGATCGTTTCAGAGTTCCTTTACAGGAAGATGCCCGAAAAAAGAGAAGGAGCGCTTTCCTCAATTCGTTCGCAGCTTGTCTGTGAACAGTCTCTTTCGAAGATCTGCAGGGAGTTGGGGATCGATGAGTTCATTATACTCGGAAAAGGTGAGGAGTCATGCGGAGGAAGAAACAAGAACTCTATCCTTTGCGATGTCTTTGAGTCGGTGGTAGGTGCCGTTTACCTTGAGGGAGGTCTCGATGCGGCACGTGCGATAGTCGACAGAGAAATACTTTCGAAGTATGAAGAGCTGATCGTAAGGAACTACAAGTCCGAGCTTCAGGAGAAGATCAATTCGATCGGCGGACTCGGAATCGAATACAAGGTTCTGGAGGAATCGGGACCGGATCACGACAAGCACTTTACGGTCGGTGTTTATATCGGCGGTGAGCTTAAGGGAACCGGCGCCGGTAGGAGCAAGAAGGAAGCACAGCAGCTCGCTGCAGCTGCAGCACTTGAGGATAATATCTATGTATCTTAAAAATATAGTCATTCACGGATTCAAGTCCTTTGCCAACAAGATAAAGCTTGAGTTTCACGACGGGATCACGGCCATAGTCGGACCTAACGGAAGCGGCAAGAGTAACATTGCCGACGCCGTCAGGTGGGTTCTCGGCGAACAGAGCGCCAGGCTTTTGCGTGGCTTCAATATGCAGGACGTCATCTTCTCCGGTTCGGAGGCAAGAGGACCCTTGGGATTTGCTTTTGTAGAGATCACATTTGACAACAGCGATCATAAGCTTCCGATAGCTTATGATGAGGTTTGTGTTGCCAGAAGAGTGTATCGTTCGGGTGAAAGTGAGTACCTGATCAACGGTTCCGTGTGCAGACTGAAGGACGTCCATGAGCTCTTTATGGACACCGGTATCGGAAAAGAAGGCTACTCGATCATCGGACAGGGACAGATCGACAGGATCCTGAGCACCAAGCCCGAGGACAGGCGTGAGCTTTTCGATGAGGCTGCGGGTATCGTTAAGTACAAAAAAAGAAAACAGATCGCACTTACGAACCTTGTCGAGGCGAACGACAATCTCCTCAGAGTTACGGACATCATCCGTGAGCTCGAATCTCAGCTCGGACCTCTTGAGAAGCAGTCAGCCACAGCCAAGGAGTACCTTAAGCTTCGTGATGAGCTTAAAAACCTCGAGATCAACTCGTTCCTTACCGAGTACGACAAGTCTGATTCGATCAGACAGAATCTTGAAGAGAAGCTGAAGATCGTAGAGGACGATCTCTCGAATACAAAGTCCGCCAATGAAAATACGAGAGCGGAGTACGAAAAGCTCGAGGCTACTCTCGAGGACTACGCGGGTGCGCTTGAAGAAGGACGTTCGTACAAGACGCAGCTCCTTGTCGGGATCGAGAAGAAGGAAGGAGAGCTGAGGCTCTTTGACCAGCAGATAGTATCCCTCGAAGAAAACAAAAAAAGAACAGACGAAACATCCGCGGGTCTCAAGATGGAACTGGCGGCACGTGTTGATGAGGAAAAGGCCCTCTTTGAACAGAAGGAGCAGATCGATGGTAAGCAGAAAGCCGTTGCAGAGTCCATGAAAGAAGCGAACGACCGGCTGACCAAAGTGGACGAAGAGATCGCAAAGGCAACCGACGGTGTCGGGAACTGTGACAGAGAGCTCGCCGGACTGCTTTCGGATGAAGCACTTGTGAAGCAGAGTATCGAGCGTTTTAAGGCGCTCACCGAGCAGATCAATATCAGACGAAGCGAGAACGCTTCAAAGCTGCTTGCCAATGCGCGTCTCAGGGAAGAATCGGACGAGGTTACGGTAGAGCTTGAGATCAAGCTTTCAGAGGCAGATCAGGCCCTCAAAGAAAAGAAGGAAGGTCTTGATTCACTCCTTGATGAGATCGCACGCCGCGGAGAGGAAGCCAAGGGAGTAGTCGACAAGGTCAATGAGCTTCGTCAGAAACAGACGGCCGTTAAGTCACGTCTTGAGATGCTCACCGATATGACTGAGCGCTACGAAGGCTATCAGGGAACTGTTAAAAAGGTCATGGAGATGGGTGGTACCTTTAAGGGTATCATCGGACCCGTCGCTGACATTATAGACGTTGACAAAAAGTACGAGACAGCTGTTGAGACCGCGCTCGGCGCATCAATCCAGCATATCGTTGTTGAAGACGAGCAGACAGCCAAGAAGATCATCGGCAGACTCAAGGAAGAGAAGCTCGGCCGTGCGACATTCTTGCCTCTCGACGGGATCGGCCACAGGAACACCAACATCGAAGAGTCCGTCTTCTCCGAAAAAGGTGTACTCGGTGATGCCTTCTCACTCATCCGTACCGAGAAGCGATTTGAACAGGTACTTACATTCCTGCTTAAGGCTTTTGTGGTTGTCGATAATGTTGATAATGCGCTTGCACTTGCAAGAAAATACGACCACAACCTCAGGATCGTAACACTCGAGGGTGAGCAACTCGCACCCGGCGGTTCGATCGCCGGCGGTGCTTTTAAGAACGCTGCCAATCTCCTCGGAAGAAAGCGCCTTATGCAGGAGCTTGAGGAAGAGATCGACGGACTTGATAAGCAGATCAAAGAGGCATCTCTTAAGTATGACGCCATCAACAAAGACCGTCAGGCAGCAAAGGCCCGGAGTGAGGAGTTCAGGACACTCATCGGCCGGATGTCCATAGATTACAACAGTATTAAGGTCAGCCTTGACAATGAAGTAAAGAAGAAAGAAGAGATCATTGCCACGGGAGCACAGCTCACCAAGGAAAAAGAAGAGCTTGACGGACAGCTCCTCGGTATCGGTGCAGATATAGAACGGGCAAAGGCCGCTCTGGAAGAAAACGGCAAGCGTCACGAAGAACTGGCTTCGAAAAGGGCAGGTCGTGAGGGAGAGCTTGCGGCACTCGCAGAGAAAAAACAGAAGGCTGTTGAGGGAGTATCGCAGCTTAGGATCGACGAGGCCAACGTTGCAAAGGCACTTGAGTATATCGGTGAAAACCTTTCGCGTGTTGCTTTGGAAAAAGAGCGTCTCCTTACAATGATCCGTGATTCGGACAGAGCCGACAGTGAAACCGTGGCCAACATCGAGGAACTCAAAGAGAAGAGTAACTCCATGAAACAGTCGATCGAGGACGACCGCGGCAAGATCGCGGAACTTGAGAAGAACATCGACGATCTTGTGCAGAAACGCGAGACACTGACCCGTGAGCACAAATCCTTCTTCGATTCCTGGGAGCAGCTTAAAGAAAGGATCACAGAACTCGAGAAAGAGGGACTCAGACTTGCCAACCAGCGCGACAGGATCAACGAGTCACTTGACGGGTGGATCAGTCATATCTGGGAAGAGTACGAGCTTACTGTCACAACCGCCAGAAAGTTTAAGGACGAAGACTTCAAGCCTTCGACTGCCAGAAAGGATATCGCGGCCGTTAAGACAGCCATCAAGGACCTCGGCGATGTCAATGTCAGTGCTATAGAGGATTACAAGAACGTATCCGAAAGATATCAGCTTTTGAACACGCAGAAAGAAGACCTGGTCGCTTCGAAGGAATCCATCAACGAGATCATCCTCGACCTCGACGAAAAGATGCGCAAGCAATTTGCCGAGCAGTTCGATGCGATGAACAAGGAGTTCGACAAGGTGTTCAAGGAGCTCTTTGCGGGTGGAAAGGGTGCCATCGAGCTTGTTGAGGATGAGGACATCCTTGAGGCAGGTATCAGGATCATAGCTCAGCCGCCGGGAAAGAAGCTTCAGAACATGATGCAGCTTTCGGGTGGAGAGAAGGCTCTCACAGCCATCGCACTGCTTTTCGCGATCCAGAACCTCAAGCCCTCGCCGTTCTGCCTGCTTGATGAGATCGAGGCTGCGCTTGACGATTCGAACGTCGGACGATTTGCGTCGTTTTTGCGTAAGCTTACAGGTCATTCGCAGTTCATAATAATCACTCACAGAAGAGGCACCATGGCATGTGCCGATATCCTTTACGGAATCACCATGCAGGAAAAGGGAGTTTCTAAACTCGTGAGTGTCAGCATGATAGAAAGTGAATTAGA
>JAEEQC010000082.1 GCA_016285135.1 Lachnospiraceae bacterium
TTGATGTTCATGTTGAACGTCATTTTTATTGCATTGGGAGCGATAGCTTCGGCATCCGTGAGCTTAAGCTCTTTGATATTTGCATTAAACTGCACCTGCGCCGTTGTTCCGGTATAGATCGAGCTCTGGTAGGCTCTGCCCGTAAATGTGACATCACCGGTTTTGAGGAACTTAACCGACCATGTGTTTATGGCTTCCATGGGAGTGATCTCGACAAGCTCGGGCTTATCCGCGATAAGCTCTCTGTGGTCAGTATCCTTGCCGTTGGTGGGAAGAGCGATCTCAAGGATCTGCCCGACTCTGACGACGTCATTGTCTTTGATACCTTCATAGAGAACCCTGTCTGCATTCTTTTTGACATTTACAAGAAGGTCTTTTTTGAAGATCTTCTTTTTGTTTTCGTTATAAACAGTGACAGTAACGGTAGCCTTGCCGATGGACTCCGCAACGATGTACTCTTTCTTTGAGATGCGAACGATATCGGTGTCCGATGACTTCAGAGAAACACTCATCTTGTCAAAGTCGTATCCGACGATCATGTTGGAAACCTTCTTTTTATAGGAAATACCGCAGACAGAGCCACCGGATTCCTTCACGCCTTTAGCACCGTCAAGGTAGAGGATCTTGTCATCCGCCATCGAAAGAACGGGGCTTGAAGCCGCACTTGCGCTCTCGGGGACAACTCCGATTGTCAAAATGAGAGCCAAAAGGATTGCAAGACTCTTTAAAAATTTTCTCATGTATTCTCCCTTCCGGATCAGAAGTGTCAATCAAAACGCTTCTTCCAAAAACAGCACTGCCTTAGATCGGGCTTTGAAATGCCTGCTCTGAAATCCGGCAACAATCTTATACACAATTATATCATACAGACGTAAGATTTCAATCTCTATCATAGCCTGAATACACGATACGAGAAAGAATTCGATCTGTATTCATATACGAATTGCCGCTTGTTGGTCCACATAAGATTAAGATAAAGATTTTTGCAAGAAGACAGGTATAACGAATCTGCATCACTTATAAATGATGATTTTAAACACGTTACAACATAATAACGCTTATACGGTTTCTTTAAATGTGAACAAATAGGTTGACTTTCACAAATAAGCACGCTATACTATTACTTGTGTTGAGTATGAAAAAGATAAGCAAGTTATCTTCGAAAGGAGAATGCACATGTTAAAAAGTTTGAAATTAAAGATGGTTCTTATAATCGCTATCCTGTGCGCCGTTCTTCTGGCAGCAGAGTGCTTCTTTACTTATAAGAAGACCGATGCGAGCTTTCAGGATGTCCTGAATGCCAACTATAACGCAAGGACAGAATACTTCGCGTCTGTTATCGAAGGTTGGCTCATGCAGTCGACCGGTATAGTCAGATCTGCGGAAGCAGCGATCGTTTCCACCCCGAGCGCTATGCCCGAACAGTCACAGCAGGCTGCGGTTCGTGCTCTTGAAGGTGTCACAAAGCAGAATCCTTCTCTTGCGATGGTATACATTCAGCTTTCGGACGGGACTTTCCTCAACGGTTCCGGCTGGGTTCCCACACCGGAATTTAACGGGCTGACCAGAGCATGGTATACAGATGCCGTTGCTAAAAAAGGAGCATTTAACTACAGCGAACCCTACGTTGACGCAAGCTCGGGTGAGCTTGTTGTAGCTGTTTCGAAGTACTTTAACACCAACGGCTGGGAAGGCATCGCAGCGATCGATATCTTCTGTTCACAGCTTCTTGCCGATATTGACAAGCTTGCAAAGGATAAAGGCGAAGAAGGTTCGTACCTCTTTGTTACAAATGAGAAAGATCAGCTCATTTATCATCCCAACCCCGCTTTCCGTTCGACCACGGAAAAGATCATGGGTCTTAAGGATATAGGTATCGATTATCTCGGAGCCGCTGCGTCTGATGATGCCGAAGCCATAAAAGACTACAACGACATTCCGGTCTATGTTACAGAGAAAGAAACGACCAACTCCGGCTGGAAGATATTCTACGTAACACCCGCTGCCAATTTTGATGACATAACCAACGGAATAAAGAACACAGAGGTGCTCATTCTCCTGATCTGCGTGGCAGTGGCCATTGCAGTCGCAATCATTACCGGATTCTTTATGGCAAAGCCCATCACCGATGCGAGCATCAAGGTAAAGGAACTTGCGGCCGGCGTGCAGAACGGAAATGCAGACCTTACGAAGGACATTGTTACCGGATCGAAGGACGAGGTCGGGCAGCTGGTATATGCGGTAAATGAGTTAAAGAACGCCATGGGCGGTATCATACGTAACGTTAATGATGCATCGGGCGAGCTCACACAAAACGTCGATGCCCTGATGGCTGCATCGGCAAAGAGTGCGGACAATATAAGTAATATCTCTGCAGCAATGGAAGAGATGAGCGCAACGACCACCGAGACATCGGCATCCACTGCCCAGGTTACACAGCAGGTCGGCGACATCACATCCCTTACAAACAGAGTCAGCAAGAATGCTGCCGAAAAGACAGAAGAGATCAACCGCAGTCTTACACGTATCGATTCACGCAAGCAGGAGATCGAGCGTAACGACAGAGACATGTCCGAACGCCTGAACACCGCGATAGAGAAACTGCAGGAGAAGATCAGGGATACAAAGAAGGTCGAAGAGATCCGCACGATGACCGAGGGTATCTCCGAGGTCGCATCACAGACCAACCTGCTTTCGTTAAATGCTTCGATCGAGGCGGCAAGAGCCGGAGAAGCCGGACGTGGCTTTGCGGTTGTAGCGGATGAGATCGGAAACCTTGCCAACAACTCTGCGGATATGGCCGGAAACATCCAGCAGGTATCCGATGAGGTAATGGCGATCGTTGATCAGCTCGTTAAGGCAGCAGAGGAAGTATCCGATATCATGCTCAAGATCTCGAAAGAGAATACGGATGAAAAGAACCAGCTAATCGACGAATATATCGGATCGCTTAAAGAGTGCTATTCCGCAATGTCTTCGATCTCGACGGATAACAAGGAGATTTCGGATGCGATCGATACGATCAGCAACTCGATCACAGCCATCGATTCAGCCGTTGAAGACAATGCCCAGGGTGTAACAAGTGTTGCGGAAGGCGCGCAGATCCTCGTTACTGCGTCGGAAGATGTACGAGACGGTGCAAGCTCGATCGACAAGATCTCGACTTCGCTCAGGGATCATGTCAGCGGGTTTACCTGCTGAGGATGGCGCTGACGCCGGAAAACAAAGAAGTGTTCCGGGGGCCTCTGACGTTAATATCACAGGACTTTAATATCACGGCACAGGAAGGGTTACCGACCTGTGCCGTTTCGCTTACGGAATACTGACCGATGCCGCTTTGCTTATGGGATGAAATAAAAGACATTTGATGATCCGCAGAAAACGGATATAATGATAAAGAAAACGCCGTGAAAGCGTTTTTGGAAACAATGACAGAGAAAACGCCCCGAAAATGCGTTTTTGGAAACGATGATACAGAAAATGCCCCGGAAAGCACTCTTTGAAGCACATCGCAGGGAAGGCGCATGACAGCGGGGCGACAAACGTGAGGAATCGGAATGAAACTACTGATAGCGTCGGACATCCACGGTTCGGCAAAGTATTGTGAAATGTTGATCGATGCATATAAGCGTGAGGGCGCAGACAGGATGCTCCTGCTCGGTGACATACTCTACCATGGGCCGAGAAACGACCTTCCACAGGAGTATGCTCCGAAGAAGGTGATCGAGATGCTCAACGCCATGAAGGACGAGATCTACGCTGTCCGGGGCAACTGCGAGGCCGAGGTTGACCAGATGGTTCTCGGGTTCCCGGTACTTGCGGACTACGCGCTCATCCCGCTCGGGGAGAAGATGGTCTTCGCAACCCACGGACACATTTATAACTGCGACAATCTCCCGCCCATGAAGAGCGGCGACATACTGCTCCACGGGCATACGCACATCCCGGTCTGCGAGCGCTTCGGCGAGTACATGTACATGAACCCGGGCTCGGTTTCCCTGCCGAAGAACGGGACTCACCGGGGGTACATGACGCTTGAAGAAATGGACTCTGAGGGACGTGGGTTGTGGGTCATCCGATGGAAAACTCTCGAGGGAGAGGAATACATGGCGTTTGATGCATGATGGTCCACCCCTGGACTTAAAAACAATAATGAACAGGCAATAATATGGAAAAAAATTATGAAACAGTGCTCGCGACGGAGGCGGACCGCAGCGTGATCAAAGCTCTTTACGAGGCGCAAAAGGGGCAGGAGTACTGCTCGTGGACCGAGCATTATCCGTCGGACGAGACGATCGACTTTGACCTTGAGAGGGACGCGCTCTATGTCCTTAAGGAGGGCGGAAAGATCAAGGCGGCGATTTCTCTTGAAGAAGATGAGGATGTCGACAGCCTCACATGTTGGGACGACTCCTTAAGACCCGAAGGCGAGCTCGCGCGTGTTGCGGTTTGGCCCGAAGAGCAGGGCAAGGGGCTCGGCAGGATCATCTTCGGGTTCGCGATGGAAGAGCTTAAGAGGCGCGGATTCAAAGGGATCCACATCCTGGTCAACAAGCACAATGTAAAGGCGATCCGCTGCTACGCGGTGTTCGGCTTTAATAATGTCGGCGAGTGCCACATGTACGACCAGGACTTTTTGTGTTACGAAAGAGAGCTGTGAGCGTCAAAAGAGCACCATAAGCGTTAAAAGAGAGCCTAAACTCCAAAGGGATGATCATATGCGTAAAAAGTGAGCCTTAAACTCCAAAAGATGATCATATGCGTAAAAAGTGAGCCTTAAACTCTAAAAGATGATCATATGTGTAAAAAGTGAGCCATGAACGTATGTTATCTGCGTAGCACAACCAACTTATGGTATGGTATAATACATCTGATGCTGCTAAAAATCATATAACAGGATGGGAACAGTTTTGAGTGAGATTAACGACAGCACCCTTTACGCAGAGTTCCTGACAGGTGACAATTCGGCGTATGACAGGCTGATGCTCAGGTACGGTGACGCGCTGACGATGTACTTGAAGGGCTTCCTGTACAGCTGGGAGGATGCGGAAGACCTGATGATCGAGGCCTTCGCCAGGATCATGGTGAAGAAGCCCCGGATCGAAGAGGGATCTTTTAAGGCATATCTGTACACGACCGCGCATAACCTTGTTGCCCGCTTCTACCGGAGGAACAAGAGGAAGAAGGTCTTCAGCCTCGAAGACTTTGAGGAGCAGGCAGGGGAAGGGAACATTAACCCGGCGGACCGTGAGGCTGATCAGGGTCCCTTCGAGAGTGCGTGGGATGATGAAAAGAAGCGCATTGTCAGAAAGTGCCTCGAGCGCATCGGGGACGAGATGCGTGAGGCGTTGTGGCTTTTCTACTTTGATGAGATGAGCTACAAGGATACGGCGACTGTTATGAACGTCAGTCTCAAGAAGATCGACAATCTTCTGACGCGAGGCAGGAAGCGCCTGAAAGAAGAACTGGAAAAGGAGGGTATCACCGATGCGTACTGATGAGGAAAGGCTCAAAGCCATGCATAAGCGTGCGGAACAGATCGCGCGCAGGAATCAGGTCCGTAAGGCATGGGGCATCACGGCTGCAGCGATCGCGGCAAGTATTGCACTGATCGTTCTGGTCGGTATGAGCATGCCGGGAATCGTCGACGGAGAACGATCACTCGTACAGGATCAGGGCATGAGCGCCAGCGTATTTTCTTCGAGCTCGATCCTGGGCTATGTGGTGATCGCAATCCTTGCATTTGCCCTCGGTGTTTCCGTAACGATCCTTTGTGTCAGGTTGAAAAGGGCCCGAAAGTCATGATAGAAAGCATTGATAATTACATACAGCTCGTCATCCTCGGAATCTGCACGGGGGTGACTCTTTATCGGGCAGTCACGAAACAACGTCGGTCGTGGGTGATCATCACGTTGTTTTATGCTGCTTTCTTTTTTGGAAGCCTTTATTGGGAGCTCTTCTACATGTTCAGGGGCGACACCCCGACCAAATTCTACGTCGCCGAATTCAGCTGGTACGTTTCATACATGTTTTTGTTCCTGTTCCTGAGGGATCAGAGAGATCCGGCCGTCCGGGGCATGAAGTGCAGGATCAAGTGGCTGATCCCGGTTTTCGCCGGCGGACTCAGCATTTATTTTATGACGTTCGGACAGATCTCATCAAACATCGTCTCAGCGATACTTATGAGCCTGGTCGGCATGGAGGCCGTCAAGGGACTGCACTCCGGGAATACCGTTAAAAGGCCTGTTTATGTTTTAACGCTTATATTCTTCATCCTCGAGTACCTCCTCTGGACGTCATCCTGCCTGTTTGATGAGGTATCGGTTTCGAACCCGTATTACTATATTGATATCTTGATATCGGTCGTATTGTTCGTTTTGATGTTATGTGTCAGGAAAGCATTGAGGAATGAGGTGACGGAGTGAATTATATCGAAAACATATACATATGCATTGCCGCTCCTCTGCTTGTTGCGATCCTTGCCATGACCGGAGGCGGCGACGGGAGCACACAGGACAAGACGCTTGCGATCGTCAGGAGTAACCGTAGAAGAGTAATGGTCTTCCTGCTGGTCGGGATGACGATCTGCCTGCTGTCTTCTTACATCAGCACTTTCCTGGCCCTTGTTCTGGAGGCCGACAGACAGGAGGCTACGTGGGAGATCACGCCGCTCGTCGAAGAGATGATGAAATTCCTTCCGATCCTGTTTTACTTGCTTGTGTTTGAGCCGGACAACAGGGAAGAATCGGCCGTGAACATCATGGCTGTCGCGGTCGGATTCGCAACACTTGAGAATGTCTGCTACCTCACGGCCAACGGTGCGTCCGACATCCTGCTCCTCGGAGTCAGGGGGTTCGGGACCGGTGTAATGCATGTGGTCTGCGGAGAGATCGTTTACATCGGATTCGTATTCTTGTGGGATGAGTTCTGGCTGCGTTTTGCCGGCATCGCGGGTCTTATATCGCTCGCTGCCACTTACCATGCCATCTACAATATCCTCGTTTCTCAGGATGGCATCACTGCCTGGGTCGGATATCTGATCCCCATGGTGACCGCAGTGCTCATGCTGAGGCTTCGCAGAAGGATCCGTAACAAGGGAAAAGCGCAAGGTGGACCCCGTACAGGGGCTTGAGAGACAGACCGGAACA
Organism: Lachnospiraceae bacterium; assembly: GCA_016285135.1. GTDB lineage: Bacteria > Bacillota > Clostridia > Lachnospirales > Lachnospiraceae > RUG11977. The sequence goes on from JAEEQC010000082.1 coordinate 7,149, forward strand.
GGACCCTGTACAGAGCCTTGAGAGACGGGCCGGAACAAGATCCCGTACAGGGGCTTGAGACATACGTTTTTGGAACATAAGCGTTAAAGCTCGAAAAGAAATTTTGCGAGACGTAAAAGTTTCGCAAATTTTTTTTATTTTTTTTGAGGAGTTTCGGGAGGAAAGGGACTCTTTATATATATAAGATGATCGGGTACAGGTGGAGCGACCAATGTTTCGGAAAGGAGGACGGCCACATGATGACTGACACAAAAAGGCTTGAAGCCATGCACGAGCGGGCGAGAGCGATCAGACTCGCGCGTGACAGGATGATCAACAGGGTGCTGGGGACGGTCTCGATGTTTTGTTTGGCTGCCATCGTCGTCCTTTCGACTTTGCCGGGAGGGGCGCAGCACACGATAGAAAGCGCCGATGAAGCCGGTTCCTCGTTGCTTGATGAAGGGGTAGGGGGTTATGTACTTGTTGCAGTAACTTCTTTCATGGTGGCGGTGATAATCACGGTGTTGTGTATAAGGTGGAACAACAGGAAAAAAATGAAAGATCCGTCTGCAAAGGACTAAGCTAAGACCCACAAAGGACAAATATATATTTCAAAAATGCCTCGGGTGGCGACCCGGGGTGTTTTTATGCGCGATAAAAAAGATCGTTTTTGGCATGCTTGCGTGCAACCGGACATGGATTTCCGGACTTGTAGAATCTTCTTTTCGATACTATAATTAGGTGAATAAATCAGTTCGCAGATCAATGAAGGACTGCGTGTAAGAAGCCTGACCTCTCGTTGAAGTATTGGACGTGGGATCATAAGCGTTATTTGATCGCTTAAAAAAGGAGAATCGGATGGCCGACCACATCAACCGCAACTACATCAAGCAGTTCTTCGGACTTCCCGACACACAGGAAGGTGCTGTCGAGCTGTCCGAGATCGAGAGCAGGCTCGTCCGCTTCGTCTACGAGAACGGGGAGGATATCTGTGAGATCGGAGCCGAATCAGACGGCATGTACTTCATCGATTCCGGCACCGCGGTTGTCCTCAACGGTGAGGGCGACCAGGTCAACATCCTTCATAAAGGCAATTATTTCGGCGAGTACGCAGCGCTGACCGGCGAGAAACGTCTCTCAACAGTCAGATCGCTCGGCCGCACGGTCGTATACAGACTTTCAAACGATGATGCGGCTCTCTACATCTCCAAGCATCCGGAGATCTACGGCGAGCTCATGAAGCGCGTCTATTCCCAGGTTTCCGGCAAGCACACCCAGCTTATGGCGCTTTCGGGCATGCGAAAAGGGGTGCTTCGCCATCCTTCAAACTCCGCGCTCCTTTCCGGCAAGCAGGTCGCGATCCACTACGGTATACTCGTTGCGCTTTTTCTTGCTGCAGTGATCTTTGTCCCGAGGAGCACGACAGCGCCGGTTTTCCTTATCCCTTTAATGTTTATGCCTATATACGCCGTCCTCACAAGAAGGACCATCGAATCGCTTCTTGTTTCAACGGCGCTCGCGGCGCTTCTTGCCTACCGTAACGGCGTCTTTGTCGGCTTTACGGACGCGATCGAGAAATCGATGTCGTCTTCGGGTAATGTCTTTACAGTGCTTGTCATGGCGCTGATCGGAGCGGTTGTTAACCTTATCACCATTTCCGGCGGAGTCACGGCATTCGAAAAGATGGCAATAAAAATTGAAAAAACGCCTCGCAGCATTTATCTCACATCACTCGGGATAATGGCTGCGACATCCATCGATGACGGGCTCAACATGCTCGCAGCGTCTTACGCATCATATTCGCCCGCCAAGAAGAGCGGGGTGGTACGTGAGAAGCTTGCCCTCTTTTACAGCATGCTCCCGACCGTACTCAGCTCTTTTTTGCCAATCTCACTCTGGGGCATATACGTGATCGGTACATTGCGTGCTTCGGTCGGCGTCGATGCGCCCGCACTTTTTTGCAAGTCGATACCCTTTAATCTTTTCTCGATGATCACGCTTGTCGCGATGGTGCTTTTCTCGTTCGGCAAGCTGCCGCTCACTCCCCGCCTTAAGAAGGCGCAGAAGCGCTATGACGGGGGAGGTACGCTCTGGCCCGACGGGTCAGAGAAGTACCTGAGCGTTCATGAAACAGAGGTCTGGGGCAAGATCAGCAACGTAATGCTCCCTATCCTTGTGCTGGTCGTTTCGTCGATCGCTTTCAGGAGCTTCGTTAACAATAATTTCGTGCTCGACAGTGCGGTCGGGCTTGTGGCCACGCTGGCGTTCATGTTCATACTCTACACCTTCAGGGGAGTCATGCCTCCCGAACAGTTTGTGGAGCACATGGTCGACGGTATCGCAAACTCCGTCCCCGCTATCGTCATGTACATCGTGACGATGTGCTTCTCTTCGCTTCTTAACAGACTGAATCTCGCGGATTATTTTGAAGACATGATAGACGTGTTCGGCGGGTACATCTTCCTGCTTCCGGCGGTCGTCTTTGTTCTGTCTCTGCTGCTGACCATGGTACTCGGTTCATCATGGGCGATGTACGCGATCTCGTTCCCCGTGGTCCTGAGCCTTGTGGGCAGCAGCGGACTCAGCCCCGCGGTCTTTGTGGGCGCGATCGCCGGCGCCGGTATCGCGGGTGAGAAGCTCAGCATGTTCACCGCTGAGTCACTGACTGTCGGGATCGCCGTCGGCATCAACCCGAAGGACGCTTTCCGCGTCCGCCTGACATACAGTATCGTGTTCGCAGCGCTTGCCGCTGCAGGGTATGTGGTCATGGGACTGTTTCTGTAGTGTGAAGCAGGGGTGATCCACCGGGGACGGGGGTTGTGGACCCACCTGGGTGACCCATCTGGGGACGGGGGTTGTGGACCATTGGGGTGCATGGTCCACAACCCCCGTCCCCGGTGGGTCACCTAAAGAGGAGAATTGAAATATTATGCTTTTTGATATAAGATTAAAAGGGGGTACGACGTCCGGGAATCATAAAGTGTTTAAAATCCTGGAAAGATGAAATGGTGAAAAATGGATGAACT
>JAEEQC010000083.1 GCA_016285135.1 Lachnospiraceae bacterium
AATTTGTGGTATGGATGCTTCAGATATCTATGCTATTGATGCGGCAATGATTTCAGCTGATGGCACAAAGGATAAGTCAAAATTTGGTGCTAATGCAATTCTCGCAACCTCCATTGCTTGTTGCCGCGCAGCAGCTACAGCTCTTGATATTCCTCTCTATAGATTTTTAGGTGGCATTGGAGGAAATAGACTTCCAGTTCCTATGATGAACATTGTTAACGGTGGCTGTCATGCTCTTTCTTCAGGGCTTGATGTACAGGAATTCATGATTATGCCAGTAGGAGCAACTTCATTTAGAGAAGCTCTTAGATGGTGTGCTGAAGTATTCCACGCTTTGGCTGCAATTCTCAAGGATAGAGGTCTTGCTACATCAGTAGGTGATGAAGGTGGTTTTGCTCCTGATCTTGACAGTGATGAAGATACAATCGAGCATATCCTTCAGGCTATCAAGGATGCAGGCTATGAGCCAGGCAAAGATTTCGTACTTGCTATGGATGCTGCTTCATCAGAATGGAAAGGTTCTCAGAAGGGCGAATATGTACAGCCTAAGAGTGGCAAGAAGTTCACATCTAAGGAACTTGTAGATCACTGGAAGAGCCTTGTAGACAAGTATCCTATCTACTCAATCGAGGATGGCCTTGATGAAGAAGATTGGGAAGGCTGGCAGTACATGACAAAGGAAATCGGCGATAGAGTACAGCTTGTTGGTGATGACCTTTTTGTTACTAATACAGAAAGATTATCTAAGGGTATTGAACTTGGCGCAGGTAATGCGATCCTTATCAAGCTCAACCAGATCGGTTCCGTTTCGGAAACTCTTGAGGCTATCAAGATGGCTCACAAGGCCGGTTATGCAGCAATCTCGTCACATCGCTCCGGTGAGACCGCCGATACGACGATCGCTGATCTTGCGGTTGCACTCAATACTTGCCAGATCAAGACCGGCGCACCTTCAAGATCGGAGAGAGTGGCTAAGTACAACCAGCTCTTAAGGATCGAGGAAGAACTTGGAGCAAGTGCGGTATATCCCGGAATCAATGCATTTAATGTATGATCGGTGCATCGGAACAGTACGGGGAAACTGTGTAATGCGGTCTGATCGTTAAGTACCGCAAGATGATAAAAAATAAAGAGGCGGTCTCACTTGGCGGGACCGCCTGATATAAGAGAGGAAGAGTGAACAATATGCAGAAAAAAGGACTTACAGGTAAAGACCTTATCAATGTCGGAATATATACAGCGATCTATATTGCCGTAGTGTTTGTGATCGGAGCGACAAACGCCATACCGATCATGTACCCCATTTCAATGGTGATCATCCCGCTCATCGCCGGGATACCCATGATGCTTTATTACACAAAGATTGAGAAATTCGGTATGCTCACCATTACAGGAGCGATCCTTGCGATCTTCTTCTATCTTTCGGGATACACATGGATATGTGTTGCTTTCCTTTTCCCGACGGCACTGATCGCTGATATAATCCTTAAAGTGGGCGGATATAAGAAGTTTGGAGTGATCATGATCAGCTATATGATCTATGCACTCGGAATGCTTGGCGGTCCCGCTCCTCTTTGGTTTGCCGGTGAAAGCTACTGGGACGGGATCAGAGAGTCGATGGGAGAACAGTATGCAGAACAGCTTTCGAGCTACATGCCTTCGTGGATGCTTTGGGTCGGAATAATCCTTGTGATCATCGGAGCAACTCTCGGAGCGCTTCTCGGAAGAAAGATGCTTAAAAAACATTTTGTGAAAGCCGGAATAGCATGAATGAAGCAGTAGTTAAAAACAGGAGACTCCATCTCGATCCCAGAACAAAAATACTGATCCTTGCCGCTGTCGCAACACTTGAGATGATCAATGTGAGCATAGCGTTTACGATAGCTATCGGAATAATACCGTTTGTCCTGTATCTTGCGGATGGACGCATATCCGGCGCGCTAAAGTACGCTTTTGTGTTCGGTCTCGCAGTTGCGGCACATTTCCTGCGATCCGATCTGCAGGTCAACATGGTCCTCAATATGGTGATCGTACTGCTCGGAGGCTTTGTGCTCAAGCTTTTTCCGGCATTTGCGTGCGGAGAATACTTCTTAAAGTCTACGAGTGTGAGCGAAGCGATCTCGGCATTCTCGGCCATGAAGGTCGGGAACAAAATGCTGATACCGCTTTCAGTCATGTTCAGATTTTTCCCGACAGTAAACCGGGAACGTGCGGCAATCCATGATGCTGCGGCAATGAGGGGGATCACTGTGGGCAGAAAACGCTTCTGGAAGAATCCGGGGCAGGCGTTTGAGTACAGAGTGGTACCGCTTATGATCAGCGTTGCCAATATCGGCAACGACCTTTCGGCGGCAGCACTTTCGAGAGGTCTCGACAATCCCGTAAGACACACCACATTTACGGATGTTAAGATCGGGAAGACGGACATAATTGCCGTGTTTACGATCACTCTGCTTTTAACAATTGTGGCTTTGATCTCAACTGCACTATAGACCCTGAAAAAAACTCAGAGAGAGTCGGATCAGACCCGGAAGGTGCTTTTTGCGGTGCCGTCCGGGTTTGATGCGATAAACGAAAACGAAAACATATGATAGAGTTTAAAAACGTTTCATTTAAATACGAGGACGGGGGAGAGGTCCTCAGAAATCTTAATCTTACCATTAATGACGGAGAGGTTGTTCTTTTGTGCGGAGAATCGGGATGCGGCAAATCGACGATAGTCCGTATGATAAATGCGCTTATCCCGAATTATTATCCGGGAACGCTTGAAGGTAAGATATTTGTGAACGGCCTGGATACTGCTGAAACCGAGCTATATAAGATCGCGGAACAGGTGGCTTCGGTGTTTCAGAACCCTAAGACTCAGTTCTATAACGTTGAATCAACCGAGGAAATGGTCTTTGGACTTGAAAATCGTGGTATTTCACGCGAAGAGATGAAAAAACGTCTTGATGAAACTATAAAAAAACTCGGGATGGAAAACCTGACCGGAAGGGATCTCTTCGAAATGTCCGGAGGCGAAAAGCAGAAGGTCGCATGCGCCTGCGCAGATACGTCCGGCACGCCGATAGTAGTCCTCGATGAGCCGTCATCCAATCTGGATATTTACTCGATAGGTGAGCTGGCTGCCATCATAGCAAAATGGAAAGAAGAAGGGAAAACGGTCATAGTTGCGGAACACAGGCTTTACTATATGTTGCCCCTTGCGGACAGAGTCATTTATATGAAGGACGGAGTGATCGAACTCTCATGTAAACCTGAGGAATTGATCGGACTCGGACAAGAACGTATCGCCATGATGGGACTTCGAAGCACCAACATACTTGATATACCGGTAAAGAGCAGCTCTTCACAGATCGTTCCCGAAGATCATAAATATCATGAGATACCGAAGACGAGTGTTATGGTTCATGGTATCAAAGAAGACGTAATGATCATAAAAGATTTCGAGTATATGTATAAAGGGAGCCGTGAACCGGCGCTCTACATTGCAAACCTGGTTATACCCGAAAACAGTATCATATGCGTTGTAGGAGATAACGGGGCGGGAAAATCCACTTTTGCAAGGACTCTTTGCGGGCTTGATAAACGGGCGAAGGGAGTGCTTTGCTATAAGGGAAAGGAGCTGAAAAGGAAAGAAAGGTTAAAGAGAACCTTCCTTGTCATGCAGGACGTTGCGCATGAACTTTTCACGGATGAGGTTGCAGAGGAGCTTTCCTCATGCATCGAAGTACCGGAAGATGATCACGAGGTTAGGATCGCTGAAATACTTGAAAGACTCGGGCTCTCGGGTAAAGAGAAAAGACATCCGCAGTCGCTGTCGGGAGGCGAAAAACAACGCGTCGCGATAGGGTGTGCAGTCGCTGCAGAGAGAGACATCCTTGTGTTTGATGAACCTACAAGCGGACTTGATCACAGAAGGATGACCGCATTTGCTTGCGTCATTAAAGGACTTAAGGAATCAGGGAAAACGATCTTTGTGATCACTCACGATCCGGAGCTTATAGCCATGTGCTGTGATGAACTCGTAAGGATCGGTGACGGAAGGGTGCTTGAGAGCGGCAAGATGACCACGGAATATTATAAAAGATGGTTGGATAAGGCACTTTCAAATAAATAGAGTTATTGAAAACAAGCTTATTTTTGAAACTAAAAGGCAAAATACCTGTTGACAAGTTAGCAGAGGCTAACTATTATAGTTAGCGTAAGCTAACTCAAAATAAACAATTAGAGAGGTAATCAATATGAGTAATGTTGCAGTAGTATACTGGAGCGGCACGGGAAACACCGAAGCAATGGCTAAGGCGGTAGAGGAAGGTGCAAAAGAAGCGGGAGCTTCGGTTTCTGTTTTTACTGCCGGTGAATTTGACGCATCAAAGCTTGCGGATTTTGATGCTTTTGCATTCGGCTGCCCCGCAATGGGAGCAGAGGAGCTTGAAGACTCCGAGTTTGACCCGATGTTCAGTGCTGTTGAATCGGAACTCTCAGGAAAGAAGATCGCACTTTTCGGTTCTTACGGATGGGGCGACGGTCAATGGATGAGAGATTGGGAAGAGAGAGCAAAGAATGCCGGAGCGGATCTTGTGACAGATCCGGTAATGGCAAACGAAGCACCGGATGATGCAGCCTTAATCGCTTGCAAGGAACTGGGAGCAGCACTTTCAAGATAAAAGTTGCAAGATCCCCACATAAACGCATTTAATAATTTGCATTCATAATTGCAAAACAATAATTGCAAAACAGGCTAAGTGCTTGACAAGTAAGCTGCAACTAATTATCATGATTAGCGGCAGCTTACTTTCTTTTGTCAGGCAGGAGTCACCCTGTCTGATCAATAAGATAATGCCTGATAATGAAAGGGTAAAAACATGAGTACAATAATCACGGGTCTTCTGATCCCGTTTGTTGGGACAACGGCCGGTGCGGCTTGCGTGTTCTTTTTAAAAAATGAGCTAAAGGTCAGTGTCAGAAAGGCACTTTCAGGATTTGCGGCCGGTGTTATGGTTGCAGCATCCATATGGAGCCTTATAGTTCCGGCTATAGAGCAATCATCGGATATGGACAGGTGGGCGTTTCTTCCGGCATTTATAGGTTTTTGGCTCGGAATCCTGTTCCTGATGCTGCTTGATCATATCATACCCCATTTCCATATAGTAAGTGAGCAGGCCGAAGGTCCGAAAAGCCATCTTACAAAAACCATCATGCTTGTACTTGCAGTTACACTCCATAACATCCCCGAAGGAATGGCGGTAGGAGTTGTGTACGCGGGACTCATGAGCGGGTCGGAGAGTATCACAGCCGGTGGAGCGCTTGCGCTTGCTCTCGGAATCGCCATTCAGAATTTCCCTGAGGGTGCCATCATTTCCATGCCGCTTTACGCGGAAGGTAAGAGTAAGCCGAAATCTTTTGTACTGGGCATGTTTTCCGGTGCGGTTGAACCTGTTTTCGGCGGGTTGACAGTGGCTCTTGTTGGGTTGGTTGTTCCCGCGATGCCGTACCTTCTTTCTTTTGCGGCCGGTGCCATGCTCTATGTTGTGGTTGAGGAACTGATCCCTGAGATGTCGGAAGGGAATCATTCGCATGTCGGAGTAGTGGCATTTGCCATTGGATTTAGCCTGATGATGGCACTTGATGTAGCTCTGGGTTGATCTGAATATTATAAAAACTGTTTGCCGCCGTTAGGCGGCTTAAAAAAGCGGTGTGGTTAGCGGGGCGCAACTTTGGTTAGCTCCGGGTGAGCGCGAAATACCACATATGTAACGCGTAATTATTGCTGTCATAAAGACAGTAAAATATAAGGAGGTATCATCATGAAGCTTAAAGGAGTCGGATTATTTGCACTTGGAACGTTGTTCGGACTTGAGGGGATCAAGATCCTCACTTCGAAAGATGCAAAGAAAGTGTATGCACACTGTACCGCAGGGGTACTCAGAGCCAAGGATTCTGTTATGACGCAGGTAACAGCACTGCAGGAAAACTGCTCTGATATCTACGAGGAAGCCAAGGCCATTAATGATGAAAGAGCAAAAAAAGAGACAGCAGCGGAAGTGTCTGATGCCTGTGCTTCGGAAACGGTAGAGTAAAAGCTGTTATTTTGATCTGTTAAAACAGGGAAAGAAGGATGTTTCGTGAAATTTACGATCAAACATGAGATCAGAAACAGACTAAGGATCCATCTTCCGATGAAGAGGATGACATTCAGGGAGGCGGATACTTTTGACTACTATCTCAAAACGTTTTCGGAGATCAAAAAGGTTGTTGTATATGAGAGAACCGCTGATGCAGTGATATTTTTCAACTGCGACAGAGCTCGGATCGTCGATATCATAAGAGGATTCGCGTTCGAAAAAGTATCTGTTCCGGAGAGATTGCTTGAAAACTCGGGGAGAGAACTTGCCGCAAAATACTATGACAGCATCGTCACTACCACGATCCTTCATTATGCTGAGAGACTGCTTTTACCTTTCGGTATACGAAGGATCTGGACTGTTGCGAAAGCTGTCAGATATGCGTGGCGAGGGATTAAAACGCTTAAGAACAAGCGCCTGCAGGTAGAGTTCCTGGATGCGGCGGCCATAACTGCTGCGGTTCTTACGGGAGACTATAATACAGCTTCGTCTGTCATGTTCCTGCTCAAGATCGGAGACAGTCTCGAGGAGTGGACACATAAGCGTTCGGTTGATGATCTTGCAAGGAGGATGTCGCTTAACATCGATAAGGTATGGTTACAGACCGGTGACGGCGAGATCATGACCGATTCTTCGGATATCAAATGCGGTGACAGAGTCGTTGTGAGGATGGGGAACATGATCCCGTTTGACGGCGAAGTGGTTGACGGTGAAGCTATGGTAAACCAGGCATCCATGACGGGAGAATCCGTAGCTGTACACAAGGGAATCGGCATGAGTGTCTTCGCGGGGACGGTTCTTGAAGAAGGAGAGATTGTCATCTGTGTTACCCGGACGGAAGGCTGCGGGCGCTTCGACAAGATCGTCAAGATGATCGAAGAGTCTGAAAAACTCAAATCAGCGCTGGAAAGTAAGGCAGAAAGACTTGCCGACAGACTGGTTCCTTACACACTGCTGGCATCGGGGCTCACCTGGGCCTTTAGCAGAAACGTAAGAAAAGCCGTTTCGGTGCTTATGGTCGATTATTCATGCGCGCTTAAGATGGCCATGCCGATATCGGTACTCTCTGCAATAAAAGAAGCGGCTGAATACGATATAACCGTAAAGGGAGGCAAGTTCCTAGAGGCCGTAGCCGAAGCGGATACTATAGTCCTTGACAAGACGGGGACCCTTACAAAAGCGAAACCTACGGTCGTGAGAGTTGTGTCTTTTAACGGGGAGCCCGAGGACGAGCTGCTACGCCAGGCTGCCTGCCTTGAAGAGCATTTCCCGCATTCCGTTGCCCGAGCTGTGGTTGACGCTGCCGAACGTAAGGGACTGCTACATGATGAGCTTCATACAAATGTGGAGTACATCGTGGCGCATGGTATAGCTTCCGAGATAGACGATGAGAGAGCGGTGATAGGCAGTTATCACTTTGTCTTTGAAGATGAAGGTGTGCGTATCCCTGAGGGACGCAAAGAAGCATTTGACTCCTTACCGGACGAATACTCACATCTCTATTTTGCCAAGAACGGAATGTTGTCGGCTGTCATCCTGATCGAAGACCCGATGCGCGAAGAAGTAAGAAAGGTTGTCGGAGAATTACGTGAGCAGGGCTTCGAGCACATCGTCATGATGACGGGCGACAGTGAGAGAACCGCGAAGAAGATCGCTGCCGAGGCAGGAATAACTGAGGTATATGCCGAAGTACTTCCCGAAGACAAGGCAAAATACGTGGAAAAAGCTAAAGCGGACGGAAGACACGTTATCATGGTCGGTGACGGTATCAATGACTCGCCGGCACTCTCGGCCTCTGATGCGGGTATTGCCATTAGCGACGGAGCAGAGATTGCAAGACAGATAGCAGATATAACCATCGGTTCTGACAATCTTGAAAGTCTGGTGGTACTCCGGAAGATAAGTACACTGCTTATGAAGCGGATCCGTTTCAACTACAGGACTATCGTCGGCTTTAATACTGGGCTTATAGGACTCGGAGTTATCGGGATCCTGCCTCCGGCAACTTCAGCTTTGCTTCATAACGCTTCGACGGTAGCGCTGGGGCTTAAGAGCATGACGGGACTTTTGCCCGAAGACAGCAGCATAAAAAAGTGATCAATATAACAAAACGTGACATGTATAGCATGTTTTGAACGTGTTGATCTATAAGCCGCCAAAAGGCGGCTTTAAAATGACCAACAGTTAGCATAAGCTAACAAAGTGAGGAGGAAAACAAAGATGTTTAAAAAAGTTGCGCCCTATATCGGCAAGTACAAGAAATACACCGTATGGGCGGCGATACTCATGTCACTCGGAATTATAGCCAATGTGGTGCCGTACTTTTTTCTGTACCGGATCATTGCTCCGTTAACCCGGGGAGAGTCGGTTGATATTCCTTTTATTCTGTTATGTGTTGCGGGGGTGGCAGTGTGTGAACTGATCTACTCCTTCAGTTATGTGCAGGGTCTTACGTTTTCTCATGTCAGCGCATATAACACGCTTAAGAACCTGCGTATATCACTCAAGCAAAAGCTTGAAAAGCAGCCGCTTGGCAATATCAGGGAACTCGGAACGGGCCGTATTAAGAAGGTATTTACGGATGATATCGACCAGGTTGAGCTTTTGCTCGCTCATGCGATCCCCGAGGGTATCGCAAACACGCTGATCCCGGCGATCATTATAATACTCATGTTCGTTACGGACTGGAGACTGGGCCTTCTGTCACTTGTTCCGCTTATAGTCGGGATATTTGCCATGAGCATGATGATGAAAGCCGGCATGAGCAAGATGAACGCCTATTATGAGTCGGCGGCGAGGATGAACAACACGATCATAGAATACGTCAACGGGATGGAGGTCGTTAAAGTATTCAATAAGGACGGGGATTCCTACAAACGTTTCGGTGATGTTGTAAAGAGCTATCGTGATTTTACGATAGCGTGGTATAAGGTATGCTGGCCCTGGATGGCGGTCTATACGAGTGTTCTTCCCTGTCTGGTGCTTCTGATGCTACCCTTCGGATCGATGATGGTATTGGGCGGTACTATCGCTCTTGATAAGATGGTGCTCGTATTCTGTATGTCTTTCGCAGTAGGGCCCTCTGTTCTTAAGGCTCTTAATTTTGCAGGCAAATTCCCTCAGCTCGGCTATAAGATCTCCGAGCTTGAAAAGATGATGGATCATCCGCCTCTTAAAGAGGGAACTTCGGGCTTTACCGGGAAGAACCTTGATGTTGAGTTCAGGGATGTGCGTTTCGCCTATAAGGATGCAGAAGTGCTTCACGGCGTGAACCTTTATCTCAAGCAGGGATCGATGACAGCGCTCGTTGGTGAATCGGGCAGCGGAAAGTCGACCCTCGCGAAGCTTCTTGTACATTATTATGACATACCCTCCGGGAACATAACGATAGGTGGACAGGATATAACCGACATGTCGCTCGAAGCGCTAAATGACCGGGTCGCTTTCGTTTCTCAGGAGCAGTTCCTCTTTAATACCTCGCTTTATGAAAACATCCTGATAGGAAAGCCGGGTGCAACACGGGAAGAAGTGCTCAAAGCGGCTGAGAGAGCACAGTGCAACGAATTCCTCGAAAGACTCCCGGACGGTATCGAAACGCAGGCCGGTGACGGCGGAAAGCAGCTCTCGGGCGGAGAACGTCAGAGAATATCCCTGGCGAGAGCGATCCTAAAGGATG
>JAEEQC010000084.1 GCA_016285135.1 Lachnospiraceae bacterium
CTAAACACTCCCGACCCTGAACATCCTTGAAACAGAAAAATTGACAGGTGGTGCCTGTGTGGTCCCTCGGGGACGGGGGTTGTGGGTCATTGAACTGCGCATGACCCACAACCCCCGTCCCCGAGGGACCACACACTGTGACTTTTTACATTATTCCCATTTCCCGCAGTTTCTCCATCGTCTCTTCAACGCTTATATGCAAAACCCCGGTGCTGCCGTTCTCGGTCCATTCCCGGATGTTTTTATCGTAGTCGTCGATCAGGATACAGCCTTTCCCCTTGCAGTAGTTCTTCTTTTCCTCACGGAACACTATGTGCACGGCAATATCCGAAGAAAGATAGCGGCGGACCCAGGCGATCTTGTCTTCACCTGCTGTGGTGAGTCCTCTGCGGGGCTTCGGTATCCCGGTCAGGATCTCACATCTGTCGCCGTACTTTTCATAGATCTGTTGAAACATCTCAAGTGCGCCCGGCATCGGCAGGAGTTTGTCATAAAAATGCCCGACCAGACGGGCCTTCTCCCACATGATGTCTTCCTCCTGCGGGCGTCTCGCCCCTTGCTTTACGGGCTCAACTCCGCACAGTTCTCTTATGCCGCGCTCAAAATCAGCAAGAACGCCGTCCATATCCAGATAAATCTTTTCAACCATCCGAATGCCTTTACCCTTTCTGTTGCATAGATCAATTCAAGTCCCGACATGCGAGCCTCGGCGCCGGATCCGTGTCTGCTTGTGCAGATATCACGATGTTATCACAAATCACGCATTAAGTATAGTTTTCAAATACGAGTGATTCAATGATTCAGTTTTACGCATGTTCTTCCCTTTTTGTGAGCAAGACGTATATCTGCATAAATTTTGTGAAGTTTATATTTTTAATCTTGAAAATTTGCCATATAATCGTGTATAATGGTTTACGGATTAGTATGATTTTTTCTACTCCGTTATAATTCACGGACGTGATAAAAAATATTTGGAAACTATCGTTTCAGACGGCTTGTTTCAGCTTTTGTATAGACAAGCCGATAAAGGGCAATCGTATGATTTACAATGACAAAAAACAGGTCAGCCCCTGCAAAGTCATCCTTGTGGTTCTCGGGTGCGTGATCGTCAACTTCTTGGGCAGGTCTATCGCCGTCGGTCTCCAGCTGCCGTTGTGGCTGGATTCGATCGGGACGGTGTTCTCCGCCTATGTCCTCGGTCCGTTCAGCGGTGCGATCGTCGGCTGTACGGGCAATCTTATCTACTCCATGTGGAATCCCCAGGCTTTATCCTACTGCGTGGTGAGCGTGGCTATAGGCGTTGGAGCCGGCTTCGCCGCAAGGCGGAAGAACTTTGAGACCTTCTTCGGTTCAGCTTCGGTTGCCGGCGGTATCACGATCGTTTCGGCGCTGCTTGCCGCAATTCTTACAATACTGTTCTTTGACTACGACCTCGGCAACGTCTGGGGCACCGGTGTCAAGGATTACCTCCTCGAAAGAGGACTTCCGAGGATCGCGTCCACGTTTCTCGGAGAGCTCTATATCGATTTTCTCGACAAGATAGTAACCGTGTTCTTCATGTTCATCCTTATCAAGATCTACAGGACGTTCCGCAGGCATCGTATCCTTAAAAAACATGCAGAGATGATCATCGGTCTGATGCTCGCGATCTCTGTCGGGATAGGTCTTACCGCCACGCCCGTCAAGGCTTTTGAGAACGAGAACACCTCGTACATCAAGAGGATCTACAACGCATCAAACGGTCTCGACTGCGGTCACGCCAATGACATCGCGCAGACCAATGACGGTATCCTTTGGATCGGCAGCTACGCCGGCCTGTATCGCTACAGCGGATCGGAATTCCGTTTCATGGATGAGTACAAAGGCATCAAGAATGTCAACTGCCTCTACACGGATGAAGAAGGCAGGCTTTGGATAGGCACGAACGACAGCGGTATCTCGATCGCCATCAACGAAAAGATTTCCAACACCCTAGACAGCAGCATGGGTCTCCCCTCCGATTCCGTCAGGAGCATCGTGCAGTGCTCGGACGGCGATTATTATGTCGGAACGGCGGATTGCATGGCTGTGGTTCAGAGAAGACTGGGCGTCATGGTTTCAAGGACCATCGGCTCCGTCTGCTTCGCAAAATGCCTCAGTGCGGACAAAAACGGTCATGTTGCGGCAGTTACCAACGAGGGAAAGCTTTTCATCCTAAAGAACGGCAATCTCGCATATATGATCCCCCGCATTGATCAGGACTCCACTTACACAACCTGCGCATTCAATGACAATGGACTCCTTTATACCGGCACAAATGACGGCAAGATCGTTTCCTTTTCGATCGACGACACGACCGCAAGGAAGACGATGACCTATGAGTGCGGCAATCTGTCTCACATAAATCAGGTATATTTTCAGGGTGATATCACATGGGTTCTTTCCGACAACGGTATCGGCCGTTTTATTGGCGGCATTTTCCGCAAGGTTGAGGCGAAGGAATTCTCCTCTTCCGTTGAACGGATGATCATCGATTATCAGGGTAACCCCTGGTTTGCCTCTTCCCGTCACGGTCTCCTTCAGCTTTCAAAATCCGCTTTCACAAACATCTTCTCAGAATACGGGATTGAAGCTGATGTTGCCAACACCACGGCGATCAGGGACGGCTTCCTGTACATGGGTGCCGATACGGGTCTTACCATCATCCGTCTTGTCGACGGCATGCCCATCTCAAACGAACTCACCGACCTGCTTGAGGGTTGCCGCGTACGCTGCATCATGCTCGATTCAAATGATCAGCTCTGGTTCTGTACCTACGGTGAAGGTCTCATCAAGTACTCACCTTCGGGCAAGATCGACAGTTTTGCCGGAAGCGACTACGGACTCGGCTCGCGCGTAAGGGTCTGCCGTGAACTGTCGAACGGCAGTATAGCCGTCGGAGGAAGCACCGGACTGTCGTACATCAAGGAAGGCAGCGCTCCCGTCACGATCCCCTACGGTTCCAACCTCGGTTCATCGAATATCCTGTGTCTTTGCGAGACCGGCGACGGCAGGCTTCTGCTCGGCACGGACGGTAACGGCATCATCGCGCTTACCGGAACAAACATCATCGAACACATTGAAAAGGGCGACGAGCTTCCCTCGGGTGTTATCCTAAGGCTCGTTTCGGACCCCACCGACGGCAGCATCTTTATAGTTACCAGTAACGGGATCTGCCGTATGCAGGGCAGTACGATCACGTCCCTCGAATTCCCTTACAGTAACAACTACGACCTGTTCCTCGACGATGACGGTGAAGTCTTCGTGCTGGGCAGCGCCGGCATTTATGTGGTAGATCGGGACGAACTCGTCACAGGTACCATAAAAAAGCCGCGTCTGCTCAATTCAAAGGTTGGCCTCACCGCTTCTCTTACCGCCAATGCCTGGAATGCGCTCACTCCGCAAAAGGACCTTTATCTTTCCACGGATCAGGGTGTTTTCAAACTGAACCTCGACAAATACGTTTCTTCCTCGCGTTCTTACAGACTTCAGGTCCGCACCGTCAAGATCGACGGCACTCCGACCACAGTCGAACGAGGAACACCCATCAGCATCTCGCGCGATACGAACAGTATCGAGTTTATTCCCGAGATCATCAATTACTCTCTTGAGACGCCCAACGTATCCTACTATCTTGAAGGCTACGACGAAGGTTACAAAACCGTAGCACAGGGCGAGCTCGGGAACGTCACCTATTCAAACCTCCCCTCGGGTGAATACACGTTCCACCTTGCGATACTTGACGACACAGGTGAGGAGATCATCGAGGAGAGCTCATATGCGTTAAAAAAGGAAGTATCAATTCAGGACAACGGCTGGTTCACGATCTACATGATCATAGTCGGAGGCCTGTTCGTTGCCTGGCTCACGTGGTTCCTGACACGTGTCGGTGTGCAGCGCACGATCGCTTTCCAGCAGGAAAAGCTCGCTATGGCACTCAAACAGGTTACGATGGGCAATCAGACGATCCTTGCGATCGCGAAGACTGTCGATGCGAAGGATCTGCTCACAAGTAAGCATTCGCAGCGAGTTTCCGAGTACTCCGTAATGATCGCCAGCGAGTACGGCTTCACGACCGCCGAACAGGAAAACCTCCGCAAGGCTGCGCTGCTTCACGACATCGGCAAGATCGGTATCCCCGACGCGATCCTCAAGAAACCCGGAAGGCTTACCGACGAGGAGTACGCGATCATGAAGACTCACGTCACGCTCGGCGCCGAGATCCTCAAGGATTTTACGCTCGTCGACCATGTTGTCGAAGGTGCGCGTTATCATCACGAACGTTATGACGGAACCGGATATCCCGACGGTCTTAAGGGCACAGACATCCCGCTCTACGGCAGGATCATCGCGATCGCCGATGCATTTGACGCCATGACCGCGAACAGAGTTTACCGTAACAGACAGACCATGGATTACGTTATGGAACAGTTCCACAACGGCCGCGGCAAACAGTTTGATCCGATCCTGCTCGATATTTTTATCAATATAATTGAGCGTGGAGATATAGACATCGATGCGCTTTACAGCGACAGTAACAAGCACGAGGAATCCGGTAAGGTTCCGACTGCGGAGCCGAAAGTGGTTAAGTAACCCGGTACATGGACATGTGTTGGGCGAGGAATCAACGGCGAAAAACCGCCGTTAAAGAGGAGTAACCTATGAAGAAAGAGAAGAAGATTCTGTTTTGGGTCGTGCCCGCCTGCATTTTCTGCATAGCGGCTTTCTTTCTGTTGCATAAACTGACCCTCGAAGACAACATTGTAAGAGACCATGTGAAGGTCGGGTTCATCCTTGAAGGTGATCAGAGCACCCCTTACAGCAGCAACTTCATCAGAGCGACCGAGGATCTCAAGCTTCAGTACGGCGACAGGGTCGAAGTCGAGGCCATGTACAATGTTTCCTTTGAGGACACGCTCGCTGCGATCGACAGGCTTTGCAACGATGGTGTCGACATAATCTTCCTCAACAGCGTGGAGTACGGTGAGCCCGCGAAGGCAGCCGCTGCGCTCTACCCGGATGTTGAGTTCTGCCAGAGTGCCTGCGACAATGCCAATACCGATCCCTTCCGCTCCAACTATCACACGTTCATGGGCAGGATCTATGAAGGAAGATACGTAGCCGGACGAGTTGCCGGTCTCAAGCTTCAGGAGTTGATCAACAACGGGACCATAAAGCCTGAGGACGCGCTTGTAGGTTATGTCGGCGCTTTCCCCTTTAATGAGGTTATTTCCGGTTACACCGCATTCTTCCTCGGTGTCAGAGAGGAATGCCCTACCGCTACGATGCGGGTTAAGTACGCAAACACATGGACGAGCTACATGCTCGAAAAGACTCTCGCAAAAGAGCTTATCGACGAAGGGTGTATAGTGATCTCACAGCACTCCGACACGATCGGACCGGCTGTTACCTGTGAAACCTGCGAAACATTCCACCCCGTATACCATGTCGGATACAATCAGGATATGATAGATGTCGCACCCACTACCTCTCTCATCGGAACGAGGATTGACTGGTCGCTTTACATCACGGCCGCTGTGGGTGCTGTCCTTGAAAACGAGAAAATCGAAGACTACGTCTCCGCAAGGATCTACGGCAACGACTGCGGTGCCGGCTTTGACAAAGGATGGGTAAAGATGCTCGAGCTCAATACCGCTGTCGCGCCCGCAGGCGCACAGGAACTGATCAATGAGACGATAGAGCAGATCATAGACGGCAAGATTGAAGTATTCAAAGGTGATTATCTGGGAATCGACGCCGATGACCCCAATGACACCTGGGACCTGAATAACGAGTATCCCGAGAACAAAAAATCATCCGCCCCTTCGTTCCACTACATCCTGAAGGACGTTATCACCGTGGAGGGCGGTGAGTGATCCGGGTCTGTTATGACTTCTTTATGTTTTTAAAATACTTTATCAGTTTGGAGGGAGACTTGTCCCACATGTCAAAGTACAGGTGCTCGGGTCTTCCTTCTTCGTCTTTATAGACGATCTCCAGGAATTTCAGCTTGGACTTTCGTGATCTGCCCGAAACCCCGCCACCGATCAGACGGAACAGAAATCCTCCGCGGACCTCGGCGTCGTACTGTATCTTTTCTTCGAGAGAAGCTGATCTGTTCGTTTTGTCTGTCGAAGTCTTATAAGGCCGGCTGATCCTTACATCTTCTACCTGCGCAAGGTCGAGCACATAGTGGTCCGTGATCGTTCCGCTCTTGTTCTCCTCCGAAACAAACAGCCTCCTGTCAGTCGCCGTGATCGTACAAACACACTTCGGAACACGCTTGTCCGCAGAGTGCAGTCTCGCTTGAAGAGTAACTGCTATCTTTTCGTTGCTCATACCCGGGCCCCCTTTCTCCATTTTATTTTACACTCTTATCTCGATGTAATCCACCGAATATGATCAACAGGCCTTCGTTTATCGCACAAGAAGCCGGGGCATCCCGGCTTCTTTACAGATCATTTATTACGAATGCTTAACTTCTATCAGGCTTTCATCGTAATGGGCGCGTTCGCCTCCGATGAATTTGGGTCTGACGCGGGCTGCCACAACGTGTGCTTCGCCGATCTTCTTGTTTACGAGTCTTACGGGGACTGCCACACGCTTTAAATGCATGCCGATAAGCGTGTCGCCGATATCGATACCGGCATCGGCCTTGATCTCCTCGAGAGCCACGGGATCCTTGAATCCGTTGTACGCTGCTGTCGCAAATCCGCCGCCGCCCTTGGTCCAGGGAACAACGTTGACGATCTCCCTGTCACCGGCTGCCTCACGCTCGATGATGATCGCACGGTTAAGGTGCTCACAGCACTGCGCCGCAATATATATGCCGAGCGGGTCGGTCACACTTCTGATCCCGTCAAACACAGCCTGCGCCACTTCCGGCTTCGAATTGCTTCCGATCCTGTCACCGCAGACCTCAGAGGACGAACATCCCACAACAAGGATCTGACCCTTCTTTATGCCCGATCTCTCGACAAGCTCCGCTACCGCCTTGGCGGCCTCTTCTTTGATATCCTCGTACATTACGTAAGACCTTCTTTCCCTTCTGTACGCACAAACCACCCGGCTTGGATCACCGGGCAGCTCTGCTTTTTGATCAATATGTGTGTTTCTTTATGCACCCGATATTGTACCCCTTTGTCAGGATGATATCAACAATATCTCTTACAATATTCGGGCAGTATAGTCAGGTATTATTCAAGCATCATCAAAGTGTTGTTCAGGTGTTATTCAAGAGCCTGTTAAACATCTTGCGGACTCCGACCACCCAGCAGAGCACCATGCCGAGTACGGCACCGAGTACGCCCTGTGCTATTTCATAGGGGAGCTTCAGATATGCTGCCTCCCATGTGCTGTAGACAAGACCCTTGCCGAGAGTGTAGCCGACAACCATGATCACCGCGCCTACCGCAACACCGATACCCGATGCAACCTTGGGATGATGCTTAAAGGTGTGATGTGCGATAAGAGAGATCACAACAGCCTGCAGTCCGTGGGTGACAAGCGATACAAACATGGGTGTCGGATAGAAGAGCATATCTCCGAAGAACGACCCCAGACCGCCTACCGCAAATGCTTCAAGGGGATTCAAAAGGATCGATCCGAGTGCGATAAACATATCGCACAGGTAAAGGTGTCCGCCCGGAACCGGGATGCTCAGGTGGCTCATACTGAATACTATCGTAAGTCCCATGAACAGGGCTGTGACAACGAGACGTACTGTCGCTGTTTTTCCGGTGTATGATCCTGCTGTTGCTTTCGCTGTATTATCACTCATGCCTGTTTCCTCTTTTCTTAATTATTCTCCATGACCGTATGCTCAGTCATCTTTACGGTTAATCCTGCCTCTCATCGGATATGGCATTCACCTTTTACTTAAAATGGAGCAGATGCTTTTCAACATCTGCTCCTGAGGATAGTCCTGTTTTGGCTATATAGAAATGTTCAGTTTTTGTGTTTTTTATATGACCAGATAAATCTGCACTGACTTAAAAATAAAGACAAACAATCCGTATCCTTTTACCCGGGAGCGTGCGGATCATATCCTGTTCTCCCCGCAGAGTCCCTTATTATGATCAGCGCCACCAATGCACCTGCCAGACCTCCGCCCACATGTCCCTGCCAGCTTATACCGGCGCTGAAGCTGTAGATCAGGTTAAAAATGATGCCTCGTCCCACGTAGATCGGATTTTGATGACGTCGGATCGTGAGTATAAGCGTTGCGCCCATAAGTGCCCAGATCGCGCCGCTCGCGCCGGCGTGGACACCGTCCGGCCCACCGATAAAGTTGATCATCAAGCCCGAGCCGATGATCCCCGCGATGTAGATCAGGATGTACTTCACCGGGCCGATCGCT
The DNA here is from genome assembly GCA_016285135.1 of Lachnospiraceae bacterium. GTDB lineage: Bacteria > Bacillota > Clostridia > Lachnospirales > Lachnospiraceae > RUG11977. Next base: position 8,378 of record JAEEQC010000084.1, read on the forward strand.
TTCTCAAAGCTCATCCCGAAAAAGATGAGGCAGATTATGTTGCTTCCGAAATGCATGATCCCGAAGTGGATAAACGCACTCACGATCAGTCTGAGCCACTCGCCGTCCCGAAGCGCGCCTTCATACATCGCGAACTGCGCAACTGCGACGTCCTCGCCGACCGATAACTCGTAAACAAGTCCCAGAATGTTCAGCAGGACGATCCCAATTGTGACAAAAGGTATTTTTCTGTGATCAATCATCAGATCCCCATTTCAAAAACAGTAAATTTTTATGTTCCGACAAGCTCTTTGTATTTCTCGGCCGTCATGAGCGCGGTTTCTTCGCTGCCCTTCAGCTTCACAACGTAGGTCCACCTGCCGTAAACCTCCAGCTTCCTGATCGCGTTCTTCCTGATTATGTAGGACTTGTGGCATCTCATGAACTTCCCGGGGTCAAGCTTCTCTTCGAGCGCGGAGAGGGACTGCGAGGTCAGATACACGTCCGTGTCCGTCACGATCCTTGTGACGCCGTCCGTTCGTTCGATCATGATTATGTCTTTGATATCAACGAAATTGATCTCTTCTTTTCCTTTGATTATCAGCTTTTCATCGTGCGCGCCCGCGCTCTTTTCGATCTGATCGGTCGGCTCCTGCATAGCCTTTATTCTCGCGAGAGTCTTCCCGATCCGCTCCATGTCGAAGGGCTTCACAAGGTAGTCGAACGCATATATCTCAAAGGCGTTCGCCATATATTCGCTATGTGCCGTGGCAAAGACTATCTTGACCTTCGGGGCAAGCTCTGTGATCGCCTTCGCGCAGTCGAGCCCGCTTTCCCCGCCAAGGTCTATATCCATAAAAACGACCTCAGGACGAAGACTGATAAAACTGCTGATCGCCGATGCAAAATCACCGCAGGAAGCAACGACACCGAAACCTTCGTTTCTTTCGATCATCTTTCCCAGTATGATCCTGATCTGCTCGTCATCTTCCACAATCATCACTTTTATCATGTCTTCGCCCCGTATGAACAACGTTTATGTATGATCCACAACCCCCGTCTCATTGGCTGTGACAATGTCACAGCCGTTTCCTTGGGGAAGTCCCGACTATGTACCATGGTACCCCCAGGTGGGTCATCAGTTTTTCTTCGTCTCTACAAAGTCCGTCACGCCATTTCCGATGTCGGTCTTCATCTTGGTGTCGGCCTGCACGTTCTGAAGCTTGTAGTAGTCAAGAACGCCTATATTACCTGATCTGAGTGCCTCGGCCATAGCCCTCGGAACCTCAGACTCTGCTTTAACGACTTCGGCTCTCATCTCCTGCTCGAGAGCAACAGCCATTGCCCTTCTCTCCTCGGCCTTAGCCTGAGCGATCTTTGTGTTTGCCTCTGCCTGAAGG
>JAEEQC010000085.1 GCA_016285135.1 Lachnospiraceae bacterium
TATTCAGCTGTTCTCTGATCCTGATCGTTTTTGTTTTGGAGATATCATTTGTTCTATCCTTTACTATTGAACTTGCCATGTGTTACCTCCTCTTGCGCATTTGATCAACTTCCATTATGTCATCAACTATCATTAACCGCAATCATTTCTTGCAGAACAATCGCGACAAAAATCTTTCGGACGTTTTATACCCACGAGCATAACAAAACACCCCTCAACCGTACTAAAATTCAGTGCATCCCGTTGAGGTGTGTTTTTCTTTTTGTGGAGTTTTTGCCCTCCCCGGCTTACGAAACGGGATAAAACATAAAACTTGGTTTTAGGAGGTATATGTTTATGAAAAGATTTACAAGCATCCTTTGTGCATTGTGCCTTATTGTCGGAGTTTTGTCCGGCGTTGCTCTTGCTCCCGCTACGGAAGCCAAGGCAACCATTTCTCCTCAGGACGAAACTCCTGTCATTCTTACATTTGCAGATTTCAGTGCTCCCAGCAAAGCAACCGAGTGGGATACTCTTTCAGAAGTAAAGGTGATCTCAGGCTCTGCGATCTCTATCGGAAGTTCTAACGAGACCGTCGGAGGAAACAGCCAGTGGAATCACGGAATTGTCATTATCGAACCCCAAAACGGTTGGACATATACAGGCGCGAAGTATATTCGCTTTGGTTCAACCGCAGACACTGCAATCGAAACCGCACCTCTCAGCAGTGTGTTTGATTCGTTACGTTCAAACGCCGGCGAGAATAATCTCCCCGCAAATGTAACGCAGCTAATCCAGAACTACAGCGGAACTACCGCTTCTTTGACCGGCGCATATATCAACCGCGGAATCTACTCTCAATCAGAATACTTTACCTTCAGCTTTACTAAGAACGGCGAGACCCAAAATATAAAGATAGGCGTAAATCATGATGAGTCATATGTAAACAAGATCTATACCTATCCTACAGATATGCCCCTTGATGCCTTCGATGTTTTGAACACTGAATACCCTGCTGTTCTCAGCAACTATGCCCGAACAGATTATGATATTGACATGTGGTTAGGCAGTCATACTCCCATGGTAATCAATAAAAACTGGGACGAAGATAACCCTACGAACAGTGATTTCGGAAAATACACCATACACAGTGGTGCCGGTCAAAGATCCTTTGTCCTCACAAACCGAAAGAACGGTCTTTCCTATATCCTTAATGCAGAATTTGTTCCGGCTTCCATGCCACTTCACATCAACAATTTCTCTTTTGCTTCGGAAGTTGAGGTTGAACTTAACGGGGGCACAAGCGATATGGGCGATTATTACCTGTATCCCAAAACAGGGAATGCTTTTTCTGAGTTCTCGGTCAGCTTTAACCTTCCAAACGACGTGACGCTTGATCGCATTGAATACATCGGCGAAATCATTCCTGAAAACACTGCTGCTATACTTGCGATCGCTCCTGACTATGACGATCCTTTCAATACGGCCAGAGATGTTACGGCGGTATACACAAAGACAAATTCAACGATCACAATCACCGTTAAGTCTGTAGATTCCACTGTTGTACTTAACGGAAGCATAGTGATCATTCTGACAAAAGATAGCATTTCATACCCCTATTCCCTTTCAATTGAATACGTGCGCACTCCCCAAATCAGCGGAATGTCTCGCCAGCGTATTCCTGTCGCTGTCGGAAGCACATTAAGGCTCGATGATCTTATCCACATAAAAAGTGACGCAGACAAGCAGCTCCTCTACAACGGGATCACAAACGGCAAGATCTCTGTTGCCATGCAGGGTGTTGTTCCCGTATTAGAGAACGGCAAGTTTAACGGTCTGCTCAAAGTATACTACCCTTGCGATCGTATAAGGGTTTGGGACAACGAACTCCATGCATCCCTCACTGCCTGTGGAGCTGACATTTTTGTTAACGCATCAACCCTTATAGAAGCGGGCACTCGTCTAGATATCGACTCCATTCTCTCAGGTTATTCGAGCGAGAACAAATGGGACGACAACACAGAGCGGGTAAACGGAGTGGACGTACCTTATAAAACCACAGTCGATAAGGTAAACCATTCATATGGCTACACTCTGTCATCTGATGAGCGTTATTTCACAGCTCCAGACGACGTTTCCGAAACTGTTGAATACGTTATCCATGCCTATAAAGCCGACATCCGAGTTAAGGTCTGCCCCAAGGGCTCTCTCGCAAGCAGTCTTACCGAAGTTGTAAAGAGTGTTGAAGCAGACGAAAGCCTTGTTGTTGATGCTGAAAAAGCAGCCTCCCTTTCAAAGGATGCAATTAACAACTTTAAGAATAACGGCGGCGAGAACAGCAGCCTTATCCTCAAAGCGGGTAATTATGAATGGTCCTTCGGAAAGAACGAGCTTGCAAATGCAGCACAGAGCGATATCGATCTGAGTGTTAAAATCGGCGACGAGCTTACAAACAGCAGGCTTGACAAGGTATCGGGCGTTAAGCTCGGCTTCGCTGCCAACGGAACGCTTCCCGGCAAAACAGGCTTCAGATGCTATCTTTCCTCCGAAAATCTTGCAAAGATCAAGGATAAGGACCATGTAAGTCTCTTCTACGACGACGGTTCTTCGACACTTAAGCGAGAAGGAAGCAACTATTATGTCGGAAAAGATGTCCTCGGAAGAGACTACATCGATATCTATATAACCCATAATTCCGATTTCGTCCTTACCTCGGTAGACGCTGCCAGCATAAGCGTTGCGTCAGAAAGTTCCGGCGGCGGATCGGGATATGTCGACAGCGGCAGCGGCTCAGGTACTTCCTCGGGCACTACAGAGACAACCCCCGACACCGACAAGGAGTCTTCGGACAAAGCGGCAGAGGAAAAGGACGAGGACAAGAACACCGTCGTAACGGAGAACGAGGACGGCTCCGTTACAAAGACTACCGTTACAGAAAACGAGGACGGAACAAAGACCACAGTTGATGCGACCGAGTTCAAGGACGGAAGCAAGGCTGTAACAGAGACAACCGAGAATGCGGACGGAACAGAGTCGACCAAGACGACCGTTACCGACAAAAACGGCAATCTTTATTCCGAAACAGTTACCGAAGAGTCTGTTACAAAGAAGGGAACAAAGGTTGAGGAATCGACAACCACCTTCGCAGACGGCTCGACCGAGTACACAGAGAAGCGTACCACAAAGAGCGGCAAGGTTGAAGAAACAACCGTAACCCTTGACAAGAGCGGCAAGGGAACCGCTTCCGTAGAGACCACAAATGCAGACGGAACGACCGAAACCCGGGAATTCTCGATCTCAAAGTCCGGTGTCGTGAGAGTCAAAGCAGTTGAAACGGACGGAACAAAAGCAACCGTTCCCGAATCCGTCACTGTTGATGGAAAAGAAATTCCTGTTACAATTATCGGTAAGAACGCATTTGCCGGTTCGGATGTTGAAAAGGTGACCGTAGGAGCGAACATCACGACCATAGGCGTCGGAGCCTTTAATGACGCTGCTTCTTTGAAGAGTATCGTCTTTAAGGCGGCAAACGTTACAAAGATCTACAAGGGCGCATTCGACGGTATTGCAGAGGATGCAGTCATCAAGATCACGGCTTCTTCAAAGAAAGAGTACAACAGACTTGTTAAGCTCATCAAAAAGTCGGGTATCGCGGGAACCGTCAAATTTAAGAGAGTTAAATGATTGGAGGACCACGGATTGTTCGACAAAAACACGGGCGAGCTGAAAAATGAGCTCAAGCATGAAACCAGCCTACAGCACTTCTTTAATCGCAACCGGACGGAGATGGACACCCAAAAGGTCCCCGACCTTTTGATGAGTCTCCTTGAAAAATACGAGGAAAAGCAGAAAGACGTCATCAAACGTTCGCTTATCCCCGCTACCTACGCTTATCAGATCTTTGAAGGCAGAAAGAACTGCGGACGCGACAAGCTTCTTCGGATCGCTCTCGCGTTCCCACTTTCCATCGCCGACACGAACAGGCTTTTGAGCGTCGGAGGATTCAACGACCTGTATGTTCGCAACAAGCGTGATGCGATCGTTATGTATTGTCTTGAAAAGAAGATCGGCGTAGTGGATGCCAACATACTCTTAAACGACAGTGGTGAAGAGATACTTTGACGCATATTATCAAAATCCAAGAGGCCCGCACAATCGTGCGAGCCTCTTTTATGCGACTCATTTAACAATGAGCCTTTATTCCTTTTAAGGGAGGTTTATTCTTCTGAGCTGAGCTGTTCAGCCTTACGTACAAGAACCTTCTCATTGTAACACTCGAAGATACCGTCGACACGACCGAAATCCTTCTCGATCGTTCCCTTTGTGATCAGAGAAACGACGGGAACCACAACAAGTCCGGCGATCATTGCAAGCGCACCTGCATCGATGGGTGACATAAAGCCGAGGAACATGTTCGAAACGGTGATTCCTACACCACAGATAAAGCTTGCCCAAACAGCGATCTTTGTAATCTTCTTCCAGTACAGACCGTAAAGGAAAGGTGCGAGGAAGGCTCCGGCGAGAGCACCCCACGAAATACCCATGAGCTGTGCGATAAATGCGGGCGGGTCAAGCGCGATGATGACAGAGATCGCGATGAAGAACAGAACGAAGATCCTGATGAACAGGAGCTGCTTCTTCTGCGACATGTTCTTTACGATCGTTCCGCGGATAAGGTCAAGCGTGAGCGTTGAGCTGGATGTGAGAACAAGTGACGAAAGAGTCGACATCGATGCGGAAAGCACGAGCACTACAACGACACCGATCAGAATGTCCGAAAGCGCTGTCTGGAGCATCAGCGGGATGATTCCGTCGTAAGCAACCTTTGCGCCTCCTTCGGTAACGATACCCGAAGCAACCGCTTCGCTTGTGAAAAGCCTTCCGAAACCGCCGAGGAAGTATGAACCGCCGGCGATGATGAATGCAAATGCCGTAGAAACGATGGTGCCTTTCTTAACGGCCTTCTCATCCTTGATGGCGTAGAACTTCTGAACCATCTGAGGAAGTCCCCATGTACCGAGTGATGTAAGGATAACGACTCCGAGCAGGCTCGCGGGATCGGGTCCGAAGAAAGACGAGAAGATTCCGGGTGCGGATGCAAGTCCGTCCGTAGCCTCGGGAGCGATCTGTGCAAGTCCGAAGAGCGCCTGCGTAAATCCGCCCTTGCCGGCCAGTACCGAGCCGATAACCGCGATAATGCCGACAAGCATTATGATTCCCTGAATGAAGTCATTCACGCTGGTAGCCATGTAACCGCCGAGGATTACATAAACGCCGGTGAGCACTGCCATCGCAACTACACAAACCCAGTAAGGGATATCGAATGCAAGCGCGAAAAGCTTTGAAAGTCCGTTGTAAACGGATGCTGTATAAGGAATAAGGAAAATGAAGGCAATAGCCGAAGCTGCGATCTTAAGCGCCTTGCTGTTAAAACGCTTTCCGAAGAAATCGGGCATTGTTGCCGAAGAGAGATGCTTGGTCATGACCCTTGTTCTTCTTCCGAGGATGATCCACGCGAGAAGCGAACCGATCAGAGCATTTCCGATACCGATCCATGTGGATGAGATACCGAACTTCCAGCCGAACTGTCCGGCGTAACCGATGAAAACAACGGCCGAGAAATACGATGTTCCGTATGAAAAAGCCGTCATCCAGGGACCGATCGTGCGGCCTCCCATTACGAAGTCGTTGACTCCGGTGACTTTCTTGCGCGCTCTGATACCAACCAGGATCATAACCGCGAAGAACACGATAAGAATTGCGATCTTGACTGCCATTCTTCCTTACCTCTTTCTTTTGTGTGATGTCATATGCTTTGCCGCGTTAAAGCACAACGCTTTAACGCTATAAAGCATAATAGCACGCACTCCCCTGTCTGTCAACAGCAGAATGCGTGCTAATTGTTAATCACATATGCTTTATAACACTCTTCCAGGTCGCAGTCTCCCTTAGCCGATGCTTTTAATATCCCTTTTTTCAAAAAAAGATGTTCCTTTGCTATTTTCTCTACAAAGTCCAAGCTGTGACTGGCAATAATGACCGTCGATCCGGATGCCTCAAGTCTCCTGACATCGTCTTTTAGCCTTATGATTGCCGAAGTATCTATGCTGTTTGTCGGCTCATCCAAAACAACCAATAAAGGGTCGTTGTATATAGACAAAATCAATCGAACTTTCTTCTTCATGCCCAACGAGCATTCCCGGTACTTTTTTTCCGTTTTGTCGATCAATTCATATCCAACCAGCAGCCCCTCCAATTTATCATTATCAATTTCCCCGTATTTCTCTGTCAGCAGGAACCTAAAAAGATCATATAGTTTCATGTTGGGATAACACGAATCATCATCCAGTGCATAACCTATATCCTTCTTGGCTCTCCTGCTTCTTGTGTCCACATTGTTTAAATACACCTCTCCCTCGTCCGGACTCAACATTCCGGTCATAATGTTACAAAGAGTGGTCTTTCCGGCCCCGTTTGGACCTATAAGCGAATACACTGTCCCATTGTCAAAGCTGTATGACAGTTCGGACATCCCAGCATAGTCTTTTCTGATGTTCCTAAGCTCCAACATTTTCTTCCCATACCTTCCTGCTTTGTTTTACATTTCTCACCAAAACCAATATATTAACGACCGGAACGATCAGCATCAGGTCATATGCAAAGAAACGAATCATTTCTACCGTCGTAGTATACTCTTTTTTTCTAAAAAGCTCGGTTTCATAACAAAACACATGAAAGACAAGAGCAAACAACCACAATAATATCAACAAACACAACATCAACGGATTTTCTTTCTTTATTATCAACGCTCCAACAGACAAAACCAGGTAAGGGCTTGATATCATCGCAACGGCTAACAGGCTCCCTCTGATATGTCTTTTATGATCTGTTCCAAACAGAATGTACCATTCTCGATATTTGGCTCTCTCCTTATAAAGCAATTCGGCGTTATCAGAGGAAAATGCAGCCAGAAAAGTTGCAATAAATACCGTCCCATAGTCTATTATAATAGTAACCCAAAGTAGCGAACCATAAAACAAAAACAATAATACATAGGGTATGATGACGATTGGTTTTCGAAACATCGGTTGTACTTCCGATAGTATCTCTAGTCCCTTTTTTTGTTTTTTTATTGTCTGGCGTGTCTTTTTTCTCGTTTTTAAAGTATGACTGCTTCGAACATATTCTTTAGGTATCCTGTCATCTGCTTTTCCGAGAATCACTACTAGCAAAGCGAATATAACCAACGACACAAAAAGAACTATCTCATTTTCAAATAAAAGCCTATTCAAGAACTGGCCCAAAGCGGTTTTTTCTATGCTCTCTACTATACTTCTTAATGAAACACGGTCTAACTCCGGGCTCTGATATTCCACTAAAACAAAGACAATAAAAGCTATCAAAACTGCCAGACTTACTATGACAGTTCCGGAGAGCAGCGTTCTTCTGGACACAAAGTGTTGCACAAAAAAAGTCCCAATGATAATCAACAAAATCAAAACTGTATCTGCAACAGCAGATATCATTCCACCAATAATTCCCTTTGAAATGCAAATGAGATAAAACGCCGCCGGAAAGAAGATAACCCACGGCATCTTCTCTGCTATTAGCCTCCTCAAGATCTTGTTTGACCTCATCCCTACAAGCTTATATAAATAGTACTCATTTCTCATGAAGCGTTGAAGTCTTACAAGTGCTACTATAGACAAAACAATAAATAACAAAGGCAACAAATATCCGCGAACAACAAAATCAGACATGGCATCATTTACAAATGATGCCATGCCCATCAGATGAGCGCTCGTCAGCGCAATCAATCCTAAAAGACAAAATCTTATAATTCTTTTGTGCATTTATGTTTATGTTGTCACCGATTTTCGCCGACGATCTCCTTCGAATACCACTCGTCTATAGTCTTCTTTATGTCTGACGCGTCATAATCTCCGCAATCCGGAGCAAATTTGTCTTTCCTGAACGGTCCCCAACCGATCACTTCATCGGCCAGAAGTACCCCTTGTCTCACGACAGTGAACATTTTGCCGTTTATTTCGACACGGTAACCTTCACAGAGGGCCGACCCTTCCGGATCATATTCGAGCGCGGGACGGATCCCGAGCGAATAATCCGTGTTCATACCGCTGAGATTAGCCGTGTTGTTAGTGTAAACATACGCTGCTTCACCCCTTCGCTCCCCTGCATCCTTCAGCCACAAGCTGACATCGAAAGAGATCGGGATCAGCTTCCGACATGCTTCGTACTCGGCTGCCGTAAGCAGTCTTGCGCCCAAAAGCTTAAGATCTGTTTCCTGTGGTAAAAATTCTGTAACTCTCATGTGTACCCCTTTCTTTGTGGCGTATTTCTCCCCGGATGGTTTCACAGGGCGCCTACTTTGTTATTATTTATTTAAGAACCCCGGCTATCTTTTCCGCATCAATGCCGGGAAGTATCTTCATTAAGTGCGCAGTGATCCGTGCCCGTGATTCCTCGGGTGTATGCTTATATACATTGTCCGAGAACTTCTTCCCGATAAACTTCTCGGGCGTCGAGTACTCGGCAACACCCCAGCCGTACTCTTTGCCGGTTCTGTCGACCTCGTATTGAAAATCACTGATCACGACATAACACTGCTTCTGAAGCCTGGTTACAATGGTATCGAAGCCCTTTTTTCCGCCCGTTGTATAACCGCCAATCTTTTTTAAAAGCTTTGATCGCACGGGTGCATTCGCGTCGATCAGCTCGAACAGCTCTTTGTCCTTGAGCGCTGCCAGGCCGTCTTCATAACGGGCGTCGAAATCGTAGCCGTCCCGCCTGTAGTTGGCAAAATCGGGGAACCACTTATCACTTATATACATCGCCTTGTTCTTGAAGAACTTACCGTACGCGCAGTGCATCTCTCTGATGATCGGACCCTTCCACTCCCATGCAGGCCAAAATCCGTTGTCGCCGTCGGTGTACCATTTGCCCGGTCCTATGTGCTCCTCAATCGAGAACCCGGGAATGTCGTTCGTAAAGAACGGGACGAAGCCCATCTTATCTATCAGATCCATGAGATCCTGCATGCTATTGATCTTAAAATCATCCGAATATGTCATTTGCCTCATTTACTAATCCATCCCGTACCGGTTGCTTCTATTTTCACGTTACTTTGAATGGTCCACAACGATGAAGCGCAAGCGCTTCCCCCGTCCCCATGGGGTCATCTTCCGTAGATCGCTTTGCAGATCTTGTTCCCGTTCGCCGAGAACTTCTCCTCGTACTCTGTCATGACATTTCCTTCGGCATACGGACTTCCGTGCAGATCCTCGGTCTTCATGAGGATCTTCCAGCCGCATGCGACCGCCGATTCAAGCGAATATGCAAAAAGATCTGTGTTGTCTGTCTTCTGCTCTATCGTTCCATCCTTTTTGAGGACGTGATCGTATCGAGGGAAAAACCTGTCGCTCGTAAGCCTTCTCTTTGCGTGCCTGTCCTTCGGCCAGGGATCCGAGAAGTTGAGGTAGATCTTGTCGATCTCATGCTCACCGAGCATCTCTTCTATGTTATCACCTTCGTACAGTACCAGAGCCACATTCGGGAGCGGATCCTCTTCCATCTTCTCGACCGCCCTCAAAATTACTGATTTCTGTCTCTCAATCCCGATGAAGTTTATCTCCGGATGAAGCCTCGCCATATCCATGACGAACCGACCTTTTCCCATCCCAAGCTCGACATGTATCGGATTCGCGTTTCCGAAGAACTCCGCCCACTT
>JAEEQC010000086.1 GCA_016285135.1 Lachnospiraceae bacterium
CGAGGTTCACACGACTCTCGCACTCGTGCATAACCGCCCGGACGGAGACAGGGATTTCTCTTTCTACAGAAATCCGGGGGCTGATATGATGATCACGGAGGACGAGATCCCGGAAGAACTCATAAAGAATTCGAAAATATTCCATTTCGGAACGCTTTCGATGACTCACGAGGGTGTCAGAGAGGCAACCAAGAAGGCCCTTGATGTGGCGAAGAAAGCCGGCGTCATGATTTCCTTTGATCCGAACCTGCGTCCGCCGCTATGGGACAGTCTCGAGACAGCGCACGAGCAGGTCCTTTACGGACTCGGATTCTGTGATGTGCTCAAGATCTCGGATAACGAGATCGAGTGGCTCACGGGCGAAAACGATTATACCGCAGGAGTGGAGTGGATCCGCAAGCGCTACAACATTCCGCTCATTCTGGTCTCGATGGGTCGCGACGGAAGCCGCGCATATTATGACGGCGGAAGTTCGAAAAAAATAATGGTAGAGGAAAAAGCCTTTCTGCAGAAAAACACGGTCGACACAACCGGAGCCGGAGACACGTTCTTCGGATGCATCCTTCATTATTTGTGCAGGTACGATATCAGTGAGCTTAACGAAACACTTCTCGCGGAAATGCTACGCTTTGCGAATGCGGCCGCATCCATTGTGACTACGAGAAAAGGTGCGTTGCGCGTGATGCCGGATGTCAGCGAAGTGAAACGACTACTGAAGGCATAGTATACTTCCGCTTCCGGGAACGAAAATCAGGTCAACTTCCGTTTCGGATTTCGTTCCGAGAGGCGGAAGTTAGAAAAGAACAAACAGAGAAGACTCAACGGGGGTAGTTATGGATAACAAGTACTTGATCGATTCAAAAGAAAATAAGGAATTCATGCTGACAAATGCTCTCAGACTTTTGGAGTTCGGAAGGCGTTTCCCCGCACCCGGCGGGTCAAGCTATTATCTCGGCGAGGACGGAACACCGTGCGCCGACAAGCCGCGCGAGACTTGGATCACAAGCAGGATGGCTCATGTCTACAGCATCGGTGCCATGCTTGGTACGTCCCGCTTTAAGGGTCAGGTTGAGAATGGCACGGCATCGTTTACAGAAGGTCTCGGTAGCGGAAGAATTACTGCAATGCTCGACCCTTCTTATTGCGCAGTGCTCGCGAAAAGGGCCATAGACGGTCTTAGGGGCGAACTTCATGATGCTGAGCACGGTGGCTGGTACAGCGGGATCACTGCAGACGGCGGTATTCTTCCCGACAAGATGTGCTACGCTCACGCTTTCGTGATCCTTGCGGCTTCGAGCGCGCTCTGCGCTGGGATCGAGGGCGCGAAGGAGCTCCTTGACGAAGCTCTTGCGACGTTTGATAAGTATTTCTGGGACGAAAAGGAGGGCATGACCTTCGATACGTGGAACACCGAGTTCACGAAGCTCGACCCCTACCGCGGTCTCAATGCGAACATGCACACAGTCGAGGCTTTTCTGGCCGCTTCAGATGCTACGGGCAATAACGCATATAGAGATCGGGCCGGCCGCATCATTGATCGCGTCATCGCCTGGGCGGGCGAGAACAACTACAGGATCCCCGAGCACTACGATGAAAACTGGAATCCACAGAACGATCTTAATAAGGACAATCCCGCCGATCCATTCAAACCATACGGTGTGACTCCCGGTCACGGTATCGAGTGGGCGAGGCTTATAGCGCAGTGGGCGGTTTCTACATATAAAAATGTTAATAATTCAAGTGACACAAAATCAGCGGGTATCAGCGGAAACACAGGGTTGAACGGTTATGAAGGCACAATCGGAAACAAACAGATAGGCATGGATGAAAGCGCAACCGGAAACAAGGGAATACGCGGAGGAGAAAACGAGAGCATAACAAATATAAGCGTTTCGAGCCAAAGTATAAAAGACAGAAAAAACAAATTGTTCATGGGTCACTACATAGATATCGCTGCCAAATTATACGGACGTGCGGTTGATGACGCCTGGTGTGCGGACGGAGCGGCGGGCCTCGTTTACACAACCGACCTTGACGGCAGGCCCATCATCCACGACAGGATGCACTGGACGCTCGCCGAGGCCATAAACACTTCGGCGGTTCTGTACCGCGTGACGGGCGAGGACAGATATGCGTTTGATTTCGGAGTGCTCCTCGAGTATCTTGATAAGCACGTTATGGACCACGAAAATGGGTCGTGGTTCCACCAGCTTGACTCCCGGAACAACGTACTCACAACCGTTTGGCCCGGCAAGCCCGACATTTATCATGCGTTCCAGGCTATGATGATCCCGTACCTCGAGGTGGGAGTTTCAATCGCGAGTGCGGTGAAAAGTGAGTGATGGCAAGATAAGATCATTATGGGAAGAGCCACGGTATATCTGTGTTTATCTTAATGTTTACGCTTGTTATTCCGCTTGATTTATGCTATAATACTCAATGTAGAGTAACTTTCTACATTGAGTCTTTTTATCTATTGTTTTCGGTACATTTCAAGGGGTTTCCCCTGCGTGTTCCAAGTGTTAAGGCAGGGAGGGCTTTCCGCGGGTGTATAGACCTTTCTGCCAAACGATTGTCGCCGATGATCGGCAGAAAGGAAGGTTTATGAGTAAACCATATGAAGAACTGACTTTTGCGGACAATTTTATGTTCTGCAAGATTTTGTCGAATGATCTTGATCTGTGCAAGGAATTGCTGGAGTTGATCCTTGGCTTCAAGATTGCGAAAGTGGAGCTTTCACAGACACAGAAGGAAATTGACATCAAATACGACAGTAAAGCAGTAAGGCTTGATGTGTATGTAGAAGACGCCCAAAATACTGTCTATGACATTGAAATGCAGAAGGTAGATACTCATGAGCTTCCTAAAAGGAGCAGGTACTATCAGGCGATGATCGATCTGAATCTGATCGAAAAGGGCGATTATTATGCAAAGCTTAAAAAGAGTTATGTGATCTTTATATGCCTTGATAATCCGTTTGATAAGGATCTGCCGATTCTGACATTTGAAAACACCTGCAATCAGGATACAGACATCAAACTTAATGACGAGACATTTAAGGTGTTTGTGAATGCAAAAAGTACAGCACCTGCTATTCCCGAAAGGGTCAGAAATTTGTTTGATTATTTAATAAAGAAGGAAGTTCATGACGAATTGACAAAACGTATCGATGAGAGTGTCACTGAGGCGATTGAACATCAGAAGTGGAGGGTTGAGTACATGACCTACGCGGTGAATTATCTTGATGCAATTGAAGAGGGACGTTACAAGGGCCTCGAAGAAGGTCGAGCAAAAGGGCTTGAAGAAGGTCGGGCAAAAGGGCTTGAAGAAGGAAGAGCGAAAGGGCTTGAAGAAGGAAGAGTAAAAGGACTTGAAGAGGGAAGAGTAAAAGGACTTGAAGAAGGAAGAGCAGAAGGTCAGATACAGACCTTGTATTCGTTAGTTAAAGACGAAATATTGACTCTGTCTGACGCAGCTAAAAGAGCCGGAATGACTGAAAAAGAGTTTTTACACGCAACAAATACTTTTGACAGTCAGTGATGGTAAACGTTGTTTCAATGCTATGACTTTGATATTGAAAGGTGTGGTATTGAAAGAAAAAGTTGATTATTATCTATGTTTTAGACACATCAAAAACGGTGGGGTGTTGGTCAAGTATCAACACCCCGCTGTTTTGTGCGAGAAGCGCATAAAACCAACCAACACAATAGGTATAACCTCTGGTTATCACTAACGATAAGACCAAACGAATTTTCAAATTGCTTACCACGCGCTATTATATGTCCATCGGAAGATACAAGCGAACAGAAAATAAAAACCTACCGAAGGAGGATGTAATTATGAGCGCATACAAATTTGAAACATTACAGTTACATGTCGGACAGGAGCAGGCTGATCCCACAACGGATTCAAGAGCGGTTCCGATCTACCAGACCACATCTTACGTATTCCATAACAGCAAGCATGCCGCAGACAGATTTGGACTTGCGGATGCGGGAAACATCTACGGAAGACTTACGAACTCCACACAGGATGTTCTCGAGAAGAGAGTAGCAGCACTTGAAGGCGGAAGCGCAGCTCTCGCAGTTGCTTCGGGAGCAGCAGCGATCACATACACGATCGAGGCACTCGCGGCAAACGGTGGACACATCGTAGCACAGAAGACCATCTACGGCGGAAGCTACAACCTTCTTTCACACACACTTCCCCAGTACGGCGTTGAGACAACATTCGTTGACGCGCATAACCTCGCAGAAGTAGAGGGTGCGATCAAGGACAACACCAGAGCCATCTACCTTGAGACGCTCGGCAACCCCAACAGTGACATCCCGGATATAGAGGAGATCGCAAAGATCGCACACAAGCACGGACTTCCCCTTGTTATCGACAATACATTCGGAACTCCTTACCTTATCAGACCCCTTGAGCACGGCGCTGATATCGTCGTTCACTCGGCAACAAAGTTCCTCGGAGGTCATGGAACCACACTCGGCGGTATAATCGTTGAAGGTGGCAAGTTCGACTGGAAGGCGAGCGGAAAGTATCCGAACATCGCAGCTCCCAACCCCAGCTACCACGGCGTTTCGTTCTACGATGTGGTTGGTCCCGCAGCTTTCGTAACGTTTATCCGTGCGATCCTCCTGCGCGACACCGGCGCTTCGATCTCGCCCTTCAATGCATTCCTGCTTCTTCAGGGCATTGAGACTCTGTCTCTGAGGCTCGATCGTCACATCGAGAACACAAAGAAGGTCGTTGAGTACCTCTCCAAGCATCCGCTTGTTGCAAAGGTTCATCATCCTTCGCTTGAGGGTCATCCCGACAACGCAGTTTATAAGAAGTATTTCCCGAACGGCGGCGGATCCATCTTCACATTTGACATCAAGGGCGGCCGCGAAGAGGCATGGAAGTTCATCGACAACCTCGAGATCTTCTCGCTCCTTGCAAATGTGGCCGATGTTAAGAGCCTTGTCATCCATCCCGCTTCGACCACGCATTCGCAGCTTTCGGATGAGGAGCTTGCAGACCAGGGTATCAGTCAGAGCACGATCAGATTGTCGATCGGTACCGAGCATATTGATGATATCATAGCGGATCTCGAGAAGGGATTCTCTGCTATTAAGTAAGTTATTGTTGTCTCCTGAAACGAACCATATAATCTCCTTTAGTGATGAAAAAAGTACGAGGGTTTTCAGATCCTCGTACTTTTTTTGTGCGATAAACGAAGACCGTCTGTTGCAAGCCTGTTTGCAAAAAGGAGACCGGGTTTGCAATAATACCTATTGACAAGATAGGTATTACTTATTATAATACCCATCATACAAGTAGGTAATAACGCTTATACCCCATCGCTTAACTACCTCAAAAGCACGAAATCCGAGGTTTTTAAAATATCATGTAATGGGTAGGAATGAAGCGGATGAGAATTCAAATGACATAATGATCTGAAAAGGAGAAAACGATGAGTAAGAAAATCTACATGGACAATGCTGCTACAACAAGGGTCCTTCCCGAGGTGTTCGAAGCGATGAGTCCTTATTTTACGGAAGATTTTTTCAACCCTTCGAGTGCGTACGAGGTTTCGGGGCTGGTTGCGAAAAAGGTTGCAGAGGCAAGACAGCTTGTTGCCGGGACGATCGGTGCGAAGGATAAGGAGATATTCTTTACGGGCGGCGGAAGCGAATCCGACAACTGGGCGATCAAGGGCGTTGCTGACGCTTTGAAGGACAAGGGTAACCACATCATAACCACGAAGATCGAGCATCATGCCGTCCTTCACACATGCGAGTTTCTTGAGAAGCACGGCTGGGAGGTGACATATCTTCCGGTTGACGAGAAAGGTCGTATCTCGCTCAAAGAGCTTGAGGAGGCCATCAGACCCACGACAGTGCTTATAAGCGTTATGTTCGCAAATAACGAGATCGGAACCATCGAGCCCATCAAGGAGATCGGAGAGATCGCGCACAGACACGGCGTTTATTTCCACACCGATGCGGTGCAGGCGTACGGGCATGAGCATATCGACGTTAATGAGATGAACATCGACCTGCTCTCGGCGAGCGGTCACAAGTTTAACGGTCCGAAGGGGATCGGCTTCCTGTACGTGAGGACGGGCGTGAAGCTCTCGAACCTGATCCACGGCGGCGCGCAGGAGCTCGGGAGGAGAGCCGGGACCACGAATGCGGCCGGTATCATCGGCCTCGCTAAGGCGGCTGAGCTTGCGGTAGAGAGCATTGATAAAAGCAACGCCTATGAGACAAACCTGAGGGATAAGCTGATCGACAGGGTCCTTAAGGAAATCCCTTACTCACGTGTTAACGGCGACCTTGAAAACCGTCTCAGCAACAATGCAAATTTCTGCTTCAGATTTGTCGAGGGCGAGTCGCTCCTTATCATGCTCGATCAGAAGGGGATCTGCGGTTCATCGGGTTCGGCATGCACATCGGGATCGCTCGATCCCTCGCACGTACTGCTTGCGATCGGACTTCCTCACGAGATCGCGCACGGGTCGTTACGCCTCACGATCTCAACCGACACAACGGAAGAAGACATCGATTACGCGGTGGAGTCGCTCAAGGCGATCGTGGAGAGGCTCAGAAGCATGTCGCCGCTGTATGAGGACTTCGTAAAGAAGAACAGATCGTGACTATCCAATGACGTCTCCTGCCACGAACCATTTTCTGAGAGTCGTTTCCACTCTCGGTCTCACGTAGCGGTACATAAGCGACCATAAGACGGTCGCTAAGTACCGACGTTCGACAGAGCTCTCAGAAAATGCTTCGGGCGCGGAGACTGAGTGGATAACAGAACAATAGACAACAGAAAGGAAGTTAGAAGATGAGTCAAGTAACAGAATATAGTGAGAAGGTCATGGACCATTTTACAAATCCGAGAAACATGGGGGAGATAGAGGATCCGTCGGGGGTTGGCACGGTCGGAAATGCGAAGTGCGGCGATATAATGCGTATGTACCTCGACATAGATGAGAACGGGATCGTCAGGGATGCGAAGTTTAAGACATTCGGATGCGGAGCGGCTGTTGCAACGAGTTCGATGGCGACGGAGCTTGTCAAGGGCAAGAGCGTCCGCGAGGCGCTTGAAGTAACGAACAAAGCTGTTATGGAGGCGCTCGACGGGCTTCCTCCTGTGAAGGTTCACTGTTCGCTGCTTGCCGAGCAGGCGATCCATGCGGCACTTTGGGATTACGCGACGAAGAATAACATAAGTATTGAGGGACTCAAGCCTCCCGTAAATGATATCGATGAGACGGAAGAGTTTTACAAAATGCCGGGATGAAGCTATAATAACGAGTGAATAAGTAGGTAATTTGATGACCGCTTCTAAAAAGGAGATTATTATGGTTTCAACACGTGGGCGCTATGCGCTGAGAGTTATGATAGATCTGGCACTTAACCAGGGCGACGGATATGTTCCGATGAAGGATGTTGCACAGCGACAGAATCTGTCACTCAAGTATCTTGAGCAGATCCTGCCGGCACTGACAAAGAACGGACTTGTTAAAGGCGTGCAGGGAAAGGGCGGCGGTTACCGCCTCACCAGACATCCCGAGGAGTACGTGATCTCGGAAATCCTGCGACTCACTGAAAAGGACCTCGCGCCCGTAAGCTGCCTTGCGGACGGCGCACCCGAGTGCATGATGAAGTCGGAGTGCAAGACGGTGGCGTTCTGGGAGGGGCTCTACAAGGCCATGAACGATTATCTTCAGTCGAAAAAGCTCAGTGATCTGCTGTGAAAGGGAATAACACATGAACATCACGCAAATAAAATACGTGCTCGAAATAGCGAACTCTTCCTCGATGCGTGAAGCGGCGACGAAGCTCTACGTATCGCAGCCCGCGCTTTCGGCGAGTATCCGTGACCTTGAGGACGAGCTTGGGATACTCATCTTTGACAGAACAAATAAGGGAATCTCTCTGACTGACGAGGGACGTGAGTTTTTGACATATGCGAAGAAAGCAGTCGGACAGTTCGAGATCCTCGAGGACAGGTATCTGACGAAGGAAAGCGGCAAAGAGCGCTTCTCGGTTTCGACGCAGCACTACAATTTCGCGATCAAGGCATTCACGGAAGTGATCAAGGAGCACGACCCGAAGACGTTCGTTTTCTCAATCCACGAGACGAAGACAAAGGAGGTCCTCGAGGACGTGAGGACTCTTAAAAGTGAGGTTGGGATCATCTCATTCTCCGATGCGAGCGAGAACGTTATAAAGAAGCTTTTCAAGGATTATCAGCTTGAGTTCGTACCGCTCATGCAGCGCGAGACATACGTTTATGTCTGGCACGACCACAAATTCGCCGGCCGCAAGGAGATCTCCATCGAAGAGATGGCCGATTACCCCTGTGTAACCTTCGATCAGAGTGACAGCAGCAACGTTTATCTTACAGAAGAGGCTCTCGCAGACTATGACTTCAAAAAGATGATCAAGTCCGACGACCGTGCGACTACGATGGAGATCATCGCGACGCTTCACGGTTATTCGATCGGTTCGGGCATGCTTGCCGAGGATGACGCGATCCTTAAGGGCATGGTCTCGATCAAGCTTAAAGAAGAGGACCCGCTCATCATCGGGTATATCACGAGGAAGGGCAGCGTGCTTTCGAAGTACGCGAAGAGCTACCTCGAGGAGCTGCAGAAATATAAAGAACTGTGAGAAACTCTTTTATATTGTTGTGTATATAATTATTTGCTAAAATTTCGGTGGAAATGACAAGGTGAAGTTGTTTCCATCGATTTATTATATAAAAAGGGAACTGCCCCGGAAAGAGATGAAAAATGGAATTATATAACGGAAGACCCGAAACTACGGAAGGACGCCTCCCTCGCGAGGTCAGAACATATGACTACCTCGACAATCTTGGGATAGAATACATGAGGACCGACCATGAGCGTGCCGACAACATGGAGGCCTGCAACAAGATAGATGCGGTGCTTGGTGTGATCATCTGTAAAAACCTCTTCCTGTGCAACAGGCAGAAGACTGCTTTCTATCTGCTTATGATGCCGGGCGACAAGAAGTTCAAAACCAAGGAACTTTCAGCGCAGATAAACTCCGCACGACTTTCATTTGCCGAACCCGAGGATATGCTCAAGTACCTCGACATCGAGCCCGGTGCCGTGAGCATCATGGGACTCATGAACGATAAAGACAAACAGGTAAAACTCTTGATCGATGAGGATGTGCTTGAGGGTGAGTTTATCGGATGCCATCCGTGCGTATGTACTTCGAGCCTCAAGATCAGGACGAAAGATATCATAGAAAAATACCTCCCCGCTACAGGTCACGACTTTGTGACGGTGCATCTTGTAGGTGAAGACTGAAAGGGTGGACCCTGGGGGACGGGGGTTGGGTGGTGACCCACCGGGGACGGGGGTTGGTGGACCATTGGGATTCATGGTCCACCCTTTTAATGCTTATTTAATAATTTCCCCTGTACACTTACGTCATAAAGTAGTAAAGGAGCAATCAGTATGTTTTTCAGAATCCTCAAAAACGACCTC
>JAEEQC010000087.1 GCA_016285135.1 Lachnospiraceae bacterium
TCATCATTTTCGAGGTAATAAAACGATGCTCCGCATCTGTCTTATTATAAACGCAAAGCAGATTCGGAGCAATCAAATTCAACTCTTTAAGTCCTGGGATTCTTCCTCTTCTACCATCTTAACCAAATCATTCCACTCTTCCTCTGTAATCAAACTAAAGATCTCGCCGAATTTAGTTTTGTTGTTTAAATAATCTTTCACCACCTCAAATGTTTTTCTCTTGTCTTGCTCCTTACACCATAATTTGAACTCATCATAAATTGCCGGATCTGCAGATTTTCTGTCAACAAAAACATACGGATTTGCTTTATCCAAAAACGCAGACAGATCATCATCTTGACATTCTTGTTCTAAGCATTCTAACGCTCTGTAAACGGCAATATATAGAATATTAATTTTAGTCATCTTTTCTTTCTCAATTTCGTACTATTTCTAGCATTGTTCTTTAAGTTTCAACCAACTCTACCTCATAAACAAGCTGTCCGGACCAATATCGTTTTGAATCACATCCGAATACTCGTTGCGCTTATAACCGTTCGACGTTACAAGTGTAATATGCACCGATTTTTTAGGATCAACCTCTTCGGTAAAGGAGTTTAACTTATTTATCAGGTTTTCTCTATAGTCTGCAGTCATCTCAAAAGCATTATCGGTGCATTTCATTTCACATAGATTAATAACATCATCACGTCTGTCAATTAAAAGATCTATTTGTGCTCCACCTTTTTTCTTTTTGCTCTTCCAAGAGTACTCCGAACTTTCAACTCCTGATATTCCAAGTGCCGCTTTGATCTGAGGAATATGTTCGAGACATACTGTCTCAAAAGCGTAGCCTCTCCATGTGTAGTATTCGGGCGATTTAATAAATGATTGCCATGATTTTATCTTTCCACCACGGAAATACAGACAAAAGAGTGTGAAGGGGTCTATCACCTGATAAAAACTGCCTTTTTTGGAAGAAGCAATACTTTTGTATTGCCTTATAAAGCCACACTGCTCCAGCTCACGGAGTGCCTTGGTGAGTCCTTCACCATCCGGAACACCCGATTTTTCTGCAATTTCAACTCGTTGAAGTCCTCTTTTCTGACCCGCAATCGTTTCAATGACCTTGACATGGTTGTCCGCCTTTTTAAACAAGGATTTAAAGAGCCTGTCATATTCAAAATGCAGATCTCCTCTTTCATTGAAGATCAAGTTGTCTACATTTTGAGCCGGGCTCAGTCTGTTATCAAGCAGATTCAGATAATACGGTATCCCCCCAAATATCATATAGCTCTCTATCATTTGATCCCGATTAATGCTAAACTCATTTTCGTTATAAAACTGCTTGCATTCACCCAACGTAAATGGATTTATATGAATCTGTCTGGTAATTCTGTTATGAAATCCGCCTTTATCATTAAGAATATTGCTTATAATCCATGAAGTAGCCGATCCGCAAACAATCAGAAGAAGGTCTTCCTGCGATGATCCCCAGCTGTTCCAAAAATAATCAAATGCCGACTTGAAATCAGACCTTGCTGTATCCATCCATGGAACCTCATCAATAAAAACTACCTTTTTCCCACCGGATGCATCACGATATACATCTTCTGATTCCAATATTTTACGAAGCCGCCTGAATGCCTCAAACCAATCCTTTGGAATCACCTTGGTTTCATCACCGTAATAGGTCAGGGATTCGCCAAAAGCTTTCAGTTGGTTTCTTGTTTTCGCATCCGGAATCCCTGTGGTATAAAAAGAAAATCTTTCATGGAAATACTCCCTTATCAGATATGTTTTTCCCACACGTCTGCGACCGTATACGATCAAAAATTCCGGTCTTTTTGATTCCAGACATTTTGTTATAATTTCCTTTTCTCTTTCTCTCCCGATAATGTTCATAAAGTCTTTGCCCTTCTTTCCCAATGTGTCGGTTATGTGCCGAATTCCTTTATAATCTGCTGAAAGTATCATTTCAAAGTTAGTTTCAGCAGATTATATGCAATTATTGTGCTATAATCTGCTGAAACTAATTAAACTATACTGTCATAAAACTCTGAAGTCAAGTTTTATTTTATTATTTTACCCGGAAACAACCGTTGCTCAACGCCTCTGCGCTGCTTGAGCAACCGACGATCGCTAGTACCATAGCTAAAATGAGCAGGAATGAGATAATCTTTTTCATAAACATTTCCTTTCCAAAAAAAAGCCACCGCCAAATGATCTTCGTTGCTTTCTGATCATTAGACGATGACTGGTCGGATTCGGTTCCGTTATACAATCTTCTATAATATTTCCCTCGCTTCACCGCCCTTATGCTCACCGGCGATATATCTTCTGCAGCCATCCAGCCATTTATCATAATCCGGTTTTTCAAAAGCTTCTGTAACATCAACATAATCTATAGTTTTTATAAAACCTTTGGCAAGTTCAAAGCCATTGTCAATAGTAATGGTTTTGTCTTTGATATAATGGCAAAATTCAGCATAATACGCCGGATCTGCCGAGCCTATGTCTTCCCACAAAAAAGGATTCATTTCACCGATCAAATTATTAATCCTGTCATCTGTGGTATCAGAATAATAATTGTCTATCCAAAAATACATCATTGTAAATAATTCAAATTCATTCATTTTTTGCTCCAAATATATTATGACTCAATCCCGTACGCTCATCCCACAAATGTGGAGGGTTGTTCAATCCCCCATCCTGAATTATCCCGTTTCTGGTAGTTGCCCATAATTGGCTTCCATCATCCAACTTCTTGTAATACCAATCAAGTCCTCTCTGATCTTTTCCTCCGTAGTATTTCAACTCATTTACCAAATCTATTATTCTTTGTCTGTTTTGTGGCGAATCCTCCAGATGTCCCCTCTCTTTTCGAAAAATATGTTTTAGTTGAGAATCATCTTTGGGTAATTTGTTAATTCCTTTAAGAGCATCAGGAATGTTTTGGATATTGTCTCCATATGTACCCTTGTATAAATCACTCTGTCCTGCTCCCATTAATCATTCCTCACAATACTGGTCCAATCCGGATACTCGACAAATCTCGTTTCGGGATACCTTTCCTCAATATGATCCGGCATCTTACTGTACACAAGAACTACCTCCGGCTCAAGTTCCTCCATCATAGCGTCCATCCCGGCTTCGAAATAATAACGATTCACTTTATCTTTAAGCTGACCATAACTACCGACTGAGACGATTGAATGTCTTTCTATGCCGGAGAAAGCCACTCTTTCCGGTAAAAATTTACGCGTGTATGTCCTTTCATCGCCCCATCTGACGCAAGGAATAACATAAACTCCGTGTTTCTGAAAACAATACCCTATAGCCCGACTACGATATATGTTTGTTATTTGAATTGCCAAGGGCATATCTCTGTATACCGAGCAATCCGGTGCTATAAATCCCTGATACTTCTTAAGAATCTCTATATATTCATCCGGGTGAACCAAAATATCCTTGAACTCAACATCATTTTCGTACTCACATACTGCAAACGACTTTGGATCTGCCTTATCCATCTTGCTGAACGGAACAAGATTGTTCGGAATGATCATCTTCTTAGGCTTTTTGATGATTGGCATTTCAAACACGCCATCAAATTCAGCCCCCATGACGAATTCCGGATTACATCCATCACTAAGACACGCTGCATTTCTAACCGCGCTGTCCACCACACTTCTCTTTTTGTTTGTTCGACGTTTTCTTCTTGTCTTTTTAACTTTATCGTCTGACATGAATACCCCCTCCAAATATTCCACACACTTTTCGATTCTTTCATCTCACTTATGTTTTTTTCTTGCAAAAGTGCAGCAACGGCTGATCTATACCTCCAACAACCTGCAAGGATTACCGGCCAATTCTTCCCTTAATATATCTACCACTCCTTCAACCAACTCTACCTCCTTGCATTTCAATATAGTCTTGCAAATCATCTATAATGCCCTGATTGCCGGTAGAATTATAGTTTTCATAACAAAGATCAATATAGCTCAGCACATCATACTCCTTAAACATATCTGACAATTCAGAATATGTTTTCTTCCAAGCCTTTGCTAACAGCGGTATTAAAACCAGCTGCATATTAAGCACTTCTTTATCTCTTGTACTCATAACATAATTCCCCCTTATTTCTTATTTTTCAATTATATCTACCTCTAGTATCCCTCCCTGCTTCTATGAAGAGAATACATCTACTTTCGTATCACACCCAAAAGTGCCTCATATTTCAGAAAGCCGGCTCATGATCTGCTCATACTTCAACTGATATGCAATCAGGCGTGGTACATATTCAGGAGGTGTTCGCCTTCCGGCCTCCCAGTCCTCCAATGTTCTGATCGGTATCCCTGTGTGCTCCGAAAACTCTTTACGTGACATGTTTATACTTTCACGTAGTTCGCATATTATCTTAGATGCTTCCATTTCAATATCCTCTCGTAATGTTTATTCAAGTATATCACATTTTGGCCTCCCACGCAATGCGTAATAGGTAAATAATAAATCAGAGACGAGCTAAAAAGCCCGTCTCTGTATCACTATGTAGTATTGTAGACGACCCACAACGAAGAAGTGCTTGCGCTTCCCCCGTCCCCCCAGAGTCATCCAATGTACTCTTCTATGATGCGTACAAGCATGTCATTGAGATGTTCAACTTCATAGTCACCGACTGTGGGCTCGAGGTGAGAACCGCCGATACCGCTGTCGTCTGTGAGGAATGTGTAGGTTCCGCCGGTTGTCATGGCGAACGCTCTTAAGAGGAACTCCGTATCCTTATCAACACCGCTCGAAGCAACGGGGATGATCCTGATACCCTTCTTTGATGCTGCCATGATGCTCTCGTGCAGAGACTCACGGATTGATGCTGTGTTGTGAGGCGGTGCGTCGAGGACCATAAACATTAATTTGATGCTGTCGTCGTCCCAATCGTGGTCATAGATTGAGCTCTCAAGAGCGAGCTCAACGGCTTCCTCGTAGTCTCCGCCGCCGTCTGCGTACTCACGTGCGAGGTCTGCAAGCGCGCTGTCGATGTCGGTGGTGAATTCGTAGGGCTTTACCACATAGGCGTCGCCGTGATCACGGTAGAAGTTGACGCTGAGTCTGACGGGGATATTGCCGCAGTCATCCTTCACGCGGATGATGACATTCTCGAGCTCCTTCTGGAGGTAACGGATCTCGTCGCTCATCGAACCTGTCGTGTCGATCGTGAACATGAGGTCGAGTTTCTTGGTCTTCTGGTCACGCTTCTCGAATGCGATCTCGACATTCTGCTCGCCTGTGAGCTGGGATGCTGTAATGTCGCTGACCTGTGTGTCACCGCCGTAGCTGACAGACACATGTGTGGGCGAAGCGTCACGGTCGATTACCGAGTAATACACGTAGCACATGCCGTTGTGGTCGGTAACGCCTTCATATATCGCGCCGTTCGTTGCGCATGTTACCGTGACGCGGGCTCCCTCTGCGGGCTCACCGGCTGCGGTACACTTCACAACGATCCTCGTAAAGGGCGAAAGTCCCCACTTCTTGAAGAAGTCACTGTAGTTGTAGTTCTGGCCGTTGGCAAGGAGGTCCCGGATGAACCAGAAGTTCTTGTTGTCGTTCCACTCGCCTGCGGTGAGTAAACCCGAGCTTATCTGGTAAGGGGGCTCGTAGGGATCGTCAATGATTATGGGCTCGACGGGATCCGTGATCCAGATCTCGCTGTCGTCGTCCCAGTCGCCGTAGTCAAAGTCACCGTAATCGCCGTAGTCGCCATACTCACCTATGCCCGTGCTGCCGTCTGATCCGGCATAAGAACCGTCTCCGGCGATCGCGATATCGGCACCGCCTTCACGTGCCAGACCCTTCGACTCTTTCATGTCGAACATAACGGGGCCGTCGTAGTCAGCTGCGCTCTCCTCTGTGGCTGCGGGAGCAAACTCGTCAAAGTTGATCTCAGCCGAAGCAGGAGTCTTGGGAGCAGGTGTAGCGAGAGGTTTTGTCTCGGTTTTTGTTCCGGACACGTCTCCTGCTGCGGGGCTTTCAGCCTCAATGCTTGTGGTCGAGGTATCTGCTGTGGGTCTATCCACCTCCACTGTTGTTCCCGAACCGCTTCCTGAGGCAGAGCTTTCTACAGGGGAGCTTCCTACCGGCGAAGAAGACTCGGTTTTACCTGATCCGGCAGCCTTTCCGGGATGAGATGCGACCCCGGACGAGGCCGGAGCCGAACTGTACGTTCCTTCTGTTTCAGAGCACACTGTAGGCTCGGTTTCGCTACTTGAACAACCGACGATCGCAAGTACCATAGCTAAAATGAGCAGGAATGAGATAATCTTTTTCATAAGCATTTCCTTTCAAAAGTTTCAAGTCCTTTCATTGGCACCGGGTTCTTCGCGTCTTCTGACACAATCAAAAACGGCCACCGCCAAATGATCTATGTTGCTTTCTGATCATTAGACGATGACCGACATGGTTCGGTTCCGTATATTTACAAATTTGTTAATTGGATGCTTTTCACGGATCTATGTTCTTTTGGGTCATAGTCATAAAGTGCTTTTCACGGATCTATGCTCTTTTGGGTCATGGTCATAAGGCGCTTTTCCCGAATCCGGGCTCCTGTTCCGTCAGGATTCTCTTGTCTTGGCGCCCATGGACTTGAGTTCTTTCTTGCGCTCGTACATCAACTGGTCGGCTCTGGTGAAGGCGTCGTGGAGCTGTTCGTCGCCGGGTTCAATGGTAGAGCAACCGACCGAGATGACCACGTCGTCGGTACCGATATTGGCCTCGACCCGGCGGTTGATCTCACTGATCGATTCTTCTCTTGTTTCGTAGCCCTTCCCGACAAGCAGGACAACGAACTCGTCGCCTCCGATCCTGAAAACGGAGCCGTTCTTGAAGTGCTCGCACAGGAGGTCGCTGCCGTCCTTTATAAGCTTGTCGCCGGCCGCGTGACCGAGAGTGTCATTGACGTACTTAAGTCCGTTTATGTCGCAGACCACAACCGCAAGCTCTTTAAGCTCGCCGGACTTGATCCTTTCGTTAAGGGAGTTCTCCATATCTGTGAAGGCGTGCTTGTTTCTGATCCCCGTGAGAGAGTCGGTGTTCGCCATGCTGAGGAACGCGCGGCTTGTCTCCTTCTCGGCCTCAAGCTTGGTCGTCGAGATGACCTTTAGCTGCCACAACAGGAGCGCACCGAATATAATGAGCGCCACGAGCGTGAACATGATCTGATACCTGCTGAACGAAAGATTGCTCTTGCTGATGGCCTGGATCTGGTCGTAGATGACGCTTCCGCGGATCAGGACCGCCATTTCCCAGCCGGTCCCGGGGATCGGAGCATAGCAAAGAGTTTCTTCCGTATCATCGAACTTGAGAGTCAGTGTCCCTTCGATCCCGTTAACAAAATCACGCTGCACGCCCTCCCAGATGCTCTTCGGAAGTGCGAGCCGAGTTGCATCGAAAATGTTGTCCTTTAATATGTCGGGGCCGAGCTCAGTGTCCGAAAGATTGCCGCCGGTGTTCGAATACAGTGCAAAATGCGTTCTTCCCTGATCGTCAAGGGCCAGCAGATCCACGATATCGTCAATGTCTATCTGAACAAAGCAGGCCTTGAAGGGCTTGCCCATAAGCGTTAATCCGTTAAGAGGGATCGCGAGACACAGCTGACGCGAGGAGCCGTAGACCGAGACTGTGCTGATCACGCGGTCCTTCATCGTCGGTTCGGCAAGGAATTCGTGACGCGAGCCACCCGTGTAGGTCGAATACTGTGTATACACGATGTCTTCCTCATCAACGAGCGCCAGGCGGTTCAGTGAGAGGAGCAGCTTCATCCTGCCGAGCTCGCTGCGCAGCTCCTCCTGATTGCTGATGCCTTCCTCCTTGATGAAATCTATCACCTTCTCCATCTGGGTGAAGTTGTTGTTGATCAGGTTGGTGATGATCTTCGCGCGGCGGTCCGCCATCGCCTCGAGATAGAACGAGCTCACCGCCGAAACTGCCTCATTCGTGCCCGTGACGGTCTGACGCGACGCCCAAATCGTGTTCGCGATAACGGTGACCATGATCACAAAGCTGCCTATCGCAGCCGTAAGTACAAATGTCTTGTTGGTGATACGTGATTTCATAAGAAGCTCCGTGAAGAATATTATTCAAAACCATGACCCACAATGAGTGAGCGCTTGCTCCCCCGTCCCCCGGGGACTATCGTGTGTCATAGTTACGATATATCTCCGTACAGCAGCTCCAGCATGAGCGGAGCGTCGTTCTGGTAGATGACGGTGGTCGGTTCAGCCTTTTCCTCGGGGAAGAGTTCGCCGGGGAGATGACCGTCCGCGATCTTGACTGCGACCTGCAGCGTGTCGAACCCGATCGAGTAGCAGTCCTGAACGCCGAGGCAGTATATCACGCCGTCCGCAAGAAAGTGGAGTGCCTCACGGTCATGATCCATACCGACGATCACTGCCTTGCTCGACTTTTCCTTCACTGCGCGCGCGGCTCCGACCGGATTGCTCATATTACAGCAGACAAATCCGTCGAGATCGGGGTTCTCGCCGAGAATCTTCAGTGCGAGGTTATATGCGTTATCAACCGAATCCATGTCATATTCGACCGCGACGATCTGCATGCCCTCGTACTTCGCGATGGTGTCTTTCGCGCCCTGCGCCCTGTCCTCATGGCACGGCGCACCGACGCTCCCGACAAGGATTGCCACCTTTCCTTTATATCCGAGCTTCTCGCAGAGGGCCTCCGTCAGGTCAACGCCGTCCTCGTAGTTGTGCGTGTTTCCGACATAAGCGATGCGCTTGCAGCCGGGCGCCGCATCGGAACTCGAAAATGTGATGACCTTCTGCCCGGAATCCACCATCTCATCAAGGACCGGAGAAATGATCTCTTCATCGGCGACATCAACGCCTATAACATCGTATCCTTCTTTCACGGCCTCCCGGAGCCTTTCCACCTGGTCCTGCGCGGACGCCGTGGCCGGCGCCATATACTCATAGGTAATGCTTATGCCCTTGTCGAGGAACTGCCGCTGTGCATCCTCCATCCCGAGCGCAACCGCGTCCCACCAGGGGTGGACGGTCTTGTATGTGAAGTAAAATCTGTAACTGTTCTTGAGCGGAGTGTAGGGATCGAGGTCATGCTCAAAATCGACCGCCGCACGCACGGCCTCTTCGAGATTTTTCGGAGCCTCTTCTTCTTTTTCGGAGGCTGAAACGGCATGATCCGCGTCCTCAACAAAAAGGTACTGCGCCCATCCCGACAAAAGGAAAGCCAGTGCGCAGACCACGCACAATATAGCGGCCAGACCAAGTCCGGTCAGGATCTTCCTTTTTATACTTGTCTTTTCCATCCGACACCTCACTGATGTGATCGTTGCAATTGTTCGTGA
>JAEEQC010000088.1 GCA_016285135.1 Lachnospiraceae bacterium
ACGAGAGGATGCTCGAAGAGGATCCTGTACATTTCTTCGATCTCTCTGCACTGACGCTCTTCGCCCTCGGGAGTGGTCGGCCACTCGTCAACCTGCCAGTCGTTGAGGTCGACGATATAGGAAGGCATGAGATCGCCCGAAATGAGCGTGTTCTCGGTAAAATGAAGCGGAAGTCCGAAGACCTCGTATCTCTTGAGGATATCGTGGATCTTGTCCCTGCCCATGTATCCCTGATGCTGGTGCGTCTGGATACCGATCGCGCCGATGGGCACGCCGGCATTTAAGAGTCCGTCGATAAGGATACGGTAAGCCTCCGAAAGATTGAAATCGTTTATGAGGAGCGTTGCGTCCGGATTAGACTCGTGAGCTGCCGCAAAAACATCCTTAACCAGTGCTATCCTGCCTCTGTCGTTGCAGATCCTGGTCACAGCGTTATCGTACTTGTCAAAAACAGGCATGATAACGACTTCGTTGATGACATCCCACATGTCGATAACGCCTTTAAAGTTCGTAACCTCTCTGTGGATGCGGTCGAGCTGCTTTTGAAGTATCGTAGCGTTGTCGTAATTCATGAGCCAGTCCGCGCAGACCGTGTGCCAGCAGAGGGGATGACCCTTGACCCTGACACCGCGCTCCTGCAGGTACTTCGCAGTCTTCATGAGTGTGTCCTGATCGGGCTTGCCCTCTTCGGGCTCATACCTTCCCCAGTAGAAAGGCAGCGTACCGTAATTGAAGATCTTGAGCCACTTCTCGGTGATATCGGCTGTTTCCTCGTTCGCGTCCTTGATGTGATTCATAAACTCAAAGGCACCGCATCCGAAGAGAAAGCTGTGCGACTTCTGTTCAATGCTCACCTGTCTGTCCGCAAGCGGATTGCCCTGTGCATCCTTGAAAATGATCTCTTTTCTCGCTTTTCTGTGTGAAAGACTCATCTTTTTTCCTTTCTTTAACGCTTATATTCTATCCTCTTGAGCCCTGTTTTGGGGCCAATGCTATATTGGTCAGTGTTACGCGGTTTAAACAAGTACCCGGTCTCTGCTTTTTCCGACCGGTACATTCGTGATCTTTCATATAACTACTTTAGCATTTATAAACGTCGCGGTTCTTCTTATGAAACGCAGATACGCATATCATATTTTGTCATGAACCCTCGAAGACCTCAAGTTCTTTCCGGATAAACCGGGCAGGCCGACCGGGAACATATGCTGCATATAAACCCGAACAGGGCCTGCCATGCGGCAAGCCCTGTCCTGTTCAGCGTTTTTTATCTGATAATCAAGCGGTCATTTATCTGATCGCTTTAGCGAGTTCTTCCGTGAATGCCTTGCCGTCCATGTTTCCTTCAAATACTTTCATGAGGGCAGCCACATAAGGATCCTTCTCGTACGAAGGCATTGCTGTGTCACCGAAGAGAACAAAGCCCTTAGCGCCGGCAACGACCTTCGATATCTGCTTTGTGATCTCGTTTACTCCGCTGTCGTCATAGCCGATCTTCCATGTGGGAAGTCCATCGCCCTGGAGATAGCTGTACATGCTGACAAGCTTTCCGAGAGCAACTGCGTACTCTGCAGCCACGCCCACATTCTTCGAGAATGCCGAAACGGCAAGTGTATCCGAAGGTCCTCCGATAAGCTCACCGAGCTGTGACTTCTTTGAGTTGATAACGGGGAATTCAGTAACGGTTACCTTTGAAGCGAACACGGGATCGCTTGCGAACATACCACCGTTCCAAGATCCGTTCATATAGAACGCGTACCGTCCTTCCATGAATCTCATGGAAACATCTCCGTTACTGAGACCGAGTTCATTTCCAAAGTATCCCCTGTTGAGCATGTCTTTGAACATGTCTACGGTTTCAGCCAGCCCTTCGTTATCAAAAGATGCTTTTCCGTTGAAGATCTTACCGAGAGCCTTAGCTCCGATATTCTTCTCAGCCATGGGTTCGATGTACTCGGAAACGCACCAGTCCTCTGCAGCGCATCCGAAAGGTGTGATACCCTTTGCAACGAGCTTGTCGCAGCATTCATACAATGCGTCCATAGTCTTGGGAACCGAATTAACACCGGCCTGCTTCAAAAGATCCATATTGGCATAAAGAACAACCGCGTTCATGCCCATCGGGATGCCGTAGTGCTTGTCATCATAGGTAGCGTTGTCGAGCATTACCTGAGTGATGTCTCCGCTCTTCATATACCTGGCCATGATATCATCGAGGCAGTATACAGCGCCGAGATCAACAAACTCGCCGAGGAACGATCCCGACCATGTGAAGAAGATGTCAGGGAGATCGCCTGCTGCTACAGAAGCCTTGATCTTGTCCTTATAGTAGTTCTGCTCGAATGTTTCTGCTTTAAGAGTAACATTGGGATAAGCTTTCTTCAGATCATCGATGGCTCTGATGTAAGCCGATGAAAGACCTTCTCCGCTTTCAATAACCCAAAGCGTAAGCTCAACAGGCTCATCCGAAACATTTTCATTGGCAGCTACCGTAACCTTGCAGGTGTACTTCTTCTTTCCTGCCTTGGCAGTGATGGTAGCCTTGCCCTCTTTGACAGCGGTTACGGTTCCGCTGTTAACGATAGCGATGCTCTCATCCGAAGATGACCACTCTGTGGGTGTATTGCCCTTGAGAGCAATGCTTGCCGACTCGCCCACTTTGATCTTTAAAGTCTTGTTGGATAAAGCGTTCTTCTTAACTGTGATCTTACAGCTGTAAGTTTTATTTGTTTTCGAGTCCTTTGCTTTGATCGTTGCCTTGCCGGTTTTAACGGCGGTAACGAGACCGTCCTTGACGGTTGCGACCTTCTTGCTTGAAGAAGACCACTTAACATCGCCCTTTGCACCTGTAAGCTCAAGAGCAAACTGTTCACCCACATACACAGTTTTCTTAGAGGCGCTGAGCTTAACCTTTGCAGCTGCACTCACTCCCAACGGGCCGGTAATACCGATAACCAATGCAACAGTCATTAAAAGTGCCAATACCATTGATAGTTTTTTTCTCATATCTTCATCCTTTCCGTTATACAACTTATAGATAAGAAATGATTATACTCTCAATCAGATCAAAAAAGGTGTGCAACCTGCCCACTTTTTTGATCTCAATCAACTATTTTTATCTCCACGTTTTTCCCTTTAAAGAGCTCTTTCACGGCATCTTCCTGTTCTTCAAGAACATACAGTGTCTTAAGCTTTTCAAGCTTCAGCAGTCCCGACAGATCACCGATCTGCGCATGATTTAACCCCACCGTTTCAAGATTCGGAAACCGTTCTGATATATCATCCACATTATCCATCGTGAGGAACATAAACCACGTGAATTTAACACTTGAAGATCTTCCTATCTGCTCGAGACTCCTTATGTCGTTGTGCCCGACGTTGAGGTTTTCAAGCCAGGGACATTTCTGGAACATTGTCGCATCGGTTATTCCGCTGTCGAACAGTTCAGCCACCCTAAGGTTCGGGATATCCGCGATGGCCGTGGGGTTTGAAAGCTTCAAATGCTTAAGCTCCACCGCCTCAAGCGTCCCGTTACCGGCAAGTCCGGATGCGTCGATGTATCCCTGATTGACGATACGCAACTCTTTAAGTCCCGTAAGCTTCTTTATATCGTCAAGGTTGCGGATCGAACCCTGCGTGCTTTTGTCTATCGTGCATTCAAAGAACTGCCCGGGGCCGTCAAACACGCGGTCACCATAGATGTAGATCGCATTTACCTTCGAGACGTCGTCCTTCGTAAGTTCACCCTCTTCCTTGCCGATAGCCGCGCGAACAGCCTGTTCGATAAGAGGCTCGTCAAACAAGACAACCTCCGATGAATCATCCACCGGCACGAACCTTCCGAGCAAAAAACCTGCCGCAAGGACAACGACTGCCATCAGCATAAGGCATATGATCTTCCCTGCCTTATTTTCCTTTTTACAAGACAGGACCCCGTCAAGAGCGCGTCTGACTTCCGTAATGCTTGTATACCTGCGGTTGGGATCAAACGCCGTACAGCGCTCGATTATCCTCTCGATCCCGGGGGCCGCACTGACGTTGGGATTCTTTCTGGCATTTCCTGTCACCAGCCAGCGCAAAAGCACTCCGAAGGAATAGATATCCGCACGACTGTCTGTCTGTCCGAATCCGTACTGCTCCGGCGGAGCATAGACCTTTGTACCGAAGAAAACCGTATCCGTCTCTTCTCCTTCCTTAAAGGTCCTCGCAATGTCGAAGTCGATCAGGACGATCTTCCCGTCCGGTCTTACTATGATGTTTTCGGGCTTTATATCACGATGAACGATCTGCGGGTCATGGTTGTGAAGAACCTCCAGGATATCACAGAGCTGTTTTGATATATCAACGATCTCACTGAGTGAAAGCTGCTTTTTTGCAGCATAAGCGTTTAAGGTGTCTCCCTCAATGTATTCTCTGACAATACAGACCATCTGCCCGTTCTCGAACTGCTTGTAGTAGTGCGGAAGTCCGGGATGATCGAGTTCGCTCAGGAGTCTTATGTCGGTGCTGAAAGGGTACATGGAACGGTCATAGCAGGTCGCGATACCCTTCTTTCCGTCAGAAATGCGTTGCACAAGAAAAGTCTCGCGACCGTTATGGGACGCAAGACACTCAGTCTGACAGTAGCTTTCGAGGAAATCATCCGGATAATCACTTTCGCCCAGAAGGACATCCATGCCTTCGGATATGGTCTCAACCTCGTTCATTCTTCTTTCCTCCGAGCATCGGCAACCCAAGATCATTCAAGATGATCTGTGTATCAACGAGTGATTTATGATTGTTTAGACAAAAGATGACCGCAGCGTCTCTTTTTATGCGGGGATAGAGCTGGCTCTTACCTGCGATCCTGAGCATCTCCTGCGCCTGTTTATAATCGGAATTCATAGCAAACGAAAGCTGAAGCACCGTGTCCCTCGACGGATTACGCTTGCCGGCAAAGATCTGATGCCCGAAGGATTTGTCGAGGTTGGCTCTGCGGATAACATGCTCGGGCACTTCAAGGTGTTTTTTACACCATGTGTTCAGATATTCCGGAAAAGACAACGTCAAAAACGCCGGTTCGTTCTCTCTGAAGAAATTCCCCGGCTCGTTTTCCTTAAACAACATTACCAACAATTCTTCCGTGCTTAACTGTTTGTCCATTACCCCGTGCCCCCGAATGCTGTACTGCATGATACCAATAACTATATATAATATTCTTACCTGTGTCAACCGAATCAAGCCCTGCTCGCATGACTCCTGCCCGATCTGACGGGACATCTCACAATCGAGTAGGCTGACTCCTACTCGATGCGACGGGACATCTCGCGTACAAGTCCGCCATTGGAAGGGCTACGGCCTTCTGTATCGCACAAAAAAGAGACAGAACAAACCGTTCTGTCTCTATACTTCAATTCTATAGCGCTTGATCAGGCAAGCTTGCTCTTTGCTGTCTCGCAAAGGCTCTTGAAGCCCTCTGCGTCGCTGATGGCGATCTCGGAAAGCATCTTTCTGTTGATGTCGATCTGAGCGAGCTTAAGACCATACATGAACTTGCTGTATGAAATGTCGTTCATGCGGCATGCTGCGTTGATACGTGCGATCCAAAGCTTACGGAAATCTCTCTTCTTCTGCTTGCGGCCTGCGAACGAAGCTGCAAGTGCTCTCATGACTGCCTGCTTGGCTGTTCTGTACTGATTTGAACGAGCTCCTCTGAAACCTTTAGCGAGCTTTAAGATTCTGTTATGCTTTTTCTTGGCATTTAAGCCACCTTTGATTCTAGCCATTTCTTAATTACCTCCTTCTCGCCGCCGATCACAGATAGGGCAGCATCTTCTTGGTTGCCGTAAGATTTGCGGAATCCATCATTGCTGCTTTTCTGAGTCTTCTCTTCATCTTTGTGGTCTTCTTGGTAAGAATGTGCTGCTTTCCGCATTTCATTCTCTTGATCTTACCTGTTCCGGTAGCCTTAAAACGCTTTGCGGCTGCTCTGTTAGTCTTTAACTTCGGCATATGTGTTTCCTCCTCAAATAATATACATTAAGTTGATCATTTCTTTTCGGTAAGAACCATGATCATACTCCTACCTTCAACTTTGGCCGGCTTCTCAATAGTCGAACAATCCTCAAGGTTTGCTGCGAACATGTCGAGAATTTCCTTTCCCGCAGTCATATGAGCCATCTCACGTCCTCTGAATTTAAGAGTGGCCTTAACCTTGTCCCCATGAGTGAGGAACTTACGAGCCTGATTAGCTTTGGTCTTCAGATCGTTCTCATCGATATTGGGCGTAAGACGGATCTCCTTGATCTCGGTGATCTTCTGCTTCTTACGTGCTTCTTTCTCCCTGCGGATCTGCTCATAACGGAACTTGCCGTAGTCAGCGATCTTGCAGACAGGCGGCTTGGCTGTAGGCGCGATCTTAATAAGGTCAAGCCCTGCTTCTTTTGCCATGTTAAGAGCGTCTCTGACGGACATGATCCCGAGCTGCTCACCCTGCTCTCCGATAAGGCGGATTTCCTTATCCCTGATCTGATCGTTAATCAAATACTCGCTAATGGTCGTTACCTCCTAAATATTTGCGAACGAAAGCGTTCGTTCAACATAAAAAAAGTATGGACAGCGAGAGCGATCCACACATAAACATTATGAGCCACAAAAACGACCCATGCGATTTATGAACCCTTCGGCTGCAACCCTCGTGCGCCTGAGGTGAGAGCGGACACTCTGCTTGATGATGGTTCCGCGTGCGACACATTCGTCACACGCAGGGGTTATATTACAACAAATTTAAATCCGTGTCAACATTTTTTTTGCTCATAGTACTCCCTGTATATTTTTTTTGCTCATAGTACTCCCTGATTGGTGCGCAGCAGGCTTCCATCATCACCGACGCTTCCTTCCTGTTTTTTGATCTTCTTACAGCCGATACTGCTCCTGCAAGGGCGCGATAGTTGATCGCAGTGCCCATCCGGTCGCTTTCATAATTGATCGCCCTGTCGGCATCGATCCCGAATCTTCCTGCGACTTCGACGGCATCGATGTTCGCCCCGAGGAACAGGAATTCCCAGCCGCGTTTTTCCTTCGCCTCTTCGACCATCTTCTTCACCTTGCGGTAGTCATAGATATGACTCGCATTTTCAAGCCCGTCGGTGGTTATCACAAACAACGTCTTTTCGGGTCTGTCCTCTTCCCTTGCGTACTTGTGGATGTTAGAGATGTGATCGATCGCACCTCCGACCGCATCGAGCAGAGCAGTGCAGCCGCGTACATAGTACTGCCTGTCATTCATCGGCTCCACTTTCTTAACGGGGACTCTGTCGTAAAGCACTTCGGTTCTGTCGTCAAAGAGGATTGTGGAGATGTAAGCCTCCCCTTCCTCAACTCGCTGTTTCTCTATCATCGAGTTGAAACCGCCGATCGTGTCCGACTCAAGTCCACTCATCGAACCGCTCCTGTCAAGAATGAAAACAACTTCCGCTAAATCTTTTCTCATAATGAACCTCCTGTTAAATGCATGTTTTGCTCTTTTGTGATCATACAGGCCGTTTTCTTCTGTATGATTACCGGTCTCAGGATTATAAGCGTTACGGCTTTGATCCTTGCTTACAGGCTCATTATATGAAATTCAAAAACAAAACAGGTCGCCGTGCGGGCGACCCTGAAAAGTTATGATTATTTATCGAAAGACAAATATAAGTTCTCGCTTTATCCATGGGTAATGCCAAGCGATCGTCTCTACACCATGATCATGCTATGATGCACGGCAGGCCGTGACCCTCGAGCTGGATATCGATCTCAATCATGTCAAATATCCCGTTTTCAATAAAATACGAAAAGATCACATCCGTCTTGTCGCACGGTGAAAGCGCGTAGCCGGCGCGTGCAAGCAGATCCTTTGTTTCATCGAGGTTCAGGCGCGCTCCGACACACAGGCAGAGCGCCGTGAGCTTCTGCGGGTGGTAATCCGCATTGTTCTTGATCTTTGAAAAGGTTTTCTTGTCAACGAGCGCACGCTTATACACCTCTGCATTCGCCATCTGCTTTTCTTCAATAATGTAGAGCAGATACTCCGAAAAGGTATCCGAAAGATGCTTCATCCTCTCTTCAAGCCTGCTCTCATGCTCTTCCTCGAACGCAGGTTCCTCAAACACGCTCTCGTAATCTTCTTCAAGCGCCGTTTTCCCAGGCTTGCTTTCGTGCTTTTCATCAAATGCCGCCTTCGAAGCGCAGACGGACATGCACATTTTTTCTTCATAAAGAAAATCAGGCTCGTCATCTTTAGCCTTCGAAGCTCTTGCCTTGCCACTCCCGAAAGCGGCGCCAAAAAAGCCTCTTGCGGCCGCGGGTGCCGGTTTGATCTCGACGTAATTAAGTCTGATGTATTCTTCAAGTTCCGGTATCGGTCTGTAATCCATCTTGGCTCCTTTCACGCATATAGGATGGCCCACCTGGGGACGGGGGTTATGGACCATCGTTTCAAACAGCGCCAATTGACGACACTTGGGAAACGATGGTCCACAACCTCCGTCCCCAGGTGGGCCATCAGTCCTTTCTCTCATCTTCATTGGTATAGCACTCCCTGAACCTCCCCGAAAAGGAAGGCTGCATTCCGGCTGCATAGAGATGTGAGGTGTCGCCGAAGGAAAGCATCCTGAACTGCGCGATCCCTTCCCTTCTCTCTTCCGTGGCAACAGTCGTAACTCCTGTAGGTGCTGCGATCGTTGCATGCCAGAGTGTAAAGATCGGGAGGTTCAAGAGGTACGACAAAAGCACGCACTCAAGACCAAAATGGCAGAACAGCACGACTGTGTCATTGTTCGGCCTCACAGCCTTAAAGATCTTTCCTTCCTTGCGGTACCCGTGTTTTTCGAGAAGCCCCGCAAATTCTTTCTGTACCCATTCCACTTCTTCTCCGACATGAGCTTCTTTAAGTGCAGGAAACTCTGTCCAACGCTCATCATCAAAAGCATAAGGCATCTTTGCGCGGTCAGCGGGAAGCCAGTCCCAGGCCACTCCGACCTTTTCGGGTCTTTGCACTTTAGGAGCAAATTCACGCAACCACAGCATCTCCTCAGCCTGCATGTTCATCTTCGCAAGACAGGGAGCCGCCGTCTCTTTTGCCCGCCCGAGCGGCGAAACATAACACTTGTCGACATGAACGCTCTTCATCCTCTCGGAAAGCGCCTCTGCTTCAAGCCTGCCGGTAGCTGTCAGAGAATCATGCTCGTAGTCAGGATCGCCGTGGCGGATGATAATCAATTTCATGTGTGTATTCCTTTCGTTGGTGATTGGGGTGGACCGGGGGGGACGGGGGTTGTGGGTCATTGGGGTGCGTGGCCCACAACCCCCGTCCCCAAATGGGCCACCCAAGCAATCA
>JAEEQC010000089.1 GCA_016285135.1 Lachnospiraceae bacterium
CGTCATCTTGTAAAAGTTCTTGAGTCCTTTAACGCATATGAGCTCTTTCTTAGCTATCCCGGCTATAAACGCCTCCGGTCCTTCCGCTCCAAACGCTTCGCGGCTTACCACAAAACCTTTGCCGCCCGCCCAGAGTGCCAGACCCTTAAGCGAGCCATCCTCACCGGGGATCACCTCGATCCCTGCAACCGCTTGTGAGACTGAAACCGGATCCCCTGTTTTTACGGCTTGATCGGTCTCCTTTCCGCCTTGCGCTGCTTCCGCGTCCGCATCTACGTCTTTCCCGCTGCCTTCTGCGGCCTTCTCTATTGCTTTAAGCACTTCTTCAAGTGCTTTACTGTCTTCAACTGTCGTATATTT
Source organism: Lachnospiraceae bacterium (assembly GCA_016285135.1). Taxonomy (GTDB): domain Bacteria; phylum Bacillota; class Clostridia; order Lachnospirales; family Lachnospiraceae; genus RUG11977. Next base: position 361 of record JAEEQC010000089.1, read on the forward strand.
GATCTCTTCCTCGGCTACTGCCCGGTCGTACTCGCCCTCGGAACCCATAAGCGTCGGGACCTTAAGTGCCTTGATCTCGAGGTCTTCGAACTCTCTGATGAGCTCCATCCTCGAGAACTTCGAGGCGATCTCAAGATCGGAGAGCTCTAAGTCACCGAGGTCTATATCGCGCTTGATGGTCGCGAGCTGCTTGCTCTTCATGGCGTCGTCACGTGCACAGCCCTCTTCGTCCGACTTTGTGAGCAGCTTGATGGGCGGTCTGTTGATACCAAAGCTCTTGAAAAGCTCTGTGAGCTCCTTCTGGCGGGCAGGGGTGATGGGCAAGGGTCCGATCTCCTCATACATTGCCTCGATCGTCCCGTAGTGAGCGATCATCTTGGCTGCTGTCTCGCCGCCGACGCCCTTAATACCCTTTATATTGTCCGAAGTGTCGCCCATGAGGCCTTTAAGATCGGGTACCGAAGCGGGCTTTATGAGGAACTCCCTCTCAACAAGCTCCGGGTCGTACTCAAAGCAGCGGTCGGGCACAGTGCTCTTCTTCTCGATGCCGTACTTCTTGTAGAGCTCGTCAGTCTTTTCCTGCGACGAATGCATCAGGAAAAGATGCGTGTTCTCGCTGACGAGCTGGAGGTAGTCGTTGTCCTTGGTCATGATCCTGACATCGACTTGCGCCTCGAAGCGGGACGCGAGCGTTCCGGCAAAGTCGTCCGCCTCGTAGTCCTCGCTCATGAACTGCCTGAACCCGGCAGCTTCGAGCATTGCCTCGATCCTCTCAAACTGCTGTGATAGCGGCTTCATGGTGGACTTTCGGTTCGCCTTGTAGGAAGCGTCGATCTTCCTGCGGAACGTGTCTCGCCCCATATCCCACGCAATAGCGAGGTACTTCGGACGTGCTCCGCCCGAAAGGATCTTAAAAAGCGTCCTGAAGAATCCGAAGATCGCGTTCGTGTACACACCCTTCGAGTTCTGCATGATCTTGTAGAAGTACTTTTCCTTCTCCTCATCCGTCTTCGCGAAAAGGATCTCCCTCGGGAGGTTTCCGAAGAACATGGTGGTAAGCAGGCTCGAGCCGTCTATGATCAAAAGTGTGTCTTTATCGTTTCTCTGTCCCATAATATAGTCCTTAAAATACAATCCCGCGTATCAGGAAGTAAATGATGATCAGCAGTGTCACGACCACAGTGATAAACACATAGCGTGCGAAGCGTCTCCTGCGCTTCTGGGTGTCGGCACGGCTGAGCATCCGTGCGAGCGTCTCCCTGTAGTCGATGTCCTCTTCTTCGCTGCCGCTGTCGAGCTGCGAAACGACCGTATTGACCATGTGGTAGACCTCAAGCTCGCCGTAGCAGTCCGAGCAGCCCTTCACGTGTCTGATAAATTCCTCATTCTCAACGGGAGTGAGCGACTGCTTCAAAAAGCTCTCGATAAGCGATTGACACTTCGTACAATCCATACGGTCTCTCCCTCCTGTGATGATGTAATACTTTTATGGCAACGTTCGGTGCTGTTTTATGCTTATATGGCACGTTCGGTGCTGTTTAATGCTTATACGGCAGCGTTCGGTGCTGTTTTATGCTTATATGGCACGTTCGGTGCTGTTTTATGCTCATATGGCAACGTTCGGTGTTCTTAATGCTTAAATAAGCGCTGTGCTGAAGTACCTCTCCGCACGGTCGGCGAGGATCGTGGCGATAACCTTGTCCTTGCCGTACTTCTCCGCCATGAGCTTGGCAGCCCAGACATTTGCGCCCGACGATGTTCCGACGAGGAGTCCCTGCACGCGGGCCAGCTCACGTGCCGTGTTGATGGCGTCGTCATCGGTAACTTCGACGATGTCGGTGATGATCTTAGTATCGAGGATGTCCGGGATGAATCCGTCGCCGATGCCCTGGATCTGATGAAGTCCGGGCTCGTCTCCGAGGAGTGCAGAAACATTCTTGGGCTCTACCGCCACGATCTTGCACTCCGGGTTCTTCTCGAGCAGGTACTTGGCAACACCCTGAAGTGTTCCGCCGCTGCCGATGCCCGAAACGTAGATATCGATCTTTTTCCCAAGCTGCTCCGTGAGCTCAACCGCTGTCGTCCTGTAGTGCATCTCAGGGTTCGCGGGGTTCTGGAACTGCTGGGGAACAAAGTACTCGTCCGATGATGCTGCGATCTCGAGTGCCTTGTCTACCGAGCCTCCGATACTGAGCTTGGGGTCTGTGAGTACAAGCTCCGCACCGAGCGCTTTGATGATCTTCTTGCGCTCCTCGCTCATGTTCTCGGGCATTACGATGATCACGCGGTAGCCCTTTCTGACACCGCACAGCGCAAGTCCGATGCCCGTGTTGCCCGATGTGGGCTCGATGATGGTCATACCGGGTCTGAGCTTACCATCCTTTTCTGCCTGATTTATCATATTAAGGGCGATCCTGTCCTTAATGCTTCCTCCGGGATTTAAGAATTCTGCTTTTGCAAAGATCTGAAGTCCTGTCGTCTGCTCAAGGCTGACGAGCGGTGTGTTGCCGATCAGATCTAAAACGTTTGTGTAGTACATTTGTGCTGCCGGTCTCTTTTTAATGTTTATCTGCGCGAGACCGTTCTCCTCTCCTACAAGAAAATTACATTGATCAGATACCAAACAGTCGGTTATGATCAAACATTTCATTGTTTTTTGTAAATAGTCACCCATGTATACCTGTGTACGTGGTTTTAAAAAACTTTCCACATATGCGCACGCCTTACAGTTTTGCATGAAGCCACAACTTATATTGTACCACAAATACCGCCTTCGGCAAAGATGGAAATCGTGAAAAGAACGTGAAAAACACAAGGTTATCCTTGCCTTGAAAGAGATCATGACATATAATGTTGCATGTCGGTTTCAGGCACAGCCGTGAGGCGGCCGTGAAACTCCGGACAGTACACATATACATTAAATCTTCAGATAAGGAACTTCACATGAAAACTTCAGCAAAGAACATAGAAAAAAGAGTAATTGCTTTACTGCTTGTCTGCATCATGAGCATTTCGGTCCTGCTTACAGGATGCTCGGGTGACAGCCGCAAGCCTTTTGAAAAGTCGACCGATCCATACAGCGACAACACCGAGATTGTTTATGACCTCGGCAGGTCAACGATCTCCTACGGCAAGTACCTTTACTTCGTTGCCTACTACGAGCTTGTCGCTCAGGCAATGATGCAGAGCTACGAGAGTGAGCTCGGCTTCACAGGTGACTACTTCGCTCAGAAGTACGACGAAACACAGACCGAGGCCGACCACTACAAGTCGCTCGTCGAAGAGACGGTCATCTACTACGAGATCGCCAAGAACGCAGCTCTCGACGCCGGCATGACGCTCAGCGCCGATGAGCTCGAGGAATGCCGCGTTACTGCGCAGCTCACCTTCGATTCCTTCACGGAGGCGCAGGTCAAGCAGAGCGGGATCACTGTTGACGGAATCGATGCCGCACTCAGAACCCAGGAGCTCGCACTCAAGTACGAGGATTCAATAAGAGAAAAGCTCTCGCAGAAAGAAGATTTCATCGCGATCCAGAGTGAGGAGGACAAGTCAAGCTACTTAAGGAAAGGCATCGACCTCGTTTACGAGGAGCTCAAGCGCCAGTATCAGGTAGTTGCTAACCAGGATCTTCTCGATACTGTTAAGATCGGTAAAGTCACGATCGTTGACTGAAGTGTCGGTCCTGATACATCGTTTTAAACCCGATCTAAAAGGAGCCCGTTTGCGAGCTCCTTTTTGTTTGATACTGTAGCCGATCGTATATTTCTCGGCCCACGAAATGTAAACGTGTTGACAGAACGCTCCTGATCCCGAACGATTATCGTATGGACCACACGCTTCGAATCTCAATTTTGTCCGGGATTCCTTCGATCACCCTCACGCGCTTCTCGCCGCCGTTCATATCAAAGAAATTGTCGGACAGAATAAGATCATCGCTTTCGTTTCTGATCTCGATGCCCTTTGCGTAGTGTTCGCAGGAGACTACGATTTCACTGCCCTCCACTCTGACCGTCAGCTTCGGATCTACGAACCTGAAATGCTTGGGCGGGCAGAAAAGAACCGTTCCTTCGGAAACAATCTCTCCGTTCTCGAGAAGCTCGTAGCTCACGTAGTCCTCATATATCCGTGCTTCGGGCAGTTCAACCTTTTCAAGCCAGAGTGCCGAAAAAGGTTTTATCGTTACTTCTTCAAATGCTTCCCTTATCACAGTGCCTTCCGCTCTTCTCAAAGCCCACTTTACAGTTCCTTTTCTTTCAAAAGGAGATTCGTTTGTGACATTGAGCCTGATGGACTTCTTCGCCTCAAACGGCTCCTCATTAACATTCATGCTCTGGCTTAAGAGTCCCTCCTCTTCACAAGAGATCATGAGAGGCGCAAAAAAACGTTTGGCATAATAATGGAGTGCCTTCCACCTGCCGTAGTAATCGATTGACGACCATGAAGCCACCGGCCAGCAGTCGTTGAGCTGCCAGAAAATCGTTCCCATACATCTCCCGCGGTTGCGTCTGAAATGCTCGACCCCGTAGCGTATCGCTTCGGCCTGCATGAGCTGCGACGCATATATGAAAAGGTCGAGGTTAGAAGGGTAAAGGAAAGTCTGCTCCATGTAGTTCATAATCTTGCCGTTGGCCGACGCGTTTCTCTGATGCTTTTCCATGACATACGAGAAAACGTTCCTCTCCTCCGGAAGCGTAAAACTCTCGATAGTTCTGATCGAAGGGAACGACTGGAAGCCGAACTCGGAAAGGTACCTGAAGAAGAACTTTCGGTACTCCGTGAAAGGCTTGTTGCCGTGCCATACATCCCAGTAATGAGTGTCACCTCTGTCGGGGCAATTCGGATCGTCGAATCCGCCGCCGCTTGAGGGCGAAGACGGACGGTAAATGCGGTCGGGGTCTTCTTCCTTCACTATACGAGGGAAAAGATCCTCGTACATCCTGAGGTAATCTTTTCTGATATCATCATCGGCTCCCCACTCTCCTATCGCGGCGAACTCTTCCATCTCGTTGTTGCCGCACCAGAGTGCGAGGCTTGCGTGATGAGCCAGTCTTCTGATCTGATCTCTAAGCTCTGCCGAGATGCTCGCTTCAAACTCAGGAGTCAGTCTGTAATTTGCACATGCGAACATAAAGTCCTGCCAAACCACAAGACCGAGTTCGTCGCAAAGATCATAGAAATCATCCGAAGGATACACGCCTCCGCCCCAGACACGGATGCTGTTGAAATTCGCATCCACGCACGCCTGAAGCAGCTTCTGTGTCCTCTCCTTATTGGTCCTCGGAAGGATGTTGTCCTCAGGGATATAGTCCGCGCCCATCGCAAAGAACTTCACACCGTTAACAACTTCTGCGAACTCCGAGCCGTACTCATCTTTTTCGGTGCTCACTTCGAGCCTGCGAAGACCGATACGCTTTGTGTCGGAGTCAAGGACATCTCCCCCTTCAACCAGCTCTGTGATAACCGTGTAAAGCGGCTGCTCTCCGAGTCCGTTCGGCCACCAGAGGAGGGGATTCGGTATACTTATGTTTCTACCGGCTTCAATCCTTTCACAGACAGTCTTACCATCAGAGTCTTTGACTGTTACAAGCACATCGAGCCCATTTTCTTCTCCCGCAATCCGAGTATCAACCTGTAGGATTGCCTCAGAATAATCCTCTTTGAAATCCTGATGTACATAGACCTTTGTGAGTCGTGCTTTCTTAACCTTCAGGAGTTCCACACTCTTCCATATACCTGCATCGGGTATCCTGGGCCCCCAGTCCCAGCCGAACATGTAGTGTCCTTTTCGGATCTTGGGGAAGCCCCGCATCGCATCCGATGTCCCAAGGATCCCGGGATCAGCCTTATGCCGCTCGGCAATGTAGTTGACCGGAGACCTGAAGGTGATCACCAGCTCATTGTTTTCTTTCAAAAGTTTTTTGACCGAATACTCCCACGTACGGTGCATGTTGTCGACAGTACTGAGTTTGTGCCCGTTGAGAGTGATATCCGCGATCGTGTCGAGGCCGTTAAAGCGAAGCAACACTTCATCCGCGTCGGCGAGTTCACACGTATCAACATCAAATGTGCCGTGATACTCGAAGTCGTTCTTCATAAGCGTCAAAGCTTTCAGCTCGTTGTCCCTGTAGTAGGGATCGTCCACGGCACCGACGTTTAACAGATCATTTATAACTGACCCCGGAACCTCGGCTTTGATGAAGCTACCCTCCTTAAAAATCTCCCTTCCTTTATCATTCAGGCACTCATTCCCTTTCTCCGTTCCGAGAATGCGCATCTTCCATTTTTGATCTTTGTCAATCCTTTTCAAACCAGTACCTTCCGTTTTTAACCATTTTTTAGCTAATTAGCCAACTAATAAATCCCATTTTTACACATCAAAGCTTTTTTGTAAAGAAAAAAGAGTGCACATCTACGTGACGTACACTCATTCAGTTATACTATTATTTCCCGATATTTCTTGATTCAAATCCTTGTGTGAACTGTCAATAACAATCAAATGTATTTATGATCTCATTATATAAGTTCAGGTTAATATCGTTATTTTCATAGACACCAAACCAGGCCGGATCGATTTCATCCACACATGATTTGAAGCTTTTTTCAAAGTATTCTATCTTTTTCAGCTCTTCTTCGTCTTCGAAGTAATAAACATTGCCATCATCACCTGACAATAATTTTGCTTTTTCATTTTCAAGCAATTCGTTTATCACCTTATTTGCGGATTCAGTTCCCACCTTCTCAGCCGGAACAACTATTTTGTCTTTCTGAAGATTCAGCCAGTCCGCGTACTCACTTCTTACTTTCTTCGCTTTTTTACAAGCTTCCAAAACATCGCTTTCCGGTAGCGGATATCTTCCCGAATAATCTCCGGCGCACCAATACGTATCATTTACCGCATCATAGTACAAAAAGAAGATCCACTCTTCTCCCTTTTTCATAGGAGTCATGCTGCTAAACGTTACCAGAGCATTCCGTTCTTCTTCCGTCCCGTATCTTTGAGATATCTTCAGTTCTTTTTTGTCAGGACTCCCTTTAAGGATTTTTTTAACATGGATAGTATTTGTCGATACCGCATCCATAAGAACATCCTTCTTGTACCTTTCGCTGTATTCGTACTTAAGATTTTGCTCTGTATCGTCTGCGTACTCACCTATCACTATCAGCTCCGATGCTGCCGTCAAGCTTTTAAGATCACTGTAAACTATTCTGTCGCCCTCAACCCTTATGACCTCCGGTTCTCTCTTATCAATTGAAGATGCCGTACTACATCCAGGCATAAGCATTACTATAATAATCACCGGAATTATTAATCTCTTCATGATCAGTACCCCCTAAAACAAACCCAAACATCACTCTATAATACTACCCTAATATCATTACCAAAGCAAACAATAAAAGAAACGAGTGTGGAAAAAACCACACTCGTTGATAATCAATTCATTGTTGACTGTCCAACAATTCGTTTACTTTTTTATTACGCATTCCTTACCGCAAACTCTTCTCCGTCATAGTCAACGATCACGTGTCCCTCTTTGATCGTGCCTTCAAGGTACTTGCGGGCGAGGATCGTCTCGACATGCTTCTTCAGGAAACGTCCGAGAGGTCGTGCACCGTAGATGGGATCGAATCCGCCTTCAATTACTGCATCATAAGCGTCATCCGTAAGCTCGATCGTGATCTCTTTATCGGCGAGTCTCTTGTTGATGTCGTCCACAAGGAGTCTCGCAATACCGGAGATATCGCTCTTGCTGAGTGGCCTGAAGGTAATGATCTCATCAAGTCTGTTCAAGAACTCCGGTCTGAAGAAGCCGTGCAGCTGCTTCTCAACCGCGGTTCTCGCAGCCTCCGTGATCTCACCGTTTTCATCGATCCCGTCAGTCAGATCGGCGGCACCGATATTCGAAGTCAGGATGATGACTGTATTCTTAAAATCTACCGTTCTGCCCTGAGAGTCGGTGAGTCGTCCGTCATCAAGGATCTGCAGGAGCACGTTGAAGACATCGGGATGCGCCTTCTCAACCTCATCAAAGAGGACCACGCTGTACGGCCTGCGACGAACCGCTTCCGTGAGCTGACCGCCCTCCTCGTAGCCGATATACCCCGGCGCAGAACCGAGGAGCTTGCTGACGCTGTATGACTCCATATACTCGCTCATATCAATCCTGACCATACTCTCCTCACTGTCGAAGAGGTTATAGGCAAGTGCTTTTGCAAGCTGCGTTTTACCGACACCGGTGGGTCCGAGGAAGAGGAACGAGCCGATGGGACGTGTGGGATCGTTGATGCCCGCACGTGAGCGCATGATGGCCTCACTCACAAGTCCGACTGCTTCATCCTGTCCGATGATTCGCTTTTTAAGATTGTCCGCGAGCTGCAGTACCTTGTCACGCTCAGAGCGCGAAAGATCGGCAACCGGTATGCCCGTCCACTTCGAAACGATGAACGCGATCTCGGGAGCATCAACCTTCTGCGATACCGCAAAAGGAAGCTCGTCGTCTTCAGCACCTTTATTGGCTGCCTCCTGCGCCTCTTCAATCTCCTTCTGCAGTGCGGGGATCTCGCCGTATTTGAGGGAAGCCGCACGCTCAAGATCGTAAGACCTCTCTGCCTCCGCCGCCTGACGTTGTGCTTCTTCAAGCTTCTCGCGGAGCACACCGACGCGCTTCATGGACTCCTTCTTGCTCTCCCATGCCGTCTGCATGGTCGCGAATTTTGCTGAAAGATCCTCCAGTTCATTCTTTATCGCTGCAAGCCTTTCGCTGCTTCTTGCGCTTTCGTCCTCGCGCTTTAGTGCCGCCTCTTCGATCTCAAGTTGCATGATCCTGCGACGCATGTCATCCATCTCGACAGGCATCGAATCAAGCTGTGTCTTGACCATCGCGCACGCCTCATCGACGACGTCGATCGCCTTCTCC
>JAEEQC010000090.1 GCA_016285135.1 Lachnospiraceae bacterium
CCGTGAAATGAAAGCGTCTCGATAACGCGATATGTCAGCGGGTTCACCGCATGCCACATCACCCCCGCGGGATAGATAAGGTACACGAGATTCGAAATGAACCCGAGGATCGTGAAATAAATGCTGTAACGCGAGAGCAGCTTGCTCCTCCTGCTCACGAAGCACATAACGCACATCGCAGTGCAGACGTGGAAAGGCAGCTTCTCGATGTCGATCTCCCCGTAGGCAAGCGGCATCATAAAGAAATCAAGCACAAGGATCGCAAATGCAATGTTACAGAACGCATTCGTGATCTTCAGCTTTGTTTCGATACTTTTGTTTCTCGTGTAAAGAAATGCCTTGATAAAGATGATGGCAAAAAGAACTATAAACAGGATATGCCAGATCCCGAAACACTTAAACAGGACTTCACCCTTTCTGTCCGCAAGTACTGAATGTACAGATTCATATAAAGACATCCCAAATCCCCCCTGATAATTGTTTATTTCTTGTTTTATGTTGACTCATCACACTTTGGGTGGTCCACAACCCCCGTTCCCCCGGTTAACATAGTAATTTTACTCAAACGGGCGGAATTTGTGAAGTCCCATTGTAACAACTCTACGATTGGCAGACTTTATCTTATCCCCGGGTATTGTACATCAAATGATTTTTCGATAAAGCAGATTGTTTTGTGTAGATGGAGATATTGACAAAAAATGACATCTGAAGTGGCATTTTGGTAAATTGACAGCTTTCGTTTTCTATAACATAATTCGGATAAGAGGAGTATTGTTACATAAGCGTTAATCACACAGGAGGTATTTATGAAAGCTTTATTTATCGGCGGAACGGGAACTATCAGTACGGCAATTGTAGGACGCCTTGTTAATGACCTTGGGGCGGAGGTGTGGCTTCTTAACAGGGGCAACAGGAAGGATGCTGTGCCTGAAGGAGTACATCAGATCATATGTGATATATATAATGAGTCGGATGCGTCCGCAAAGCTTGAAGGCATGGAGTTCGATGTTGTGAGCGACTTTATCGCTTTCGATGTAAGTGCGGTGGAGAGAGACTACAGACTGTTTAAGGGGAAGACAAAACAGTATATGTTCATCAGCTCGGCATCGGCCTACAACAAACCGGCTGCAAATTATGTGATAACGGAGGGAACAACTCTTGCGAACCCTCATTGGCAGTACTCACGTAACAAGATCGCGTGCGAGGAGTTCCTTATGAAGAAGTACAGGGAAGAAGGGTTCCCGGTGACTATCGTAAGGCCGAGCCATACATATGATGAGAGAAACGTGCCGCTCGGGGTGCACGGAAAGAAGGGATTTTATCAGGTCATCAAGAGGATGAAGGAGGGTAAGCCCGTCATCATTCAGGGGGACGGTTCGTCACTCTGGACTGTGACATTTAACAGTGACTTCGCGATCGGTTACACCGGCCTCATGGGAAACCGTCATGCGATCGGTGAGGCATTCCAGATCACGGGGGACGAAACGCTCACGTGGACACAGATCTACCAAACGATCGCTGACAAACTCGGAGTCGAGCTTAAGCCTTATTACGTTTCTTCCGAATACCTGAGTGCCGTGGGAGACAAGTACGGGTTTGATTTCGAGGGAAGCCTTATCGGTGATAAATCTGTTTCAGTTGTTTTTGACAATAGTAAGCTTAAAAGGCTTGTACCTCAGATGACGACCAATGTGAGGTTCGATCAGGGAGTTGAGATTGCACTTGATTACGTGGAGAGCCACCCGGAGTGTCAGGTTGAAGATCCTGAATTTGACGAGTGGTGCGACAGGGTGATCGCGGCACTTGAAAAGTCAAAGCAGGAAGTATAGGCTTGATCACTTTGCATATTCTGAAGTATATGGCTTCTTTGGCCTTTTATTAGTTGACAAACAGAGCAAAAACATGTTTGAATGTTCTCAACTATAGGTTTTGTCCGGACTGGGCGGCCATTAGAGAAGTAGCGAAAAGCCTTCAGGGAGGAAACGCATGAAAATATACGACATCACTCAGGAACTCTTTTCCTGTGCGGTTTATCCGGGGGATCCGACTCCGAAAAAAGAAGTTAAACTAAGAATTGCAGACGGGGCTGTATGTAATTTGACAGCATTTGAGATGTGTGCTCACAACGGCACTCATGTCGATGCACCGTATCACTTTTATGACAACGGAAAGACCATCGATCAAGTTGATCTGGAGAGATTTGTGGGATACGCATATGTGGCAGAGCATAGCGGCCTTCTTCAAGCTGAGGACGCCCAAAGGATCCTAAGGGAAGCTGCGGCAGCCGATATAGACGGTGATGCGGCAAAAAGAATCCTTGTTAAAGGCGACGTCACGGTAACAAAAGAAGCCGCTGAGGTCTTTGCGCGGGCAAAGATAAAACTCTATGGGAATGAATCCCAGACAGTCGGACCGGTTGAGGCACCGATGGAGGTGCATCTTATCATGCTTGGAGCTGAGATCGTGCTCCTTGAAGGGATAAGATTGTCTCAGGTACCGGTGGGAGTGTATCTCTTGCATTGCGCACCACTTAATCTCGGAGGGTGCGACGGAGCTCCTTGCAGAGCAACACTGATAGAGCGATAGGGGATGACAAGTGAAGATGGGAGAAGTTGCCGGAATCGTTGCTGATGCACCTTCCGGAGATGCGCGGTATGAGGTATTCAGGTGAGGAACAGTAGAGTGTCAGGACAGTTTATCAGAACAGAGATGCTTATAGGAGAAGAGGGGCTTGAAAAGCTCCTTTCTTCGCGTGTGTGCGTTTTCGGTGTAGGCGGTGTCGGAAGTTACGCCGTTGAAGCGCTTGCGAGGAGCGGTGTGGGAAAGATCGATCTTGTTGATGCGGACACGGTCTGTGAATCGAATATCAACAGACAGATCATCGCGACACATAAGACGCTTGGAATGTACAAGGTGGATGCGGAGAAGGAGAGGATCCTTGAGATCAATCCGAACTGCGAGGTCAATGTCTTCAGGATGTTTTATCTCCCTGAGAATGCAGGGGATATCGACATGAGCGTATATGATTATGTGGTTGATTCTGTCGATACCGTTACGGCCAAGATTGAGATCATCAAAAGGGCAAAAGAGGCGGGTACTCCCGTCATCAGCAGTATGGGAGCAGCAAACAAGCTCGACCCGACTGCATTTGAGGTGGCGGACATTTACAAAACGCAGGTATGTCCTCTTGCCAAGGTAATGAGGCGGGAACTTAAGAAACGAGGGATTGAATCGCTCAAGGTTGTGTACTCGCGTGAAGAAGCGATCAAACCGCTTCAGCTTGAAGAAGAACAGACGGGCAGAAGAGTCACGCCTGCAAGCATCGCATTCGTTCCGTCCGTAGCGGGACTCATTGTGGCGGGTGAAGTGATAAAAGATCTGGTAAACAATAAATGAGTTGACATTAATTATTTATCTAGTATTATAGTATTGACACTGTTTGTGGATGTCCCTTTGGGGACGGGGGTTGTGGGTCATGAGGGGAGGATAATGCTCATGAAGAATCACGGAAAACTTGTTATATGTGGATTGTTGGCGGTTTTTGTTGTGGCTGCGGTTTGTGTTACGATCATATTGGTAACAGAGAATGAGAAAACGGTCGCGATAGGAGGCGGCGATAGTAATGTTGACACACCCGGAATTGGTCAGGGTTACTTTGACGCGATAGTGCTCGAAAAGCATAATGACCATATTACGGTTGAATGTACCGAAGGTTATCAGCAGGAAGTAGTGACAGGAGACAAATTGAGTGTAAGCCTGAATACGATCTCCGATGAGCCTGTTCCTACAGTGCAAGAAGGAGACAGGGTTCGTGTTTTATATATTGGTGAATTGAGTCAAACAGAGAATGGAATGATCAAGCCGCAGAATATAATTTCACTGTTTTTGATCGATGGAGATGGGGGTATAGGGTCATTTTCTCTTGGTCAATGATTTAAATAATTAAATAGCTCAAAAGCGCTCAAAGAGTTTAATAAATGATTGACAAGCAACATCTTCGTGTTATATAATACTCACGTTGCAGTCATCTGCGACATGTTAACGGCTCCGTGGTCAAGAGGTTAAGACATCGCCCTTTCACGGCGGTAACACGGGTTCAATTCCCGTCGGAGTCATATGATCGGAAAGCGGTTGCTTTTCAATCATTTTCGGACCTTTAGCTCAGTTGGTTAGAGCAACCGGCTCATAACCGGTCGGTCCTGGGTTCGAGTCCCCGAAGGTCCACTTTAATCCCGTAGGGGATTTGTTTTTGGCCTAGTGGCTCAGTTGGTTAGAGCGCCGCCCTGTCACGGCGGAGGTCGTCGGTTCGAGTCCGATCTGGGTCGGTATGCGGAAGGAGTTTTTCAGCTTCGTTGGGGGTATCGAAAAAAATCATCGTCACGAAGTGACTCGATTTTTTTCTAACAACTTGCTTCACTTTGTTCCGCAACCCTACCGAAAAACGATTGCGTTGAAGCATCGCAACCTTTTTCGTCGGGCACACAAATTTGCTTCGCAAATTTGGTGGTTGTGGGGGATCTTAGCTCAGCTGGGAGAGCATCTGCCTTACAAGCAGAGGGTCATAGGTTCGAGCCCTATAGGTCCCATCGTTTATAAAGAGTACGGACATCAAGCGACTGAAGTTCGCTGGATGTCTTTACTTTATAAAATATGCCGGCGTGGCGGAATTGGCAGACGCCCGGGACTTAAAATCCCGTGAGGCTTACCCCTCGTACCGGTTCGACCCCGGTCGCCGGCATTTACAGAGTAATATGGGTCCGAAAGCATGTTCAGTGCGGCTTTCGGATTTCTTTTATCAGGAGGAGAAAACATGCTTGAAACACTGGGTAACATTAACGACTCGATCAATTCATTCGTATGGGTCACCATAGGACTTGTACTTTTGATCGGTACGGGTATCCTTACGACCGTGATCACCAAGGCCTTTCAGGTTACTCACTTCGGACACTGGATGAAGAACACCATCGGAAGCGTGTTCCATAAGGATGTTTCCGGCCATACCAAAGACAAGGGCGCGATCTCGCAGTTCCAGTCACTTTGTACTGCGCTCGCTGCTACCATCGGTACGGGTAATATCGCAGGTGTTGCGGCAGCCATCGCTTTCGGAAGCTCCGGCTCGATCTTCTGGATGTGGATCGCCGCATTCTTCGGAATGATGACCAATTACTCGGAAAACGTACTCGGAATCTTCTTCCGCAGACGTAATGCCGAAGGGGAGTGGTCAGGCGGCGCCATGTACTACCTCAAGGACGGCCTTGGCAGGAAGAAGGGCCTCGGAAAGGTTGGCTCGGTGCTGGCAGTTCTCTTTTCTGTGTTCGCGATCCTCGCTTCGTTCGGTATCGGTAACATGGGTCAGGTCAATAAGATCGTCATGAACGTCAAGGCTGCTTTCCCGATCGATGCATTTAACACCACTCTGTTCGGTGAGATCACCGTTTATAACCTCGTACTCGGTCTTATTCTGGTTATCCTTGCTGCCCTTATCATTGTCGGCGGCCTCAAGAGGATCGCCAACTTTGCAGAAAAGGTTATTCCTTTTATGGTCATCTTTTTCCTTCTCGGAAGCCTTGTGATCATCTTTGTCAATTATGAAAACATAGGAGCTGCATTCGGTTCTATCTTTGCAAATGCGTTTACGACGGAAGCCGCATGGGGCGGAGCAGTGGGTATAAGCATTAAGACCATCGTAACCTGGGGCTTTAAGAGAGGCGTCTTCTCGAACGAAGCAGGTCTCGGATCTTCGGTTATGGTTCACTCCAATTCAAATGTTATCGAACCCGTTCGTCAGGGCATGTGGGGAATATTTGAAGTGTTTGCGGATACGATCATCGTCTGCACGATCACGGCGCTCGTTATCCTTACGAGCGGTGTTGTTGATATCGATACGGGACTTATGCAGGAAGGCCTTTCGGATGCCACGCTTGCGAGCGCAGCATTCTCGACCGTCTTCGGCGACTGGGGCTCGAAGTTCGTTGCGATCTGCATGTTCCTTTTCGCATTCACGACGGTTCTGGGGTGGTCGCATTACGGCGCAAAGTCATTTGAGTACCTCTTCGGGACAAAGGCCGTTAAGGGCTACAAGATCTTCTTTACGCTTATGGTTGTCACCGGAGCTCTCATGACATCGTCGATCGCCTGGGATATTTCGGATACGTTCAACGGGCTTATGATGATACCCAACCTTATCGGTGTGATAGTACTTTCAAACACAGTGAGAAAGATCACCAAAAACTATATAGACAGAAAACTCAAGGGCCTAGATATCGAGCCGATGCTGTCAGCGATCGATGAGATCCAGACTGAGCAGGCTGCAAAGTTAAAAGAAGAACAGGCGTGAAATATAATAAACGCGTAATATGAAGTACCCTCCTTACCGGGTTGGTCTGGCTAAGAGGGTACTTTTTGTTGTATAAAACTATGTGCTACAGAGTGTCTGATCAGTCTGTGTATGAATCCCAGTTGCGGTCGTCTTCCTTAAACCCTTTCTTTTTGAGGTGATGGACTATCAGCTTGATGATGGCACCCGAGAAGACGCTTATGGCGATGATGAGCCAGCCGCCGATAATGTTTGATGCAAGTGAATAACCGTCGTTTGCACCGTAGATTCCTCCGGATTCAAACAGAGAGACGATATTCCATACAAACAGGGCGGTAAGGACCACGGGAGTGATGACTTTGATGGAAGGGTAGAACCATCCGACAGGCATCTTGAACTTGTTTGTGTTCTTGTTGATCTCCTCTAGTACTTTGCCGGTCTTGAAGAACCATCCGACAGCGATCGCTTCGAGGATACCCGTGAGTACGAGAGTGTAGCTGTTAATGAAATTGTCGATGATGTCGAGCCATGCAAGTCCCGCACCCGTGCAGAAGAAGATGCCGATGAAGAACTCGATGATACACATGGTGATCGTTGTCTTCTTTTTGTTGATCTTAAACTTGTCCGCAATGGCGGTTGTTGTTCCCTCAACGATCGAGAACAGCGAGTCGATCGCAAGTGTGATCAGGCAGAAGTAGAAAACAAAGGCAAATCCGGCGTTCAGTACCGGAGAATCCGTCAGGTTGACGATTGCCTGAGGGTAAACGATGAAGGCGGTCGAGATACCCGATGCGGTCATGTTGTCAAGCATTCCGGTTCCGGACATTGTTGAGAACATAACTATTGCGGCGAGTACGCTTATGAACATATCCGCCAGAGCGATAATGATCGTGTCGACAGCAACGTTTGTATCCTTCTTTAAATAGGAACCGTAAGCAAACATGATCGCCATGGCAACCGATAATGAGTAGAATACCTGTCCGATCGCGTCAACCCACAGAGTCGAATCCGCAAGGGCCGACCAGTCGGGGATAAAGAGCTTTGCGAGACCGTCGCCGGCACCCGGCATCGTTATTCCGCGGACAGCAAGTATGATAAGGCAGATAACGGGCAGTGAAACGGTGTACTTAACGACCTTTCCGACGCTCTGCGATCCGTTACGTATGCAGTAGTAGCAGCTTCCCCATGCAAGTATAAGGCATCCGAGTACGGGAAGTGAAATGTCACCGTAGCCGGAAGTCGTACCGGTGGTTTTGATCGTCTCAAGCCACAACGAGCTTGCCTGTGCAACGCCGTCTTCGGCTCCGGTAAAGCCTGCGAACTTAAAGCTCAGGAAGAACATGAGGATTACCCATGCAAATACGACTGCGTAGTACACTGAGATAAAGAGTCCGTTGGAAACCGCGATCCAGCCGATGTGTTCGGCTTTCTTGTTGACTGTGCGAAGAGTGCCCGGAACGCCCTGACCTATCCTTCGACCCATCGAGATCTCCATAGCGAGAAGCGGGATACCGAGTGCGAACAGAGCAACCAGGTATACGAGCAGGAAAGCACCACCGCCGTGCTTGGCCGCAAGTCCGGGAAATCTCCATGCGTTCCCGAGTCCCACCGCAGAACCGATGGAAGCCAGAATAAAGGTTGATCTTGAAGACCAGTTTTCTCTTGCCATTTGTAACATCCCCCTTTGTTGAAGTATATAAAAGATGATAACACCGCAGAACCGCTGTTTCAATGGGTTTTTAATATCAGTCCGTTGCAAATAAGCGTTAAATACACGATAAAACAGTATTGACACCAATGCCGGTTTATGGTAGTATAACTCCTTGCGAAGCCTACTACGTCGTCTCAGTCGGACGATGATCGGAGAGACATTCGCAGGATGTGTGTGTAGCTCAGCTGGATAGAGCGTCTGGCTACGGACCAGAAGATCGCGCGTTCGAATCGTGTCACACACGTAAGCCATACCCATATCAGGTATGGCTTTTTTTGCAATAAGCATATGACATCTATGGTGAGGAAATGACCTGATACACAGTTATGTGTTGGGTAAGGATACGGAAGCGGAAAACATCGCTTCCAAAGAGGAGATTTATTATGGATTTGTTCAGACATGGAAGAAAGGTGTTGTTTAGAAAACTTCTTCTCGCATTTATAGACATCGTTACGGTTGCAGCTGCCTCGATCGGGGCGCTGTTGTTAAGATTCGATCTTTCCTTTGAAAGAATTCAGGAGCCTTACCTTAGGATCGTTCTTGACCTTTTGCCTGTTGCCACTGCAGTGACGATCATCATACTCTGGATGTTGCGTCTTTACAGCAGCCTTTGGACCTATGCGGGTATAAAGGAGCTTGAGAGGGTAGTTTTTGCAAGTATTCTTTCTACATTGGTTTACGTTATCCTCATCTATGTGTTCCACTACGATGAATACAGGCTTCCCAGAAGCTTCTATTTCCTGTATTTCTTTATCATTTTGGTTATTCTGTCCATAAGCCGCTTCGGCTATAGGGTCGTCAGGACGATCATCAGGAATTATGTTGACCGTAAATACGGTAGCAATGTCATGGTCATCGGAGCCGGCGAAGCCGGAAGTATGATCATCAGGGAAATGACCAACAACGATGATACCCATAAAACGGTTTGCTGCGTTATTGATGATTCGAGGGAGAAGATCGGCAGCTACATCCTTGGAGTAAAGGTTGTCGGAAATACGGATGACATTCCTTATTATGCGGATAAATACAATATCAGGGAGATAATCATCGCAATTCCTTCCATAAGTAAGAGCGAGACCGGCAGGATCGTCAACATCTGTAAGACGACAAAGTGCGCCCTTAAGATTCTTCCCGGCATCAAGGAGC